>NZ_JBFEKM010000006.1:0-45305 GCF_041552635.1 Sulfitobacter sp.
GCCAGCCCGGCGTCGAGATCATGTACCCCAACCCCGGTTTCCCGATTTACGAAAGCGTGATCCGCTATTCCGGTGCCATGCCGGTGCCGATCGCCCTCGAGGAAAGCAACGGCTTTGCCTTTTCAGCCGAGGCCGTTCTGGCCCAGATCACGCCGCGCACACGGTTGATCATCATCAACAGCCCTGCGAACCCGACAGGCGGCGTGACACCCCGCGCCGAAATCGACAAGTTTGTCGCCGGGCTGGCCGATCATCCCCATGTCGCCGTGCTGTCAGACGAGATCTACAGCCAGATGTTGTACGAGGGCCGCGAGCATGTTTCGCTGCTGCAATATCCCGAAATCCGCGACCGCCTGATCGTGCTGGATGGCTGGTCCAAGACATATGCCATGACGGGCTGGCGTCTGGGTTTCGCGGTCTGGCCCGACGATGCCGTCGGCCCCGCGACCAAGCTGGCGATCAATGACCATTCCTGCGTGAACGCCGCCACCCAATACGCGGGTATCGCGGCACTGACCGGCCCCCAGGATGCGGTTGCCGGCATAATGGTGGCCTTTGACGCGCGCCGCAGGCTGATCGTCGAAGAACTGAACAGTCTTCCCGGCGTGCGCTGCTCGGACCCCGGCGGGGCGTTCTATGCGTTTCCCAACATCGAAGGCACCGGCATGACCGCCCGCGAAGCGCAGGACCGGTTCCTCGATGTGGCAGGTGTCGCGACCGTCGCGGGGACGTCCTTTGGCAGCTACGGCGAAGGCTATCTGCGCTTCTCCTACGCCAATTCGACCGACAATATAAGCGAGGCGATCAGTCGCATCCGCGAAATTTTGTAAGGGGGACCAACGCGATGACCGATATTCAGTCGATGGCCCACGCCATTCGTTTCACTGCCCTAGATTCCATCCTGAACGCAGGCGAAGGCCATCAGGGGGTTCCTTTGGGCATGGCCGAAATCGCGGCGACGCTTTATGCCCGTCACCTCAAGGTGGACCCGAAGGACCCGCTTTGGCCCGATCGCGACCGTGTGGTGCTATCGAACGGACATGGGTCGATGCTGCTATATTCCTTGCTGCATCTGGCAGGTTACGCGCACGTCTCCACCGACGCGCTCAAGTCTTTCCGCAAGTTGGGGTCGGTCTGCGCGGGGCATCCCGAAATCGAGCAAGAGGCCGGCATCGAGCTGACGACCGGGCTTCTGGGTCAGGGGATCGCCTGCTCTGTCGGGATGGCCGTTGCCGAAGCGCGGCTGGCCGCACAATTCGGGTCCGACCTTGTGGATCACCGCACCTGGGCCTTTGTCGGCGACGGCTGCCTTCAGGAAGGTGTCGGTCAGGAAGCGATATCACTGGCTGGTCACCTGCAACTGGGCAAGCTGACGTTCCTTTGGGATGACAACCACATCACCGATGACGGCACGACAGACCTGTCGATCAGCGAAGATGTACCGGCGCGGTTCCGCGCCGCCAACTGGCATGTGCAAGACGTCGATGGCCACGACATCGAAGCCGTGTCGGCCGCGATGGATGCCGCCAAGGCCGATCCGCGACCGTCCCTGATTGCCTGCCGCACCGTGATTGCCCGGGGCATTCCGCGCCTGCAAGGTCAGCGCGGCGGTCACAGCGCCTCCTTGACGCCAGCGGATTCCGACGAGGCGCGGGCCTTGCTGAAGTGGGACCACGCGCCGTTTGATCTGCCCGAAAACGTACGCCAAGACTGGGCCGCCTGTATGGAACGCGGCAAGCAGGCACATGCGGCATGGAAATCCCGGATAGACGGCCATGCATCGGCGACGACCTTTCACCAGTGGACCAGCGGCGCTTTGCCAAAGGACTGGACTGCCACGATGCAAGGGATCATCAAAGATCAGGCGTCGCTGCGCACCCCGCGCCCGACGATCCAGTCGTCTGGTGAAATCTGCGATGCACTGGCCCGGACACTGCCCGACACCCTTGTCCTGTGCGCCGATCTCGAGGCTCCGACAAACCACAAGCGCAGCCGGACGGCCTTTGACGCATCCGACCGTTCAGGCAGCTATGTCCACTGCGGCGTGCGCGAACATCTGATGGGGTCGATGTGTGACGGGATCGCCGCCCACCGCGGCTTGCGGCCCGTGAATGTCACCTATCTTGCCTTCGCCGATTACGAACGTCCCGCGATGCGCATGGCGGCGGTGATGGGGCTTCCCGCACTTTTCGTGTTCAGCCACGACAGCATCGGCGTGGGCAGCAACGGGCCGACGCACCAGCCGGTCGAGATCCTTGCCAGTTTCCGTGCCATGCCCAACATGAAGGTGTTCCGCCCCGCCGACGCCGTCGAGACCGCCGAAGCTTGGGCGCTCGCGATGGAAGCGACCGACGGCCCAAGCCTGTTTTCACTGTCCAGGCAAACCGCGGATCAGGTGCGCGAAACCTGCACCAACAACCTGACCGCACGCGGCGCATATGTCCTGCACGAAGCGGTTGGCGCGCGCGACATCACCTTGATGGCAAGCGGCACCGAAGTCGGCCTTGCGGTGGCAGCACGTCAGGCGCTTGCGGGGATAGGCATCCAAGCCGCCGTGGTGTCCATGCCCTGTTGGGAACTTTTCGACACGCAGGATGCAGACTATCGGGCCAGCGTCATCGGAACCGCACCGCGCATCGGCATCGAAGCCGCGATGAAGTTCGGCTGGGAACGCTGGCTGCGGGAAGGCGACCATTTCATCGGCATGAACGGGTTCGGTGCATCGGATCAGTCCGCTAAACTGTACGAGCATTTTGGCATTACGGTCGATGCAATCGTCAAATCGGCCCGCAGCATGAAGAAGCAACAAACGTTAAGCTGAAAAATAAAGGCCTGCCCGCCGTCACAGATAGGACAGTCATGAGACCCAGCGGTCAGGCCAGATCAACAAACCGATCAATAGAGCGCGACAGGTAATCTGGCGGAGCATGATCCGCAAGCGAGAACGGATAAAACCGACTTTTCTCACATGCCGGAACTTATCATTTCACGGATTTTCATGGCTTTTTCAAAGTGATCCAGCTTGTGGGTTTTGATCCACCATTCCGCTGCTTCCATTAGCAGCTCTGGATCGTCATTCTTATTTGCAAAAAATGCGTAGAACGAAAGACCTACGGCATCTCCCTTCTTCGCGATCTTTTGGTCGCAGACAAAAATCGCTTTGTCTCTCAAAGAAGGTCTCATATTCTGGTGATCCTTAATTTTGCTTGCTGGCATCAGGAAGATGAAATGAACGGTCAAGGACGGCAAGGCGAAATACGCGATCAAAGTGGGCCTTGATCAGATCTTCGCCAAGGCTTGTTTCAAGGTCGACATACATCGCAAAGCGGCCATAACCAGCCTACCTCTGGGACCAGAGGGCTCATCATCATGATATTCACTGGCATTGAGGATCGCTTTCGGTGCAGTCGATCTGTCCAGATCGGCCGACAAGTGCCAGTGAGTCGCGCGGGCGATTGCGATACCATGCCGCGACCGCTATTCAAGGGCTATGAGACCAATTCTGATCCTAATACTAACCAGCTTGACGGCTGTTCCACTGGCCGCGCATCCGCACGTTTTCATCGATACTGGATTCGAGTTGATCCTCGACGATACCGGGCAGATGACGCATGTGCGGGTGATCTGGCAGTATGATGATTTCTATTCATTGCTAATCACCGAGGACATGGCGCTGGACAGCGATGGCGATGGCGTGTTGGCCGAGGAGGAGATTGCAATGTTAACGGGTTTTGACATGAAATGGGACGAAAGTTTCAATGGCGATCTGGTGGTGACACAAGGCGATAACCCCGTTGCTCTGTCAGGACCGCAAGAAGTCACGGCCAGCTTTGCGGATGGGCGCATCACAACAACACATCTTCGGGCTCTCGAAGTTCCGCTGGTGCCCGGAGAAACCCTGATCATGAAAGCCTATGACCCGACCTATTATGTTGCCTATGAGGTGACTGGCCCCGTGGCAGTGACAGGGGGTGGCGTGTGCCATGTGCGGCAGAAAGCGCCTGATCCGGACGCCGACTTGAGGGCACTTCAAGAGCAGCTTGCAACTCTGGATGCCCAAGCGGATCCACAGGATGCCGGGTTGCCAAATATTGGCGCGCAGATGGCGGACAGCGTGATCGTGATATGCGGCGCGTCCTGACGCTGGCAGGCATCGCGGTCCTGATCGGGCTGCTGGCGATGTGGTGGAGCGGCAGTTTCGACCGCCTCGCCTATTGGGCCGCAGGCCAACAAATGGCATTTCAGAACGCAATCGCCAGTGCTCTGCGTGCCGCCCGTGCAGAACAGCCAGGTGCGGTTTTCGCACTGCTTTCGGCATGTTTCGCCTATGGGCTGGCGCATGCGGCAGGGCCGGGACACGGCAAGGTGTTGATCGGCGGATATGGCATGGCGCGGGGCGTGCCGTTATTGCGTCTGTCGCTTATCGCGCTGGCATCTTCGCTTGGACAAGCGGTGACGGCCGTGGCGTTGGTCTATACCGGGGTAACCCTGCTGAACCTTGGGCGGGAGGCGATGGTGGGTGTGACAGAAGACATCATGGCCCCTGTTAGCTATGCGGCCATTGCGCTGATCGGCGGCTGGCTTGTCTGGCGCGGGCTCGGTCACCTGCGACCCGTGTCAACGCATGATCAGGAAGTCGCAACCTGTGCCAGTTGTGGTCATGCTCATGGGCCAACAATTGCAGAAGTCGAAAAAGCTGGAACACTGCGGGAGGCTTTGGTGCTCATCGCAGGGATTGCCGTCCGCCCCTGCACGGGTGCGCTATTCGTGTTGATCATCACTTGGCAGATGAGAATAGGTGCTCTTGGTATTGCCGGTGCTTTCGCTATGGCACTTGGCACAGCGGCGGTCACTATTGCAGTTGGGCTCGGCGCAGGTGCGTTGCGCGGCAGTGTACTGGCCGGGTTCGCCAAGTCACCGCGTGCTGCAATGTTGGCCGCAATGGTGGAGATATTGGCCGGTGGACTTGTTGTTGTTCTGGCGGCCGGACTGCTTTTTAGGACGCTATAATTTGCCAGAGCAATAAAAGTTCATAGTGCGACATGCGATCCCAACTTTATTACATAATTTCGGGCAAACGTTTTTTGGTTTTTAGCCTCCGAACAACGAACCTTATTGACCCTCTATTATGATCTGCACAAATATTTGTATCGAGAACCTGGATAACAGAGAAGAGGGCGAGCATCAGATCAGCCTCGCATGGATCAATACGAGATCTTCAGGCATGAAGGCTTCATCAGACACCTAAATCAGTTCTGATGCACCACAGCGGTCCTTTTTGAAAACCTTTCTTTCTGCGGCTATCTTGCTCTGAATTGATAATATCGTTCCATCGAGAAGCGTTCTCGGCACGTATTTCCGACGAAAGGTCTGAAAACAAGAACTCGTAGTATGGAAGCAAGTTTAGTACATCTGGCACCATCACACTATGGAGAACAGTTTGTGCGATATCGATCCCCAAGGCCCGCGCCAAGGTGGTGGACGCGTTATATGAAAGGCATCGAGCGGATGTATAACGACCCAGAGACGGCCCGTATGAGCTATGGTGTACCAATTCGCGAGCTGCCTCTCGCAGAGGGCAAATCGCTCCCCTACGTTGTCCTTGCTGACATGCAGCCAGACGTGGCCGAGAGGTTCGCGAAGTACGTCTGCCCCTGTGCTTGCCCCAATGTTCCGAGCCAAGACGCTTTCTACCTCCACGACTGGGAGCGCTGGGGGCGGGCAAACTATCCGAACGGCGCTTCGGAGCAGTGATAGTCCTAACTGACAATCTTATTTTCCCGAAAATATCCGATACTTGTCGCATAACGACGAGGCAAAAAGACTTCGGCAAACAGATATCACGTGCAGCATGCCGCTCCGAACGAAAACACGTCTCGCAAACCTGACGGGTCGGTGTTAACTTGCGGCCGTCTTGCCAAGCATGCGTGAAACAACATACTCCTCCCGCTTACCTTGCTCCCAAAGTGGCTGTGCATCGACATCGTTCATCGTCGCTACGGTCCCACGATCCAGACACGTCGACCATTCCTAGTTTTCTTGCCCAAAATTGGTTATGGAGACTCTCATCAAGGTGCCCCAACCATTTCAATTATTCATGTATAGCCAATCCGCTGAAGCTCTAAGTAGCTTTAGGCAGCAACAGTTTGATTAACCTGCCTTACAATTCTAATGATTTCAGCGGTTTGGTCAGCACCGAAAACCCCAACAATCCCCATATCATCGAGGTCGGTAAAGGGGCTTTCATAGAACATTTTGGGATCAATCAGACCGTTCTCGCATAGACTATCAATGATAAGGCCGATGAATTCATTTTGATTTGCGTTCAGGTCACTGGCGGCGACGAAGGAGCTGAACAAGCCCATGGCGGAAGCACGATCCAGTCCCGTCAATGAACGCAGAAAATGACCAAGACCAGCTTCTGCGTTGAGTTCTGTTATGGTTTTTTGATCCGTTACATTTTCGTCTAACATCATGCGTTCTAATTCAGCTAGGTCAGCTTGGGTTAAGGCATCACCACGACGGAGCTTAAGCATGGCGATATGGTCCTGATGTTGCTCAACGAATTTGCGCGCCTTTGCCTTGAAGCGCACCTTATCGACACCGCCCCCGACTTCCGGCAGATGAATCTTAGTACCTTCGCCGAGTGTATCCTCAAAATTTGTTATGACTATCTTCCGCTCTTTTGCTTCGATCAAGTCAACCAAACCGCGCAGTCGTTTGCGCACATCCTCTAACATTTCAACTGTAATATCCTGCCAGAATCCGTCTGTTTGGATATCAATAATCAGTTCCATCTGTTTCGCAACGGTCGGAACATTAGGCAGCGCCTCCAATTGAGATGCGAAGGACGTCACCTTTTGTTGCAAAACCGCAAACCCAGAATTTCCATTTAGCAGTAGAAGCTGCGCTTTGAGGATGAGCAGATCAAACTGCTTCGCTGGCAATGCACCGTCTTCAAACGCTGTGGGCAAGCCAGCAACTTCGCTTGCCAGCGCCATCCTCGCGTCTAAATCGAGGGTTTCCCAACTATCGGATGATTGGAATTTTTCCACCGACCGACGAGACTGACGCACTATGAAATTCTCGAGATTCATACCTTGCACTTCTTCATGCAGCCGTTTTTTGACGGCATTGAGCAACGGCTGATGTTCTTCGGATTCTTGCAACGCTTCTATTAAGCCAACCCGAACTGAAAATAGCCTTTGACCGATAGGCATCGCAGACGGGCCATCAGTTACTTTTGTATTTTCGTTGAAAAACTCCAAGTTTTGACAGAAATCGAAAACGATAAACTCTTCTTTGTCTTGGCCCGGTCCGAACAGGTTTTCACACGTCCGAGTCCCCCGCCCAATCATTTGCCAGAACTTTGTTTTGGAGCGCACAATCTTAAAAAAGACGAGGTTAACGACTTCCGGAACGTCAATCCCTGTGTCCAGCATATCGACCGACACCGCGATATGAGGCGCTTTTTCGGCCTCTGAAAAATCATCAATGAGGGATTGCGCATACGGAACACTATAGTCGATGAGTCGTGCAAATTTCCCTTCGTAATGCGGGTAGTTCGCATCGAACCGCTCAGCAATGAAATGGGCGTGGCGACTGCTTTTTGCAAAGATTATCGTTTTCCCCAAACGATCCCCGCCAGCAACCTTAATTCCGTTTACCATCAAATGTTCTAGGACTTTGTCGACGGTGTCCTTGTTGAAGAGCCACTTGTTAAGGTCATTGCTTTCGACACTGTCTGGAATATTTCCTTCGTCGTCCCATTCAATAGCATCCCATTCCGCCTTTTCCTCGTCTGAAAGACCGTCATAGTTGATCCCGTCCCGCTGGAATTTGAGAGGGACTGAGATTGACTTCGGGGGCACCAAGTATTCGTCGGCGACTGCGTCTTCAAGGTCATAGGAGTCCGTCGGAACACCACGTTCAAGTTCGAACAAGGAGTAAGTATCGCGGTCGATCTCGTCGCGAGGGGTTGCTGTTAGACCTACCAACATACTGTCGAAATACTCAAAAATAGCGCGGTATTTGCGGTAGACTGAGCGGTGAGCTTCATCGATCACGATTAGATCAAAATGGCCGGGGCCAAAGAGCTTCTCTCCACCTTTTACTTCATCAATCAAACCCATCATTGTTGGATAGGTCGAAAGAAAGACCCGCGCACCGGAGTGATCATTCTTTGCCGGATCGTGCTTTTGCAAAAGGTTCGCGCTTGAAGCTGACGGCAGGTGTGTTTTGAAAGCGTTGTGGGCTTGCTTGACCAACGCCACGCGGTCGGCAAGAAACAGCACCCGACGCGCCCAGTTCGCCCGCATAAGCTGATCAATCAGCGCGATTACAGTTCGGGTCTTCCCGCTTCCAGTCGCCATAACCAGAAGGGTTTTTCGCTGACGATCACGTTCAAAAGCCTCACCAACACGACGGATGGCACGCTGCTGATAGAAGCGACCGGCAATCTCTTCATCTACTGACACGCCATCCAAGACCTTTCGGGTTTCGCGGCGCTGATGAAGCAGGACCAGCTCGTCCTTCTTTAGGAACCCAGACACGCGGCGGGGCGGATACATCTTGTCATCCCAAATCCAATGCTCGTACCCATTGGTCGTAAAGATGACAGGTCGCCGCCCATACATCTGCTCAAGGCAATCGGCATAGTGCTTTGCCTGTTGTTGACCTATCCGGCTGTCTTTGCGTGTCCGCTTCGCTTCAACAACGGCCAACGGCTTTCCGTCGCTGCCCCACAAGACATAGTCGACAAAGCCCTGCCCTTTTTCATTTGGCATGCCCTGAACTGGAAACTCACGGTCGCGGCCTTGATCAAGCGGCCAACCTGCTTCTGCGAGCAACAAATCAATGAACGCATCGCGAGTTGCGGCTTCATCATAGTCATGTGGATCAGGGACAGCTTGGTTGGCTTTGCGTGCTTCCGCGACTTCCGCACGAACATTTTTCAGTTCAGCTTCAAGCGCCAGACGGCCATCTTCGGATGCTTTCCGAGCGGTTTCTGTATCCCTAAGAGATTTGGAGGCCGCCTCATGGCTGTCCTTCAGCTTTTGAATTTGCGCGACCGTGCTTGACGAAATCGTCAGTGTTTTTTCGAGCTTGCCTAAGTCAAAGGACAGCGCAGCATCTGGCTTTGCGCCTTTCGCATAGGTACGGGCGATCCAGTAGCATACATGGAACAGCTCACGCACCGTGGCCGCAGCATCTTGCGCAGTAAGAGGCTTGCCGCTGTCGTGGGCAGCGCGGTTACCTTGGTTCTTGATGAAGCGTGCTTTGGTAACAATGGCAGGCCCGGTGAGCTGCGACAGGCTAGGCTCAGCGATCAACGCCGCGAGGTTGTCTTGATATGGCGAGCGCAGCGAAGGGTCGTTTCGATAAAGCCAGTTGATAGCCGTTTCCAGCGTCAGCCGTGCCCGAAAACATGCTCCACGCGGGTCGGATAAGGCGGAACTCTCGGCGACCTTGGCATGGGTCAAAAGGTCTGGGAAATCGGCAGATAGAAACGCGAACTGGGTCATCAAATGGCTCCTTCTACCAACTGCTCTAACGGTACGTTGGCCATAATGTGTGCGGTCGCCGCTGCGAAATCAGTCGGTTTGGCATGCCCGATATTCATCACCATGTGGAAAAGCAGTTGATCCAGCTCGAACGTGTTCTCAAAGTCGATCATCGTCACGACCGACTGGTCCGAGCGGTCCAGTGCCATGAACTTGAGGTGGGTTTGGTTTGCGGCGTCCGAGACGAGCTGTAGCGTGCCAATCTGAAACGGGTTCAAGAATGTTTCAACAAAGGACTCCTGAACACTGCCAGCCGCGATTTGCCATACGACGTAGGCGACGAGGCCATGGGGCGTTGCGGCGATCCCTTTGTGGGCGATCAACGTCATGGGCTGGATCCCACTCAGGGCCTTGGCATATGGCGGATCTTCGCAGAACAGAACGTAGGTTTCTTCGCCAACTTCCGCGTCAAACGTCGTGCGCGAAAAACCACAGCCATAGCGGGATTGTTCGTCCGTCAAAGTTGGCACTCTAAAGTCGCGTATCCCTTGAAGCCATTGGTTCTGCTTAATCATTTGCCCTAGTCCGAATAAATCGTGTTCGCGTTTAGCGACTGTGTGAAATACGGGGTGAAACCGGCCAACATTATGGTGATCGAAACCATGTCTCGCATCTCGATCTCTCGGATTTGACTTGCAGCAGTCCCAGCGTGGCGAATTCCGGGGTAGTCGTTAGCAAAACGGTAAATCCCCTTGGCAGATTCTCTTATTTGCGCATGAGGCCAAACGGCTGTCTGGTCACACATCGCGCCAAAGGTGTTTGCTTCACGTCTAGCTGTCGCGTTGAACAGTACGACATCCGGGTGTTGCTTCAACAATGCTTCAAGGAGGTTAAACTGGGCAGATATGCACTGTTTGACCTTTCGGGGCGACTGGTCGTCTTTTAAGTCTCGAACACAGTCCTCAAAATCACGCATCAGTGTCGCGAGCGCAGCATCTTGCGAGGTTACCTGCCTGAGATCACGCATGAGACGTGCAAAAACGCCGGGGAGCGTTGGGTGCAGGCTGAACGGGCGGCGGAGGTCATAGCGCAGACTATATTTCTCAAGGAAATCCCGGATCAGGAGGAAATACTTGTTCGTCAGGGCTTCGCTGCCGAAATCCTCGATCACAGTATGAGCGCGTTCAAGGAATTCGAGGGCGGAGAGTTCGCCTTGTAGTGCTGCGGCTTTGGTACCGCGAAAGGCAACGCGGGCTTGATTGGTGTCATCCACAATCGCAGCGAGGGACGTGGCTGGGTCTAATTGGTCAGTGAAGGACTTGTTTAGCTCTCGGTAAAGTTCGCAAAACAGGTCATCTGGCGCGTCTCGGTGATCCGCAAGCTTGCGCCAGACCTGCCGCCACATTTCGGACCAGACGCCGATGATCTCGCCCCGCATCTTAGAGTTCCCCTCGGAAGGCACGATGTTGGATAGACGAGTAAAGTTTGTCGGAAAATTTCAAGGAGTTTTCGGCTTGGGTGGTAAGCGACTTAAGGCTTAATAAGCGGTTCGAAAACTCTTGTTGCAATTTCATAGGTGGTTCAAAAGCTGGATAGTCATTTAGTAGCGTTAAGTTCACTCCAGATTGGCCAGCTGTACGTTCAGAATTTGAAACCACGTGAGCATGCAAACGGGGTGCCTGAAGCAAATAGTATATAAAGTCTTTCGTCACGTCGCCTTTTGGTTCGGCCTTCATAAGGGCAACATTATAAGTTCCTGATAACCCTCTGAAAATCTGAAATACGGGAGGTCCGTAACGTCCAATTATAACATCGTCCTCTTGAAACGGACGTTTTGCGAGCGTTTTTGGTACGTATGTTTTGTACGCGTCAGTTCTAAAGTCGCGCGTTTGGACAAAACGAACGTTTTCTGGTCCATCTTCGTATAGAAAATGCTTTTTAGCGGGTTGAGAGCCGCCCACGATCTTGATTACGTCTTGCAACTTACAAGCTCGAAATTTGTTGGGGTTTTGGGCAGGTTCCCCAAACATCTCAATAAAGATGGACTTTCCTAGCCCCTCCAATTTGCTGAGGGCCATTGTGCGGTTATCGCGAAGTCTATCAGCCTGATCCAACATATCCGCAATCCGAATCTGTTCGCCAAGCGGCGGTAGGTGTACCAACAGGTCTAGAAATGTTTCTCGGTCCAAGGACCGCCGCCTCGCTGTCGTCGAACGTAGTTTCGCAAGATAGTAGGCGATCGCGATCGGCGACTTCAGAAAGGCCTCTAAATAAGAACGATCCACGCTATCGTCGCAAACAATGTCCCATATCCCGTAAGCTGGGCTAACTATTGCTTCATCGTGAAGCATTTGAAACGAAAGTACCCCTTCATCTATAGGGAACCCAACTACCAATTGACCTCTTTTGACTACTTTGTAGTTTGAAGTGTCGTCGCTCGCGATCCGCTTCTTGAATTTTGTCAGAGGATCTACCAAGCCATTTTTCATAGTCATCGATAGCAAGGGGTAATCCCCGTTTGCCGCCTTTATCGTCTTTGCGGGTCTAAGCAGCTTGCTTAATGGGACGGCAGCGACGCTCATCCCAATTTAGCCTTTAGTTCGTTTAAATTCTTGGAAAACTCCACCTCGATCGCGAATAGGTCGGCAATAATATCCTCTGGAAAATCATGTTTTGTTTCTTCCTGCGCCACTTCCTTATAGCGGTTAAGCGAGAGATCCCATGTTCCAGTTGCTTTAATATCTTCCAGCGGCACCATGAAGCTCTGAGCCGTGCGAGGACGATCTTTTTCCTCTGTTAAATTCTGCCATCGGCTCAAAATGTCTGGAAGGTTGTTTTTGGAATGCTCATCTTTAGTGAGTGGCACCTTAGGAACAGGTCCAAGTTTTTCTAATAGTAAAAGCTCGTTTCGTTTGTCATCTAAGCTCAGTCCGTCTTGCTCCATATCATAGAACCAGACATTGTCCGTACCGCCGCTTTCCGTCTTGGTGAAGATCAGAATGGCAGTGGAAACACCCGCATATGGGCGGAATACACCCGACGGCAGCTTGATAATCGCATCGAGTTTTTGATCCTCGACGATGGTCCGGCGAATTTCCTTATGCGCCGTGGAAGATCCAAAAAGTACCCCATCCGGCACAACAACCGCCGCGCGTCCACCTGTCCGCATAAGACGCAAGAAAAGAGCGAGGAATAGCAGTTCCGTCTTCTTCGTCTTGACGATCTTTTGAAGGTCTTTAGCAGTTGCATCATAGTCCAGCGAGCCAGCAAACGGCGGGTTGGCAAGGATCAGGGAATAGGCCCCCGCGTCCTTGCCATGCGCCTCGGCCAACGCATCGCGATAGGAAATATCAGGATTTTCAACACCATGCAGCATCATGTTCATTGAACCGATCCGCAGCATCGTGTTGTCGAAGTCGAAGCCTTTGAACATGTGGTTATGAAAGTGATCGCGGAGTTCTTTGTTCCGTAGCAGTTCGGGGTGCTTCTTGCGAAGGTATTCCCCCGCAGTCACGAGGAAGCCGCAAGTACCCGCAGCAGGATCGCAGATCACATCCTTGGGTGTCGGGGCCATGATGTTGACCATAAGCTCAATGATGTGGCGCGGCGTGCGGAATTGGCCGTTCTGACCTGCACTGGCGATCTTACCCAGCATGTATTCATAGACGTCGCCCTTCGTGTCGCGGTCGTCCATATCAATTTGGTCCAGCAGGCGCATGACCTTGTCGAGCAAGGCAGCGTTGGAGAAGCCAAGCCGTGCGTCTTTCATGTGGGTTGCGAAGGAAGAGCCTTTGTCGGCCATTGTGCGCAGGAACGGGAATACGTGCTGATCTACGAGTTTCAGCTTTTCACGGTTTTCAAAGTTGATCAGCTTCTGCCACCGCAAATCGTCATAGGGCCGCTCAACATGCTCGTCGTCTTCGGGGTCGTCATTGACCTTGTACTTGAAGGTGCCTTCCGGAAAAATTCGACGCTCCATCTCCGTTCCAAGGGTGTTGGCCATGGCCTCTTCCCGTGTGTGGATTTCATCGAGGCGCTTAATGAAGAGCAGGTAAGTGATCTGTTCGATCACCGATAGTGGGTTGGAAACGCCGCCGGACCAGAAAGCATTCCAGATTTGGTCGACTTGCGTTTTGATCGTACCGGTAATCACAACTGCACCCGCTTTTTCTCGATCTCACGCATAGCGAGAGCTATCATCACGACTCCAACCGCGCCACAAAGGCTCAACAAACTTAAGGCAAGTGCAGCTACTTCATGGTCATGCCTTAGGGGTATCGAAGGAAGGAAAAGCGTCATGAGAAGCAAGCAAGTGAAAGCCATTTTGAGAAGCTTCCAAGACAGCCCGCTTAGAAGTGTGTTGTTATAATGCGAGACAAAGCTGGTTTGTGTCATCCGTCATCTCCTTGGCGGGACGCCATATATTCCGCAATGTCACGGTCACTGAAACCCGGTTTTGAAAGTGTTTGTTTTAGTAGGAAAGCGATTGCGCCGACGTGGTGTGAATAGTCGTTGGCGTCTGATTTGGAGAGGTGCGGCAGAATGCGAGCAAGCTGTTCTGCTATCATCTCGCTCGACAGGCCAATCTCGCCGAGGACTAGGCTATCAAGGGTCGTGCCAGACATTTCGGCCGCCTTTATGAGCACGGAAACAGGCGTCTCACGGTTGCCCCACTCATAATTACGGTATGCGGCAACTGATACATTAAGCGCCTTCGCCATGTCGCCCTGCGACAAGCTCTTACTTTGGCGCAACATGCCGAGTCGTGCTCCAACCGCTGTATTGTCGAGTGCTGTCATAAAACGTTGACTTGCACTACGAACGTATCGCATGTAATCATAATGTATCGCATTCGTGCTTTTTTAGATATTTACTCATCATTGAGGTCAAACATGTCACAAACAGATGAACTTTCACAAGGCTTTGTATCGCCTCAAAGGTTATCAAAAACTTCCGGCTGGCCCATTGGTCGGGTTCGCCGCCTGATCAAAGATCGAAAAATCCGCTTCGTCATGATCGGACGAAACTACTATTTACCTTCGACGGCACTCTCTGAATACTTCGATCAAAACATGGTGGACCCGATGAAGTGTAGTGGGATCGAGGTTTAAAATGAGCCGTGCGAGTTTAAGCATCAGCGTAGTCGAAAAGCGGATGAAATCTGCTACTGAAGCTGCGCACTACTGTGGTTTGGCCGTCAAACATTTCAAAGCGCTTTGCCCCGTTCGGCCCATAGTCTTGCAGCAAAACAACTTGTTATATGACAAAATTGATCTCGACAGATGGATTGATGCAGTCAAATCAGACGCGGAAATGCAAACCCAACAAAGCATACTGGCGAAACTTGCATGACGCTAATTCGAGTAAAGGGCTTCAAGATTTTCCTCGACCGACATGGCAAAAAGGTGCGGTGTTATCATCGGAAGACAGGGGAATCGATAGACCTCACCAAATACCCGTTG
This sequence comes from Sulfitobacter sp., assembly GCF_041552635.1. GTDB lineage: Bacteria > Pseudomonadota > Alphaproteobacteria > Rhodobacterales > Rhodobacteraceae > Sulfitobacter. Next base: position 14,966 of record NZ_JBFEKM010000006.1, read on the forward strand.
GGTACAGCAGAGTTCTTTGCTGAGTGTGGTCGCATCACAGCCGTATCTAACGCGCAAAAATTACTTGAGCCAAAGGCTGGTACACTTGGGGCACTAATGCAGTTTTATGAGGAAACAGATCACTTTCGCGACGATCTTTCCGCCGTTAGCAAGAAGGACTACCGCTGGTGTAGAAGTTTTCTGGAAAGCGTTAAAGATACTCCGATCCATATAATCGATACGCCATTAATCTCTGGAATTCATGACATTGCCAGTGAGAAACGCGGCTTTAGGCGAGGCAATTTAGTCAAAACCTACCTCAGTGAGGTCTTCAAGTATGCCATTCCAAAGGGATTAATTGATGAGAATTATGCGAAAGACGTTATTAATAAACGTCGGCCTAAATCCAAGCCACGAGCAAATAAGCCTTGGTCACTTGCCGAGATCACTCTCATCTTTACCCGTGCTCCCGCACATATTAGCGCGCCACTTGGTATCATGCTTGGAACAGGTTTGGACCCCACCGATGCATTAGAATTGCCCAAAAGTGCGATACAAGATGGTGTAATATGGGATTGGCGGAACAAAACGGGCCATGAGCAAGCAGTTCCAATCGGTCCGCTTTTGCGGGCAGTCCTTGAGACGATAGCCCCCCACGACGCAGAAACGGTTTTGGCAAACTCTCGGGGTCAATCTTGGAAATACAGCGGTTTTTCCTCTAGCTGGCACACTTTCAAAAACAATCTTGCTACCGAAGGCTATCCCGTAACGCATCTTACACCAAAGGGTCTTCGGCACACTCTTGCCACTAGCCTAAGAGAAGAAGGGCAAGACGAACGCGCAATCGCGGACGTTCTCGGACAGAAAACACCCTCCATGGCGAGGCACTACTCGCGCAACGCATCGTTGGCAAAGAAGAACAAGAAAACGCTGAAATCGATCAGAAAACGAGAGAAAGCTTTGGCGGAAGTTGTCAAACCATCAAGAAAAACTGTCAAACCCATTGCACCCGAAGGGGGAACAATATGAAATATTCGTTATATATCAAGAGTTTAAATGGTGCCCAGGGGCGGAATCGAACCACCGACACGAGGATTTTCAATTTTCTTAGGTTTCCATTCAAACCCTCGCAAGACGCCTTAGGCCGCCGCAATCCTTCAATAGGATCAATTTCTTAGAGATCGCAGGCCGTCTCAGGACTAGCCAACTGTTTCCAAGCCAGCCCAAGTATTTTGGCACCCCACCGACACCCAGCATTCATTTTTCATCATCCGCCCGCTCGTCCATATGCTGGGTTGAGGGCTCTTTGAAATGAAGCGATTGGAGATAAACCATGTCGGCACGGGTTGGCCATTTTGAGTAACAATATTCGCGTGCTTCATCAGGTATGAATAGTAAACCAGACCTCGTTGGAAATTCTGTCTCAAGTTGAGAAATTTGCAACCAGATACTCATCGAGTCCAGTTGAGCATGCGCTTCGCGAAAACGGCAATACCAACTCAATTCATACATTTCGATTTCATCGAAGCGACGGGCGAGGTTCAGTGCTTTTGCGTGATCAGGAAACCCATCATATAGACCCAGTAGGCCATCTAGACCTGCCCAAGAGTATGTATCGCCCCTGACAACCATCTTTAGGACCTGTTCAGCACTCAGCTTGTCGCCAAAGCGACGAGTTAGGTCGACTAGGATTTTCCCAAATTCCTGTGAGCCTACTCGAGATAAGTGCGGCCCTCGTTTGATCAGCTTGTCTATGGTCCCGTTGAATATTGAAACGTGCCCCCCTTCACCGAGATGTTCAAGGAGGCCTGAAGCCAGCTCCAACGCCTTCTGATCATACTTTGATGAAAACACTTCAAATAGCTTCTGGACAGCCATCAACTGAGACCCATTAGTCACGCCAAGCGCTATCTCAGGTAACTGATGTTGGAACGAATGGTTCAACACGTTTTCTTCTGGAACCTTGACCAGAACGCTTTTGGCCCCGTACAAAATATCTTCCCTGCCAATTAGATACTCTTGTAGCCACAGATAGTGTATTTCTTTGCTTCGGACGTTCACCAAGAGAAGGAGTACCGGAACTCTAAACTGGTTAGCGTATTTCAGATAATCGGTTTTCAACCGAATATAATAACCGCGGTTCCTGAAGATAGGCTTGAGAGTTCCTTTGACCTGAATTTTTACGAGCGCGCCGGACAGTTCTTCGATTCCATCAACGATGTCGATTAGCTCTGCTTCCAGATCAATCCCACAGTCATGCGACTGTGTTCGGCAAATCCAGTTCGGAGCATCTAGAAAAGCTCCCTGGGCAAGGTTTTCGGCTTGGTCACCTGTTCTTTGAGAGATAGATCGTTTTGGCAATATACTGTTCCATCAATACCTTGTGGCATGTTGATACCGAACCATCTGGCCAAGACAACCTTAAGGTGCCAAAGATATAGTGTTTGGTACAAATCAGTTTGAGATATCCAATTGCCGAAACGTCACAACAACCATCAGATCGAAGATGCCAGCAGACGACAGTTTGACCGCTTGCTTCCCGATGCATGGGTTTCACGCCCAAAGCCATCTGACTATGGAACCGACTTAGAAGTCGAAATATTTGAAAAAGATGGGACCGCCACTGGCCTCATGTTCTATGTTCAACTGCGAGGCACCGATGACACAAAAAAGGAAACCAGCACAACTCTCAGCTTGGAGCAGCTTCGTTATTTCCACCAGCTAGATGTACCGACGCTACTGGTTCGCTTCTGCAGGCCTACAAGTAAATTTCATTGTAAATGGCACTTTGAAATCCATCCGACCGCTAAGCAAGAGACACAGGATTCCTTAACCGTCAATTTTTCGGGTAACCAGCAATGGAATGATGATACGCTGCCTGCTTTAGCGTCAGACTTGAAAATCGCTCGGCGCGCAAAGAATTTGAACGCCCATGGATTCGTCTCACTCAAAGCAGATTCCATAGACTTTGGAGCGTCAAAAACCTTCGAGTTAAAATTGGCCATCCAGCAGGCAACAGAAATATGCGGAACAATTGTACCCGCGGACACCTTACCAGATGATCGACATCTCCCACTGCTAATATCCCAAATAGGTAGTTCGATAACAATAAGATGTGGCAAGCTGACTAGCATCGAAATCCCTGAGGACGCTTTGGGCGACGAGCTTTCTACTGCTCTGCTTTACTGTGCATGTATCGTAAGCTCGGATATGGGGTGCACACATCAAGCCCAAGCGATTGCAAATTCGATCCTGCAAGACAAGCTTGTCGCCCCCCATCCGTTTATCGCTTTTCGTGCAGCTTTAGCTCTACGGTCGGCTCCTGCTGATTTAGTCAGCTTTGCTTTGCTAAATGACCTAGAGGACCCCTCATCGCCTGCGAACCCGATGTTGACTGTCGCACTAGTCAGCGCCTCACAAAAATCACACACTCAAGATTGGCTTAACGTCTGGTACGATGCGGTTCGGCATTTCGCCATTCAAAACGACATGCAGGGTCCCGCCGCCGCAACCTTTTATAATCAAGGCAATGTTGCTCTTCAAACTGCAAATTTTGCCGATGCCGTTTGGTACTATAACCAAGCCCGAAAGCTTCGCCCCGAGTACCTGACCACGGATTACTTTCTTCAGGAATTCGGTGGAGCCCTTTACAATTCTCGACATTATCGTCCAGCCAGAAAGCTTTATGAGTCGGCGATCACAGATACATCGTCAGCGACAGACTGGCACAGATTGGGTGATGCCCAGCTCCTCTCGGGCGAAATTGAACTTGCAACAAAGTCTTACGAAACCGCCGAAGGCTCACAGCGGCTAAGCCCTGAAAAGTTCAGCTCGCAAATGAAGCTATCGCTTTGCGATTGGCTAATTGCAAAGTACGGGGAAAATCTTGTCGTTCGCTGGCATGAAGCATCGAAAATGCTCCGACGCATTGAAATTCGAAACGCGCAAAAAGAGCAAGAATACCATAAAATACTACTAGAGGCCAATGCGCTAGACCCCGTTTCAAACTTCAACATGGGAACATCCTGCGCGAATAGATCAGAATTTGATGACGCCTTACACCACTTCTTACTTTGCGGCATACAATGCCCCCATGATCTTGAGGCATGGAGCAATGCCATAAAATGCGCTTGGAACGTTAACCATCATGCTTTTTTCGCAGTGCTTTCAGCAGCCTATGCGCACAATGCACTCGACGGCTATGCCCTCTTCAGAAGTGATTTAACAAATCAAGGCATGCCGGATAACCTGATTGAAATGTTGGATGCTCTGGTAGGAGAATTGGATGATCCAACACAAGTTTCAGATGAATTTTCTAAGTTCTTACAGCGCCACTTCAGCGATGGCGAAACGGTATGAGCGGTCTTGCATTCTGGGTTTTTTAAGCATGGAAACCAAGAGTCGAGTTAAGAACTTTCGTGGTAGCCTTGCCACTTAGGATTGTATTTAGTAACAATAATGAAAGTCGTAAGCTCATGGTGAGCCCCGCCTTCAAATGGCTCTAAATGCCTCTTCAAAGCGGACGGGCACGTTCAATTCGTGCGCGGCGACAGGAAAACTATGTTTGAACTTAATAGAACCCAAGCACGCTGGGCATTCAAAGACCTTCTGGGACAAGCCAATCACTTCTTGATCACAATCCTAGTCGGGTTAGACGGGGTCCGTACTGAAAAAGTCGAACTCAGTCCTGAATTTCGAACTTCTTGGAATCCCCAGAGTATTTCGAGATCAGCAGACCGCAGTCGGGTTTTCGTTTTGGATCTTGCCCTCATCCGCGCAATAGACGCTCTCGATACCTACATGATGATGTCTGCGCGAAAGCCGTCATCCTTATCCACGTTAGACTTTAGAGCTGCCATGGACGGAAGCCGCCGAAGCGTTGCAAATCGCTTTGACGCTTTTGATGAGCACCTCAGCGCGCTACCGCCCCAACACAAAGCAATTCTTTCCATTGCAATCGAATGGAGAAATCAGAGAGTTCATTCCCTTTCGAGCGATCCAATCGAGAAAAAGACTCTCCGTGTTGTTCGAGATAATGCAGAATTTTTCAAGTCTGGGTATAGCGGATTAGACGTCGATGACTTCATCTCACATTTCAAGTCAAGAGAAGCCCCAACATTCAAAGAAGCCGCTTCAGTTATTCGTCTCACCCACGAGGCTGTAGCCCATTATGATGCGGAACTTCTCCAAAACCTTCCCATCGAACGCTACCTTAAAGAAGCTCTCTTAAAATTTCTGGAAACAGACAACGCCAATCCACTCAGGTCCATACAAAAGACATGGGACCACCCAGAAAAAAAGCGGATCAAGGTCATACGACTCCTGCGGATGATTGGAGTGAACCAAACCGATGCAATCAAAGGCCGACTGGTGCCAGATAAATTTGTTGACGAACTGGTTGGCCTAAAGAGCGGTGAGGTCTTGGGTCATCTGCAGAGTTAATCTTGCTGCTTCCAACTAGGATGGTCAATTTAAATCATACTATTTCAGGGCTCTTCTTTCCCTTTTAAGTTTCATCAAACCATACCCTGACACGCGGATTCTGGGTGTCTTACAGTGTCCACATGAAACATACACTGACAACAAAATCACTCGACGCTATGAAGCCTGCCGCCGTTAAGCGGTACGAGGTTCAAGATGCGAAAGCACCCGGCCTGCATGTGCGTGTGTCGACCACAGGTGCGAGGATGTTTTACACCATGTCCCGCGCCAACGGCAAACGCAGGCGCATTAAAATCGGACCCTACCCTGTGCTCTCTTTGGCCGAGGCGAGACGCCGTGCGATGGAGATCGCACGTTCAATCGAACTAGGTGAATACGACGTTGCGCCGGAAGGCCCTGACGAGACAGCGCCCACCCTCGGTGAGGTCATCCCACAGTTCATCGAACTCCATGCCAAACCCAACACCAAGGACTGGAAACGCACCGCAAGCGTGTTGCGCAAGTTTGATTGCTTGAAAGACAGGCCCCTTGATCAGATCAAACGACAGGACGTTACCAAGGTCTTGGATGGCATTATCGCCAACGGAACGCCGACACGCGCAAACCGGGCGCTCTCAGCTATCAAAAAACTGATGAACTGGTGCGTCATGCGTGGCACCATCGAAACGTCACCTGTGGCTCTGCTCAGGCCGCCGACACGCGAAATCCAACGTGATCGCGTGCTCATCGATGACGAAATTCATGCAATATGGCGGCACAGCGAAACTGAGGACTATCCTTTCGGACCTTTCCTCAAATTGTTGATGATAACGGGGCAACGCCGAAGCGAGGTGTCTGGCATGCGCTGGTCTGAACTCAATCTTGATGAGGGCGTTTGGGAACTACCAGCAAGCCGCGTGAAAAACGCTCGCCTGCATATCGTCCCCCTGCCTGCACAGGCGGTGGCGATCCTGCGATCACTGCATAGGTTCCTCAACAGCGACTTCGTATTCACGACGACGGGGCGTTCGGCGATTTCTGGGTTTGGTCGTCTGAAAGAACGGATCGAGGCGACGCTGCCTGAGAACACGCAAGATTGGCGCTTCCATGATTTCAGACGCACCGCCTCCACAGGCATGGCTAAGATCGGTGTGATGCCCCACGTGATCGATGCTGTGACCAACCACAAATCAGGGGTCGTCTCAGGCGTCGGTGCAACCTACAATCGCTACACGTATCTGAATGAAAAACGTGAGGCATTGGATCAATGGGCCGCGCAGTTGGACGTCATCGTAAGGAGTTAAAGTCTTGGCAATAAGCGATTTCGACAAAAGTCCATTCGTTGGACCTCGGCAAGCATTTGAGATCGTGGGCAGTAGGCGTTGCCCGATGCACCCGAGACCGACACGCGGACTATTGATCAGGCTGTTGGAGTTGAGACGGAACCAAATATCTGAGTCTTTTCAAGTGGTCCGCATTTGCAGCAATCTACAATCACACATTTGGGTGCCGCATGGGTGGGTTTACTCATTGGTTGGAGTGTCCACGGAGTCATTTTGCATCCATCCCTTTTTGTGGAAGTGTCGCGTGACGATTGAGCGGTTGTAGAGCGGGAAGCCGATCCACAAGCCGTTGGCTGTGATCAGCGACAAGATCGACCACAGGAACATGCCCTTGAATAAGTAATACAGCGGACCGAACAGCAGGCACCACAATCGATGCCAGTTTCCGAGTATGACCTTTTGCTGTCCGTTGAATTTCCATGTTGCCCGAATGACCATTGTGGTCTCCTTTGTTGATTGCGGCTGCAACAGCGCAATAAGATCGAGCGATGGTCGACGTCAGGGTATTTCCTAGATGACTGGGCGTCTGCGCGGCGCACAGGGGCCAGCACTGGCGTCAGCGGCGCATTCGTCGCAACACGTCGTTCCCGCCGGCCACGAGGCCCTCTGGCTCAATGTAACGCGGCCACGCGCGCTTACGGCACCCAAGCGAGATATGGCAGTCACAGCCATCGCTGAAACAACAGCAATTATCCAAATAAATCAGATAGTTAAATGGTGCCCAGGGGCGGAATCGAACCACCGACACGAGGATTTTCAATCCACTGCTCTACCCCTGAGCTACCCGGGCACCGGAGACCACCGTAATGGTCGGGTGAGCGGTTTCTAGAAGGTTGCTGCTGGGGTGTCCATAGTCTTTTGCACTGTTTGGCAAAGGTTTTTTGCTTACGGCCCAAACGGGGTTCAATGTGGCTTTGATGGCGCGTTCAATGCGGCTTCTGTTGCCTCTAGTGCGGTCTCGATATCATCGGGGTCATTGCTGGGGGCCGCATAGCTGCCGTTAAGCCACTTGGCCAAGTCGATGTCGGCGCAGCGGCGCGAGCAGAAGGGGCGGTATTTGGGTGAAATTTCGCCGCTGCAGATTGGACAACTCACTTTAGAACCTCAGACATTGGCATGCGGGCGCGTTTGCGTTGCAGTTCGTAATGGCCCAAAGGCGTCCAGCCGATCAAGGTGGTCTCCACATCATCGGCGCGGAAGGCCTGACGCAAGGCTGTCTCGAAGGGACGGCGGTCTTTCTTGGGCATGGGCGCAAGATCCAGCGTAATCTGCCCACCAAGGCCGCGCAGGCGCAGCGCGCGGGGCAAAGCACGGGCGCAGGACATGTTGGCCTTGACCCCTGCCGCAAGGGACACATCAGCGCCGGTATTCACGTCCACAGCCACCAAGGCGCGGGTGGGCTCTACGAACATCGATGCGCCACCATCTAGCGTGACACGAGGTTGGCGCAGATTGTCGATGGCATCCAGCACGGCGTGAGTTTCAAAACTGCCCGGTTCCGTCACAACTTCGGCAGGTGCTACCCAATCACGCCAAGCAAGAATATGCGGGCCATCACCTTCGGACAGCACTTCCATTTCGGTCGCCGTGTCGCCAAGCACCTTGTCGGCGAGGGTCAGCATGGCGTCGATGTCATCGGCGATATCGTCGCCATCTGCACCAGCACATGAAGATCGCAGAATCAGGCCATGTGTGGCCCCTTGGGCCGCCTCGTGAGCAATCTCGAGCAAACGGTCACGCTCTTCCTCGTCACGGATAGAGCGCGAGATGTTGGTGCCCGGCGCACCGGGCGTCACGATGGCATAGCGGCTTTTGAACAGCACCTTTTGGGTGACGGGAACAGCCTTGCCGGGTTCGGCATAGCCTGACACCTGCACCAATATCGGCTGACCAGGGGCAAGCCCTTTGATCTGGCGCAAGAAGGCCGAACCATCAGGGGTTTTCAGGAACATACCGCCCTGCCCTTTGACAGGCCGGTCCGCGATGGCGCGGTAGATGGTACCGGGGCGAGGTCCGTCGCTGTCGATCAGCAGATCATCCAACTTACCGTCAACCATCAAGGCAGCGGCCTCAACCCCTGCGAAATGGTCCAGAACGATTGTGCGGCCCTTCATGATGTCTCTCCATCGAAAATATAGCCTGCGGCGCGCAGCAGGTTTGCGGTTTCGGCAAGGGGCAGCCCCACAATGCCGGTAAATGACCCGCTGATCCACGGGATCAACGCGCCTGCGGGGCCTTGGATGCCATAGCCGCCCGCCTTGCCCTGCCAGTCGCCGGTGGCAAGATAGGCGGTCACCTCGGCGTCGGACAGGCGCTTCATGCGCACCGTGCTAACCACGTCACGTTCCCACATCTTGTCGCCACGTTTGACAGCGACAGCCGTAATCACCTTGTGACGACGCCCCGACATGAGCCGTAAAAAGCTGGCAGCTTCGTCCGCGTTTTCGGGCTTGCCCAGAATGCGCCGCCCCACGGCAACGGTGGTATCGGCACACAGCACGATATCTTCCGGGCCAACCTGCAAAATCGCGGCCTTTTCACGTGCCATCCGCGCGCAATAGGGACGCGGCAGTTCGGCCTTGTGAGGCGTCTCGTCAATATCAGGGGCGCGGATGTCGTCAGGCACAACGCCAATTTGCGCCAGCAATTCCTTGCGGCGCGGACTGCCTGATCCGAGAATAAAGGTCATATGCAACCCCGAAGCGCTGACCGAAAATCGCGAGACTTCCGGTAAAACGCGTTATTTAAAGCGGTAATTGATCCGGCCCTTGCTCAGATCATAGGGGGTCATTTCCACCTGTACTTTATCGCCTGCCAGAACACGAATGCGGTTTTTGCGCATTTTGCCTGCCGTATGTGCGATAATCTCATGGCCGTTTTCAAGCTCGACCCGGAATGTCGCATTCGGCAGGAGTTCCTTGACAATACCGGGGAATTCGAGCGTGTCTTCCTTGGCCATGGTCTCTCCTTGAATACTATGTCCCGCAATTCCGGGACGCAGGCTTAAATGGGCGCAATCTTCCCGTTTTTCAAGGCCTATTCACATTAAGGATACGTTTATCGCCGTTGCGTCGCGTCCGGCCTGATCTTGCCAATGCGCGCGGTTCAACACAACGCCATCTGCACGGACACGGGCAATTTGGGCCAAATCGACCTCGGCATAGGTCCATCCGGGCACGTTAATGTCGGCTGCGGCCAGCACCCCGGTCGGCGGAAAGCCGACATCCGGCGGGCAAAAGATGCCCCCCGCCCCATAAGACAGGCCCAAAGCGTCCGACCAATCCGCAGGCCCAACGCACGAAGACATCGCCGTGATGCACTGATTCTCAAGCGCGCGGGCCATGGACCCGATCCGAACACGCCAATAGCCTGCCATGGATTCGGTGACGCTGGGGACCGCGATGATGTCACATTCGGCAAGCGCGCGGCCCAGCAGCGGAAATTCGCTGTCGTAGCATATTAGGATGCCGATTTTACCAATCGTAGTGTCAAACACCTGCAAGGCATTGCCGCCGATAACATGCCAGACCTCGCGCTCGAAACGCGTCATAATCTGCTTGTCTTGCACGCCGATCTTGCCATCGGGTGTGATCAACCTTGCGCGGTTCACGGGCCGCGTCGCAGTCGCCGCAGGGCCAGAGGCGGCAACGATATGGACGCCGTATTCTGCCGCCAGCTTTTGATGCAACACGTCTGCGTCGGGCAATCGGTCCGATACTGCAAACAAAGATGCCTCAAGATCAGCCGCCACGTCGAGGCCTGCCAAGGTCGCCAGCTCCATCGCGCCATATTCCGGGAAAACCAGCAGTTTCGCCCCGTATTGGGCGGCCCCTGCGACCCAGCTGGCCAGCTTGTCTTCATACTGGGCCCAGCTGGTCAGCACATCCAGGGGATAGGCAGCTGTTGCGATCTTCATCTTATGTCTCCGGCTTGTGTGATGCCTATGGTGCGCCCGATGCGGCTCCGCTTCAAGAGGTGGCTGCGCTGGCATGCACTATTTTGACATTTAGAAATCCGCCACCTGCTAGTGACATAAAACTTGCCACTTATCGCAAATAGTTTCACAAAAATGAAAACCAACCAAGGGTATGGCAATGATCAAGAAGGGCGTAACCCTGCGCGGGATCGAAGTCTTCGAAGCGCTGGCAAGCTGTGGATCGGTCGCACAGGCGGCGGAAATCACGGGCCTTAGCCAACCCGCCGTCAGCCAACAGATAAGCAACCTTGAAGCGGCCGTTGGCGTGGCCCTGCTGGACCACAGCCGCCGACCAATGCGGTTAACCGCAGCAGGCGAAGGTTTTTTGCGGCGTATGACATTGGCGTTGACGCAACTGCGGCTGGCGCAAAGCGAATTAACGGTGATGGATCTAGCCCATTTAACGGACCTCAGCTTGGGTGTGATCGACGATTTCGACAATGACCTGACCCCGCGCTTGGCCACGATGCTGGCAGATAGCATGGCGGGCTGTCGGTTCCGTATGATCACGGACAGCAGCAAAAACCTAATCCAAGCGATGCAGGAAAAATCCTTGCACATTGCCATCGCAGCCACCAGCGGCGATGCCAAGGAAGGGCTGATCGAACTGCCCCTGGCCCGCGACCCATTCATCGTTGTCACACCATCGGATTTTCACGGACGGGTTGTTGATCTGCTGGAAGGGCGCGGGCAGCTGCCATTCCTCCGCTACGAATCACATCAGTTGATCGCGAACCAGATCGAAAACCACCTGACGCGCAGCAATATTACACTGGAATCGCAATTCGAAATCGGCAGCCATCTGGCGCTGATGGCCATGGTGGCACGCGGCATTGGCTGGGCGATCACCACACCGTTCGGCTTTGGACGGGCAGAACGGTTTCATGCAGCCCTTGGCGCGCATCCCTTGCCCGCACCCGGCGTATCGCGGCAGATATCGCTGTTCACGGGGGCCGACTGGACGGGACCGGTGTCGCGCAATATTGCCACCACCATGCGTCAATTACTGCAGACCCATATGATCGCGCCAATGCATACGCAGCTACCTTGGCTTGCAGGCAGCTTTCACACCCTTGAGGGTTAGCAGCCTTGCACGCGCCGTTGCTTGCTGGTTCATTGACCGAAACGAAAGGCACCCCTCATGAGCAAGATCGTAATCCTCACCGGTGCAGGCATATCCGCCGAAAGCGGGATCGAAACTTTCCGCGCCGAAGACGGCCTTTGGGCGCAACACCGGGTAGAGGACGTGGCCACACCTGAAGGATTTTCCCGAGATCCCGAACTGGTGGTTGATTTCTATAATGCCCGCCGCAAGCAAGCCGCCGAAGTGTCGCCCAATGCCGCCCACAAGGCATTGGCCCGGCTTGAGCAGCTATATGCGGGTCAGGTGGTTGTGGTCACTCAGAATGTCGATGATCTGCACGAAAAAGGCGGGTCAAAAAACGTGATGCACATGCATGGCGCGTTGAAATCGGCCCTGTGCGCGGCCTGTAATCACCGCTGGCCCGCGCCAATGGTGATGGCACCGGGGGATGTTTGCCCGAAATGCGCGGCCCCTGCTGCGCGGCCTGATATCGTCTGGTTCGGAGAGATGCCATATGACATGGACGAGATCTTTGACCATCTGGCCGAAGCTGACATCTTTGCCGCCATTGGCACATCGGGAAATGTCTATCCTGCGGCGGGTTTCGTCGCCGAGGCACGGCGCAACGGTGCCCACACAATCGAGCTGAACCTAGAGCGGTCCGCCGTGGGCAACCAGTTCGCGGAACATCGCACAGGCCCCGCGACGCGCGTTGTGTCCGAATGGGTCGACGAGGTGCTGGGAAACACGGCGCATGGGCGGCCCGGCTTCAGGTGATCCTGTCGCCAGACCGCCAAGCGTCGCTTAGTTAGACATGTCGCCATGTTTGGCGTGGTTCATTTTGTCATGGCCGGAATGGTCCATTGTGCCGTGGCCAGGCTGACGGTCCTGATCAACGATTACGTCAATCTCAACCGGTCCGGCCTTTTCAAACTCCAGCGTCACTTTGATAATATCGCCCTGCTCAAGAGGCCGCTTCAGCCCCAAGAACATCAGGTGATCACCGCCACGTTTGAATTCATGGGCCGCGTCCACCGCGATTGGCACGCCGCCCTCGATTTCGCCCATGCGCATCACGCCATTCGCATCTTCGGCGTGCTGGTGCAGTTCGACTTTCTCCGCCACATCCGAAGACGCACCAACCAGCCGGTCATCGGCCCCTGTGTGGTTCATCAGCATGAGAAAGGCGGCACCGGATGTTGATGCAGCGGTCGAACTGCGGGCATAGGCGTCATGCACCATCATGCCCTGTGCTGCCAAAGGTGCGGCGGACAGCAAAACGATCGCGCAGACCGCGCGGGTCAAAGATATAAGTTTCATTGGGATTTCCTGTAAATTGATAAGTGTCTGAGGTATTTTGAATCAGACAAATACAGGGGGCCCCCTTGGGCCGGGTCGTTCAATACGTTGCGCGAGGACCGGCAAAACCGGCTTGGGACGGGCCCGTTCGAAAGTGATCAGCCGCTCTGGCACGACCGGCCGAAGCACCGCCTCGTCGAAGGCGATATTCAATGCCGAATCGGGACATATATGCGGTGCGCTGGTTGGCTTGCCCTGCGCGTCGAAATAGATAGCCAAAGGCCCAGAGCCCGTACACAACACCATCTGCCCCGTCGCGGCGGACGCCCCACGGGCCACAGCCATGCTTTGCCCGGTCAAGGCCAGCATCATGGCAAGCGCAATCGCAATGATAGAACGGAATGTCATAGGGGGCTTACTTAAGGCGTCGACCACAAATCTGCGAGAGGTAAAAACGCCGCAACCCCGGCCAAGAGACCGGGGATGCAAAATTCGTGTCGTAAAGGACAGCTTAGGAAAGCGCGTCAGCAGTCGTTGTTGCAGACTTAGCAATCGCTTTCTTGACCTTCAGGGCGTTGCCGGACAGTTCTGTATCCTTGGCTTTCGCCATGAACTTGTCCAAACCACCACGGTGGTCAACAGTGCGCAACGCAGCCGCGGAAATGCGGAACTTGAAGCTGCGGCCCAGCGATTCAGACTGCAGGGTCACATCGTTCAAGTTAGGCAAAAACCGGCGACGGGTGCGGTTTTTGGCGTGGCTTACGTTGTTGCCCGTCATCGGGCCTTTTCCGGTCAATTCGCAAACACGCGACATGGGTTAATCCTTTTGCTGCGGGGCGGTGACGGCGATCCGGCACAAACCCAAACGGGCTGCTTTACGGCAACCCTGAAATTCGTTTGCTGGCTTTAGGCGGAATCAGTAGCGGGGTCAACCCAAGCCTGCGCTACAAGATGCGTTTTTCCTTTTGCATCCGTGCAAAAGATTTGCCATTTGTGACCCATGCATATTCAGACACGCGCCCTTCTTGTCCACCTCTTTACTGCAACGGGTGCGATTTTCGCCATGCTTGCCATGCTCGCTGCGGTGGACGGCAAATGGGATATGATGTTCCTGTGGCTGGTTGTCGCGTTTTTTGTCGATGGCATCGACGGCCCCTTGGCGCGCAAATATAATGTCAAAACCAATGCGCCCCAGTTCGACGGAGTCCTGCTGGACCTGATCATCGACTATCTGACCTATGTGTTTATCCCAGCCTTTGCGCTGTTCAAATCCGGCCTGATGGACGGGTGGAGCGGGTGGGTGATGATCATCATCATTACCTTCGCCAGCGCGATGTATTTCTGTGATACCCGCATGAAAACAAAAGACAATTCCTTTTGGGGTTTTCCGGGGTGCTGGAACATGCTGGTGCTGGTGCTGTTTGCGCTCAGCCCGCCTTGGTGGGTGTCGCTGATCCTTGTGACCTTTCTTGCCGGGACAATGTTCGCGCCGCTGAAATTCGTCCACCCCGTCCGCACAGAGCGCTGGCGGCCAGTGACATTGCCCATGGCGCTTGCGTGGACCTTCTTTGCAGGATGGGCCGCTTGGGTCGATTTTCATCCCGAAAGTTGGGCGCATTGGGGGTTGGTTATCACCAGCTTGTATCTGACCTTCGCAGGCGTCGCCCAGCAGTTCCTTTACGAGCGTAACTTGTAGGGTGGGTGAATAACCCACGCCCCTCTTCGCTCAAGAAAAATCCGTTATATCAAAAGACCTGCCGCACCCTCGTGGCGCAGCAGTGCGATCTTGGTCTCAATTCCCCCTGCGCCGGAATATCCTGTCAGCCCCTTGGCCCCCATCACTCGGTGACACGGAATGATCACGGGAATCGGGTTCTGCCCACAAGCCTGCCCCACCACCTGTGCAGGGATGCCAAGCTTTTTGGCAATATCGCCATAGGTGCAGGTTTCACCAAAGGGAATCGCTGAAATCTCGCCACAGACGGCGCGCAGAACGTCGCTGCCTGCGACCTGCAATGGCACGTCGAATTGCGTCAACCTGCCCGCATCAAAGGCCCGCAATTGATCAGCGGCACGGTCCAAAAGATCGCTGGTGGCCCCTGCATCTACATGACCCCAAGACAGGCGCGTGATCGCGCCTGTCTCTTCGGTCAGGGTCAGCGTGCCGAACTGCGTCACAACCGAGCATTGCTTCATGCCGCAGCGTTGCTCAGCGGGGGCACCATCCTAGGACACGGCCTCGTCACAACGGCTGCATACGCCAGCGTGGCTATGCGTGCCGACATCCGGCAACACCTTCCAGCAGCGCGCACATTTTTCGCCGTCCGCCTTTTCAAAGATCACCGCGACGCCGTCCGTTTCCGGCATGCGGAACGCTTCGGCGGGGGCATCATCGCCTGTGATCGTGATCTGCGACGTGATGCAGACATCCTCAAAGGCGACGCTTTCCAGTGCTGCACGCTGCGCATCATCGGCGACATAGACAATGGGGGCCGCCTCAAGCGAGGCCCCGATCACTTTCTCGACCCGCTGCACCTCGAGAGCCGACGTCACGACCCGCCGTGCGGCGCGTACCTTGGCCCATTTGGCCGCCAGATCGGCGTCCAGCCAGTCCTTGGGTGTTTCGGGGATGTCAGTCAGATGAACCGAGCTTTCTTCGCCGGGGAACCGCTCCAGCCAGACTTCTTCCATGGTGAACACCAGAACCGGGGCCAACCATGTGGTCAGACGGTGGAACAGGATATCCAGCACAGTGCGCGCCGCACGACGGCGTGCCGTGTCACCATCACAATACAACGCATCCTTGCGCACATCGAAATAGAACGCCGACAGATCGACCGTCGCAAAGGTGAACACCGCCTGAAAAACGCCCTGAAAATCGAACTTGGCATAGCCGTCGCGCACGACTTGATCCAGCTCTGCCACACGGTGCAGCACCCAGCGCTCAAGTTCCGGCATATCAGCGGGGGCCGTCCGGTCGCTTTCTTCGAAATCGGACAGCGCGCCCAGCATATACCGCATGGTATTGCGCAGGCGGCGATAGCTATCGGCGACGCCTTTCAGAATTTCAGGCCCGATGCGCTGGTCTGCGGTATAGTCGGTCTGCGCCACCCAAAGCCGCAGAATATCCGCGCCGTATTGCTGCACGATCTTTTCGGGCACGATGGTGTTCCCGATGGATTTGGACATCTTCATGCCCTTCTCGTCCAGCGTAAACCCGTGCGTGACCACATTGCGGTACGGCGCGTGGCCTGTCGTGCCAACCGATTGCAGCAGCGATGAATGGAACCAGCCCCGGTGCTGGTCGGTGCCTTCCATATAGACATCTGCGATGCCATCCTTGGTCCCGTCCGGGCGGTCGCGCAGTACAAACGCATGGGTCGAACCGGAATCAAACCACACGTCCAAAATGTCGAACACCTGATTATAGTCGTCAGGGTTCACGATCCCGCTCAGAAAGCGTTCCTTGGCCCCGTCTTCGTACCAGACATCCGCGCCATCCGCTTCAAACGCGTCAACGACACGCTGGTTCACATCCCCGTTGCGCAGCAGGAAATCGGCATCCGTCGGCAGCGCGCCCTTTTTGGTAAAGCAGGTCAGCGGCACACCCCACGCGCGTTGGCGCGACAACACCCAATCAGGCCGTGCCTCCATCATCGAATACAGGCGGTTGCGGCCCTTTTTGGGCACCCAGTTGACGTTATCAATTTCGGTCAGGGCACGTTCACGGATCGTCTTGCCATGCATGTCCAACCCGTCGCCGACAGGTTTGTCGATCGCGGCAAACCATTGCGGCGTGTTGCGATAGATCACCGGAGCTTTGGACCGCCACGAATGCGGGTAGCTGTGCTTGATCTTGCCACGCGCCAGCAGCCCGCCAACTTCGACCAGCTTGTTGATCACGGCGGTGTTAGCATCACCCTCTTTGCCGTTTGGCTTGAGGATGCTTTTCCCGCCAAAGAACGGCAGGTCAACGCGGAAGGATCCGTCTTCGACCACATTGTAGGTGATCACTTGCTCCAGCATCCCCAGATCGCGGTACAGTTCATATTCCTCAAGGCCATGCGACGGCGCACAATGCACGAAACCCGTGCCTTCGGTGTCGGTCACAAAATCAGCGGCACGGAAATCACGCAGATCATCCCATTCGCCATTTGCGCCTTCTGCACCGGCCAGCGGGTGCTGCAAGCTGATCTTGGCCAGATCATCCTGCGTCACATCAGACACACGGCGCACTTGCGTTTCATCAAGACGCGCGCGACCGAACACCTCCATCGCCATCCCGTCGGACAGGATATAGCGATCACCGACGTTGACCCAGGATTCCTCTGGGCAGTCGGTCACTTCGTACAGGCCGTAAGCAATGTCTTCGCCGTAAACGACGGCCTTGTTGCTGGGCATGGTCCAAGGCGTCGTGGTCCAGATCACCACCTGCGCCCCGTCCAATGCAGCGTCGCCCGTCCCCACAACCTTGAATTTCACCCAAATGGTAAAGCTTTCCTTGTCGTGATACTCCACCTCAGCCTCGGCCAAAGCGGTCTTTTCCACCGGCGACCACATCACGGGCTTGGATCCCTGATAAAGCGTACCGTTCATCAGAAACTTCATGAACTCTTCTGCGATCACACGCTCCGCATGGAAATCCATGGTCAAATACGGATCGGCCCAATTGCCGGTGATGCCCAAACGCTTGAATTCTTCGCGCTGGATGTCCACCCAACCGGCAGCAAACTTGCGGCACTCAGCGCGGAAATCATTGATCGGCACGTCGTCCTTGTTCTTGCCCTTCTGGCGGTATTGTTCCTCGATCTTCCATTCAATCGGCAGACCGTGACAATCCCACCCGGGGATATAGCGCGCATCAAAACCCATCATCTGGTGCGATCGCACGATCATGTCCTTGATGGTTTTGTTCAGCGCGTGACCAATGTGCAGATGGCCGTTGGCATAGGGCGGTCCGTCATGCAGCGTAAAAGGTGTGCGCCCTTCTTTCTCACGCAACCGATCATAAACGCCAATCTTCTCCCACCGCTCAAGCCATTCCGGCTCGCGCTTGGGCAGCCCGGCGCGCATCGGAAAATCGGTCTTGGGCAGATTCAGCGTGGATTTGTAGTCTACTGTTTCGGGGGTGTCGGCGCACATATGGGGCGTCCTTTGGCAAACGAATATGAAAAGGGATGGTCAGCTGCGGTGCGAGTGTCTCGAACACCTAAGGCCCGGCGTCTCGTCAAATCAGAGCGCCGGGAAAATAATTCGAATAATGATCACGGATATCCGGTTCATACGCGCCTTATAGGCTCCACCAAGACAACCGACAAGCCCCCCACCCCGCGTTCTCTGGCTCTTAAATATCCCGGGGTTTGGGGCAGCGCCCCAATCTTGCGTCCCACTCACCCCTCAGCCTGCGGTCCTTTGCTGAACAACCCCGACAAGGCCCGCTTGATGATGCTGCGCACCTTGGGTCTGCGCCCTTGGGAAAACGGCATCGGACGGCAGACTTCCATAGCGGCAACACCGACCCGCGCCGTCAGTGCACCGTTAACCAGCCCCTCGCCAAAGCGGCGCGAAAGCTTGGCCAACATCGTCCCACCCAAAATCGGCTCGAGCATATCGTCGCCCACCGCAACCGCGCCGGTGGCCACCAGATGCGACATCACCACCCGCGTCAGCCGCCACGACCCGAAAAACCCCGACCGTCCGCCATAAATCTCGGCGATGCGGCGGATCATGCGCAGGTTGCTGGTCAGGGCTGCGGCCACATCAGCCAGTGCCAGCGGCACCAGTGCGGTCACCGTCGCGACTTGCCGCGCTGCGGCCTCGACCTCGCGGCTGGCGGCAATATCAAGCGGACCCAGCAATTCTGTCTCGGCCAAAGCCAACAGACTATGGGCATCCAGCTGATCTTCGCGCAGCTCGGCCAAGCGGTCGCGGCCCCAGCGGGTGTCTTCACGTCCCTTGTACAGTCCAACCAAACGGTCCGTCACCGACCGCGCTGCTTTCAAATCATCTTGCGCCAACGC
This sequence comes from Sulfitobacter sp., assembly GCF_041552635.1. GTDB lineage: Bacteria > Pseudomonadota > Alphaproteobacteria > Rhodobacterales > Rhodobacteraceae > Sulfitobacter. The sequence goes on from NZ_JBFEKM010000006.1 coordinate 34,088, forward strand.
CTCGCCTACGTCGTGGTGCAATCCGTCCAGCCGCGCGAGCCGGCTAAACGCCGCAAGCTCGCGCAGGCACAGCAAGGCCAACACCAGCAGCAATGCGCCGATCAGCACGCTCATTGCCAACCCGATCACGGGATAGCTGGCCATCAGACCGGCAATGAAATTCCACGCAGCAATGGATACCAGCGCCCCGACAAAGGTCGTGAGCAACCACCAGAACAGCTTGACCAGCTTTGACGGTTTGCGCGCCCCCAGCCGTGCTGCGATCTGCATCGCCTGCCCTTGGGGTGCGGGCATGCCAACCTCGGGCACGGGGGGCGCTTCGGAAACAGAAGGGCGGGGTGCCGCGTCTTCTTCTAGATCAAACAAGATCGGACCTTTTGCCATCACGCAGCCCCTTTTTTCCATTCGAACCGGATGTCCGGTAAACCAAAGTCATTGCCGGACCCGTCGCTGCGCGCAATCTCGACAAAGGACGCCTTGCGATAAAACCGCGACGCCCGTGCATTTGCTTCAAAACTCCACAGCCCCAAATCATCCCGCGCACGTTTGGCGCGTTCCATCAGGGCGCGAGCAATGCCTTTGCCCTGCGCTGCGGGGTGCAGATACAGGCCGTGAATTTCTGCCTCGCGCCGCGCGAGGAAACCGACGATCAGCGCCTCTGACCGTGCGACTTCGACCCAGCCAGCGTCGATCATGTCGCCCAACGTGCCAATTTCCTCGGCATTGCTGTGGACGCGGGGCAGCCACCCAAGGCCCGCGTTTGCCTGCGCCATCACATCGGCCAAAGATCCGGCGTCCAGTACATGTGCAGGTCCGATCGCGAGCTCCTCCAATGTCACAGCTTGTCGCCGATCAGGAATTCAGCCGCTTTGTCCAACCGGATATGCGGTGGACCGTCGCCGGGGCGCAGGTTCAGCTTTGCAGGGGCAAAGCGCATGATTTTATAGTCCTGATCCAGCCATTTATCTGCGCCTGCCCGCGCGGGGCTTAGCAGATGCGCGGGGTCTTTGGGCAATTCGCCCGGATAGAACGCCGCCTCTTTTCCGGTCTCAAGCAAGCTACCCCGCACGACATCCAAGGTTTCGCCGTCATGCGGCATCGACGCTTCGGTCGTGGCGCGCAGCGATGCCAGTGACATCGCAGAGGTGCCCGCCCCTGCGAACCGCGCGCGGTCACGGGCATCACGGGTCAGCGCCTCCATGATCGCGGTCAGACTGGGGTGTTGGGAATGATGCAGATGATCGGCTTTGGTCGCGGCGAAGAGTATTTTCTCGACCCGTTTGCCGCGCAGAATTTGTGTCATAAAGCCGTTGCGACCGGGTTTAAAGCTGCTCAGGATCTCGCTCATTGCGGCGCGCAGGTCTTCGACCGCGCGCGGGCCTTGATTGATCGCGCCAAGGGCATCGACCAGCACGACCTGACGGTCAATCTTGGCAAAATGGTCGCGGAAAAATGGTTGTACGACCTTGCGTTTATACGCCTCAAAACGCCGCGCCATTTCGCGCAGCAGCGACCCGCGTGGCCCGTCCCCGCCGGGCAGCGGCGCGAATGTCAGCACAGGCGATCCGGCCAGATCACCGGGCAACAAGAACCGCCCCGGCGTGCAATCCGAATAGCCGTTTGCGCGTGCAGTTTGCAGATATTCGGCAAAGCTTGCAGCAAGGGTTTGGGCTGTAGGCTCATCAAGGTCGGCTTGTGGATCAGTATCAGCGATCAACGCGCGATACGCTTCGGCTTCCGCGCGCCCCTCGATCCGCTTGAGAACCTGCGCGGACCATTTAGCGTAATCCACATCCATCAACGCCAGATCCAGCAGCCATTCACCCGGATAATCCACGATATCCAGATGGATTGTGCGCGGTCCCTGAAACCCCGCCAACAGACCGTTGGGGCGCACACGCAGGGACAAGCGCAGTTCAGATATCGCGCGGGTGCTGTCGGGCCAATGGGGCGTCGGGCCGGTCAAAGCGGCAAGATGGTTCTCATATTCAAAGCGCGGCACGGTGTCGTCAGGCTGGGGCTGCAAAAACGCGGCCTCGATCCGGCCCTCGGACGCGGCCAGCAAACCCGGCATCCGTCCGCGGTCCAGCAGGTTCGCCACCAGCGACGTGATAAACACAGTCTTTCCCGAACGCGCCAATCCGGTGACGCCCAGACGGATGACCGGCTCAAAGAACACCTCGGACACGCCATCCTGCACGTTTTCCACCTGCCGCCAAATACCATCGGCAATTTTTGAAAGTACCAAAGCCCGCGCCCGCCCTAATCTTGTTGTTGCCTGGTCTTGCTGCTGAAAGAGAACATAAGCACGGGGAGCAGGGATTGCCAGAAGGCACCACCCACGCTAAGCCCGCGCCATGTATCGCTTTGCCCTGAAAATCGAATATAACGGCGTACCTTTCGTAGGCTGGCAACGGCAGATCGGCCTTGCAACGGTTCAGGGTGTCGTCGAAGCGGCCTTGGCCAAGGTTGAGCCCCGCGCCCACAAGATCGCTGCCGCAGGGCGGACCGATGGGGGTGTGCACGCAATGGGTCAGGTGGCCCACTGCGATATGGAACGCAACTGGGAACCGTTCCGTCTATCAGAAGCGCTGAACTATCACATGAAACCCAACCCGGTGGCGGTCGTCGATTGCGCGCCCGTGGGTCAGGATTTTCATGCGCGTTTTTCAGCGCAGGAACGTCGCTATCACTTTCGCATTCTGGTGCGCCGTGCGCCTGCGACCCATCAGGCAGGGCTGGTCTGGCAGGTAAAAAAACCGCTTAATCTGGAGGCAATGCGCGCAGGGGCGGCGCATCTAATCGGGAAACATGATTTCACCACGTTCCGCTCCACGATCTGCCAGTCGGCGACGCCGGTCAAAACCGTTGACCGTATTGATATTTCTGCCGTCGAAACCCTTGGCGGGCTTGAGGTACATCTGGACGTGCGCGCACGGTCGTTCCTGCACAATCAGGTTCGCAGCTTTGTCGGCACCCTAGAACGGGTTGGCGCAGGGTCGCTGACGCCCGATGATGTCAAAACGATGCGCGATGCGCGCGACCGGCAGGCATGCGGTCCGGTATCGCCGCCGCATGGGTTATATCTGACGCATGTGGGATATCCCGTGGATCCGTTCGCACGCTAGGTTTTCTGGATCGGGTTCCAAATGCCGTGATGCGGGCCTTCGGCGTCCAAACGCTCGAACCCATGTGCGCCAAAGAAATCACGCTGCGCCTGAATAAGGTTGGCCGTGCCACGCCCGCGCCGGATCGTGTCATACCACGCCAATGCCGCGCTAAGCGAAGGCACGGCGACACCTGCGAGAACAGCCGCCGCAACGACGCGCCGCAAAGCGCCGATTGACCTTTCCAGCATCTCTGAAATCGCAGGCGCAAGCACCAGTTCGCCCTGAGGAGCATCGCCCCGAAAGGCTGCGGCGAAATCGTCCAGCAAGGCAGAGCGGATAATACACCCGGCCCGCCAGATTTCGGAAATGCGCGCCATATCAAGCTGCCAGTCAAAGTCTGCCGACGCCGCGGCAAGGATACGAAATCCCTGCGCGTGGCCGAGGATACGAGCGGCAAGCAGGGCGTGTTCAAGATCAGCGGGTGGTGGGAAATCGCTTTGCTGTGGCATTTCCGGCAGCTGCGGCTCGGCGGTCACGCGTGTTCCCTTCTCGCTCGACCACCCGCGCGCACCGACTGCGGCCTCAATCGTGCTGGCGGATTGCCCCAGTTTTAGCGCCTCGATCAAAGTCCAGCGACCGGTGCCCTTTTGCCCCGCATGATCAAGGATCACATCCACCAAAGGTTGGCCCGTTTCGGGGTCCACTGTCTTAAGCGCCGCCGCCGAAACCTCGATCAGATACGAGCTTAGCGGGCCGTTTTGCCAGCCTTCGAACAGCGCGCCGATTTCTGGGGCTGACTGGCCGCCCGTATCACGCAGCAGGCCATAAACCTCTGCGATCATTTGCATATCAGCATATTCGATGCCGTTATGCACGGTCTTCACAAAATGGCCCGCCCCATCGGGGCCCAGATGCGCCACACAGGGATCGCCCTCGAACTTGGCAGCGATGGCCTGTACCATCGGGCGCAGCTGGTCCCAGCTGTGCGGCGTACCGCCCACCATCATCGACGGGCCATGCCGCGCCCCTTCGGCACCGCCCGAAACGCCCATCCCAACGAAATGCCGCCCCGTCCCCTTGAAGGCGGCGGATCTGCGACGGGTATCGTTGAAATCTGCGTTGCCGCCATCAATGATCGTGTCGCCTTCGTCCAGCAGGGGCATGATCGCGTCAATCATGGCGTCCATTGGCGCACCCGAGGGGATCATGAACAAAATGCTGCGCGGGCGGGCAATGGCGGCGACGAAATCCGATAGCGTTTCGGTGCCTGTCAGGCGCGCCTCAAGGGGGCCGGACGCATCAATGAATGGGACGATCCAATCCGCTTCCTTATTGCTGACCGCGACCTTGAACCCGTGATCCGCAAGGTTCAGCGCCAGCGCGCTCCCCATGGTGCCCAGACCGTAAACCCCGATATCGGCGTCGCCGTGATGCATTATCATGCCTCTTGTTCCTTCTTGGTTTGCGAAAAGAGTGGCGATGCGAACTCTGCGCTACAAGGGTAAACTGGCAAGAATTTGATTTCAGTTATGAATTCGTTTACAAAGAGCACATAAAAGCAAAAACAAGTATTCAGGCATTTGGTTTCAGAATGATGCACGCCTTCAAACGCGCGTGGGCGGATATGATCCTTCCCATGTGGCAACGCCCAAAAATGGTGCAGGTCGCAGCACTGTGCTACCGTGAAACGGAAAACGGGAAACAGGTCTTATTAGTCACCAGCCGGGACACCGGACGATGGATTGTGCCTAAAGGCTGGCCGATCGACGGGATGAACGGTGCGCAGGCCGCACTTCGCGAGGCATGGGAAGAGGCAGGTGTGTCAAAGGCCGATATAGAAACCGATCCCATCGGATTTTATGATTACGACAAAGGGTTGAACGACGGGCTGTCCACACCTGTGGTGGCGCAAGTCTATTTGACACGTGTGCGCCATATTCAAGATGCCTACCCCGAGGTCGGCCAGCGCACACGGCGTTGGTTTACCCCGAAAGAAGCCGCGCAGCTTGTTGCAGAACCAGCGCTTAGGGAAATATTGTTAAGCCTCTGATGCCCCTGCATGCCGTCTGGCTTGTTAAATCATCTGCCATATGCCACCACCGCCGGGTTTGAGAAACCGGAGCCTTCATGACAGACGCACCCAAAGGTCAGCAGTGGAAAACACTGGACACCGACCTGCACCGCATTTCGCGCGTTGAGCAAGCCGCCAGTTATGTTGCGCGGCCCATGGTCGGTCTGGGCATCGCTTTGGCCTTTATTGTCATGGCGGCTTTGGCGGCTGCCGTCTTCCTTGGGCATGCCCCCTCGAATTTTATCGTGATCGCAGCGGCCGCATTCGGGGCCTATATGGCCGTCAATATCGGCGCAAATGACGTTGCCAACAACATGGGGCCTGCGGTCGGGGCCAAGGCGCTGAGCATGGGCTGGGCCATTGTGATTGCCGCCGTATGCGAAAGTGCCGGCGCGCTGCTGGCGGGGGGCGATGTCGTCTCAACCATTGCCAAGGGCATCATCGACCCCGCATCGGTTTCAGATACCAAAGTCTTTATTTGGGCGATGATGGCCGCGCTGATATCTTCTGCGCTTTGGGTGAACCTTGCCACTTGGGTGGGCGCGCCGGTGTCGACCACACATTCGGTTGTGGGCGGCGTCATGGGGGCCGGAATAGCCGCAGCAGGGATGGCGGCCGTCAACTGGGCGTCGATGGGTATGATCGCCGCAAGCTGGATCATTTCGCCAGCGTTAGGCGGCCTGATCGCTGCGCTGTTTCTGGCCCTGATTAAATCTAAAATACTATATCAAGAGGATAAAATCGCAGCTGCGCGCCGCTGGGTTCCGATATTGATCGGCGTCATGGCAGGCGTCTTTGCCGCCTATCTCGCCCTAAAGGGGTTGGGCAAAATCATCCACATCAACATGGGCAGCGCCCTGTTGATTGGCTTGGGGTTGGGTGTCGTGGCCTATGTGCTGTCGCGCCCTTATGTCGAACGCAAATCCCACGGGATGGAGAACCGCAATAAATCCGTCAAACTGCTTTTCGCCCTGCCCCTGATCTTTTCCGCAGCCCTGCTAAGCTTTGCCCACGGGGCGAATGATGTCGCCAATGCCGTGGGACCGTTAGCAGCAATTGTGCATGCCAGCGAATTCGGCGGGGTAGAGGCCAAAGTATCAATCCCCATGTGGGTCATGGTCATCGGCGCTTTCGGAATCTCGTTCGGGTTGTTCCTGTTCGGCCCCAAGCTGATCCGCATGGTGGGCAGCCAGATCACGAAACTGAACCCGATGCGCGCCTATTGCGTAGCGCTTTCAGCCGCGATTACCGTAATCGTCGCATCAGGGTTGGGCCTGCCCGTCAGTTCAACGCATATCGCTGTGGGGGGCGTGTTTGGCGTGGGGTTCTACCGCGAATGGCATATGGAACGCCGCCTGCGCCGCCCCGGTGCCATTGTCGGCCGCGTGAACAGCATGGCCATCGAGGAACGGCGCAGGCGCAAGCTGGTGCGCCGGTCGCACTTCATGACAATCCTCGCCGCTTGGGTCATCACGGTTCCTGCGGCGGCAATCATGTCGGCGGTGATTTACTGGGTCCTGACCAGCCTAGTCAGTTAAGGTCCGACGGTGTCAGATTGGGCAGCCCCTGCCGTGCGTCTTGCGCCCTTTTGATCTGCTGGGACACGCGGATACACATCGGGGTCGGCACTGACTTTTGGGCCCCCATGTCGATGATCAACCCCTGAAGCGCGTCAATCTCTGTCGGTTTGCCAAGCTCGATATCATAGGACATCGACGTGCGCGCGGTCGGATCAATCGTCAGCATCTTTGTCGCGACGCGTGAAAACAACGGCGTGGGCAAGCGCAACACCCACGGGATCAGGCCAACTGGCAGCGGCGTGGTGGACGCTGCCGAAATGCCATGCGCCTTGAGCACAAGCAACGCCTCGGCCATTTGCGCGGCCATGATGCAGCGCCACGGGCGGCTAAGCAGCTGTTCCTGCAAGGTCAGTCCCGAGAGCGCGTTCAAGCCATTGTTCAGGTTGATCAGCAGCTTGCCCCATTGGACGGCTTCAATCTGCCCCGTTTCGGTGAACATCAGATCGGGCGTGTCCAGATGTTGGCCGATATCTTTCGGGCCAGCCTCGATCACAATGTCGCCGCTGGTGGCGCGATGATAGCTGCCAGCGGCCGTTGGGACGACATTGAAGGGCACCATTCCTGCGCGCACATCAAATTGCGGCAAGCATTGGCGCAAAACCTGTGCGGCCTCCATCCCGTTTTGCAAGCTTAGCACCGTTGCTGTCGGTGCCGCATGGGTGGCGATGGCATGAGCTATCGTCGCACTATCGCCGGTCTTTACGCAGACTAGGATAATTCGGGCACTAGCCAAACATGCCAAATCGTCTGACAGGGTCACGTCAGAGCCATCGACCGCACAATCAAGCCCGCCAAAATCGGTCAGGCGCAAACCGTGCGATCTGATATGGTCAAGAATACGCGGGCGGCCCAAAAGCGTGACGGGGTGCCCCGCCGCCGCCAACAGCCCGCCCACGAAACAGCCGATCGCCCCTGCACCCGCAACGACGATCGGCTGATTTAGCATCACTTGCCCAAGCACCAGCGCATGACGGATTTTTGAGCATGCAGCCGGTTTTCCGCCTCGTCAAAGATCACCGAACTGGGGCCATCCATCACCGAGCTTGTCACCTCGTCATCGCGGTGCGCGGGCAGGCAATGCATGAACAAGGCATCTGGTTTTGCCTTGGCCATCAGCGCATCATTCACCTGATAGCCGCGCAGTTGGTTATGGCGCCGTTCACGCGCTGATTGCGGGTCGTGCATGGAAACCCATGTGTCTGTGACCACCAGATCAGCGCCCTCGACCGCCTTGTTCGGGTCGCGTTCAGTTGTGTAAAGCCCGTTGAGCGAGGATTCCGGATCAAGGGTTGGCGGGCCAGTAAAGACCAGTTCAAAGTCAAAGCTTTTGGCCGCGTGGGCAAAGCTTGCGAACACGTTGTTGCCGTCCCCGGACCAGACGACTTTCTTGCCCTTGATCGGGCCGTTGTGTTCCTCGAAGGTCATAATATCCGCCATGATCTGGCATGGGTGCGTCCGGTTCGTCAGCCCGTTGATGACCGGAACAGACGCGTATTCAGCCATTTCAAGCAGGGTTGCTTCTTCGAAGGTGCGGATCATGATCAAATCGACATAGCGCGACAGCACACGCGCGGTGTCGGCGATGGTTTCGCCGTGGCCAAGCTGCATGTCAGCACCGGACAGGACCATCGTTTGGCCGCCCATCTGGCGCACACCGACGTCGAAACTGACGCGGGTCCGTGTAGAGGGCTTTTCGAAAATCAGCGCGACCATGTGGTCTTTGAGCGGCTGCTCGTCATCAGGCGCACCGCGGGGGCGTCCTTGACGGCTGGCTTTCATGGCGGCGGCGTGATCAATGATGTGCCGCAGATCGGCAGGATCGGTTTGGTGGATATCGAGAAAATGGTTCATAAGAGATTCTTTTATTTAGAAAGGAAGGGGGGCCAGCCCCCCAACCCCCCGGAGTTTATTTGGCAAAATGAAGATCAGGCGGATTTGAGGCTGCCTGCTGCTTGATCAAGGCGCGAGATGGCTTCGGCAATTTCTTCATCGGTGATGTTGAGAGGCGGCAGAAGGCGGATCACATTATCTGCTGCTGGAACTGTGATGACCTCATGCGCATAGCCGGCACTGAGCACATCGCTGTTGGTTGCCTTGCATTTGAGCCCAAGCATCAAACCGCTGCCGCGCACGCTTTCGAATATATCGGGATGGTTGGCGACCAGACCTTCTAGCTTTTGGCGGATCAGCCCTGCCTTGCGGTTCACCTCGGCCAGGAATTCAGGTGTGCCGATAATATCGATAACGGCGTTGCCGACGGCACATCCCAACGGGTTGCCGCCATAGGTCGATCCATGGGTGCCAGCGGTCATGCCCGATGCGGCATCTTCTGTCGCAAGAACGGCCCCCAAGGGGAACCCACCGCCGATACCTTTGGCGACCATCATGATGTCAGGGGCAATGCCGGACCATTCATGGGCAAAAAGCTTGCCAGTCCGCCCAACACCGCATTGCACCTCGTCCATGATCAGCAGGATGCCATGTTCATCACACAGATCGCGCAAACCCTTGAGACATTGATCAGGCACCGGGCGAATGCCGCCTTCACCCTGAACCGGTTCGATCAAGATTGCAGCCGTGGTATCGGTAATCGCTGCCGTCAGCGCATCATGATCGCCAAATTCAAGATGTACAAACCCCGGCAAAAGCGGGCCAAACCCTTTGGTCATTTTTTCAGACCCCGCAGCCGCAATCCCGGCAGAGGACCGACCATGGAAGGAGCCCGAAAAGGTGATGATCTCGACACGGTCAGGCTGACCTTTGTCATAGAAATACTTGCGAGCCATCTTGACCGCCAGTTCACAAGATTCAGTGCCGGAATTTGTGAAAAATACCGTGTCGGCAAAGCTGAGCGCGACCAGTTTATCGGCCAGCGCCTGTTGTTGCGGGATTTGGTACAGATTCGACGTGTGCCAAAGCTTGCCCGCCTGTTCCGTCAGGGCAGATACCAATGCAGGATGTGCATGCCCCAAGGCGTTCACGGCGATACCGGCCCCCAGATCCAGAAATCGGCGACCGTCTTGTTCGATCAGCCAAGCGCCTTCGCCTTTGACAAAGCTAAGTGGCGCACGAGAATAGGTCGGCAGAACAGATGGGATCATCAGGAACATCCTTAGGGGTTGGCCGCATCAAAGCCACAAAAGGCCATGGGTTCGGCAAAGGGTCAATGGGATTTACGAAACAGCGACGGATTATTGTCGCAAAAGATCACGTCTACCCCTGTCGGGGCAGTCAGCTGGCTTAGCTTTGGCGTCGTCGCGAGATATGGGATACGCATTTGATCATGGCTGTTGGATAAAGCCCCATTCCGGTTTTGCAAAGCTAAATTGCGATGGCCGGTCGTGTTTTCCGAGCTGGTCTGTGAAGATAATCAAATATGATGTGGTTTTGAGGGCCTGAATACAGCCACAAGCGGCTCAAACACAGGATCGCGCCTTGCACCCAAGCTGTCAGTGATTAGTATAGGAACTTGAAATTTTCCAAGGCGGTCCGAGTTGGGGCCGCTTTTTAGCTAAGGACGCCAAATGTCTTGGACCGATGACCGCGTAGAGATTTTGAAAAAGATGTGGGGTGAGGGGCAGTCCGCCAGCCAGATCGCCAAAGAGTTGGGCGGCGTGACACGCAACGCCGTGATTGGCAAAGTACACCGCTTGGGGCTGTCGAACCGCACCACCACTGGTGCTGCAGCGGCCCCTGTTGCAGCAGCACCCGCAGCCCCCAAGGCCGAGGCAAAGCCGAAACCGGCCCCCAAGCCCGAACCCAAAGAAAAGGTCGAAGAGGTCGCCGAGACACCTGCGCCCAAGCCGAACCTGCCAGCACGGGCCAAGATTATCCCAGCCGGCCAGCCTTTGCCCCCGCAGCCGTCGGCTAACGAGATCAGCCCCGAAGCGCTGGCTAAGGTTAGTGAGATCGAGAAGAAATCAAAGAAGATCGGCCTGATGGACCTGACCGAACGGACATGCAAATGGCCTGTCGGCGATCCCGCAACGGATGATTTCTGGTTCTGCGGTCTGCCTGTGCAGCAGGGTAAACCCTATTGCGAAGCCCATGTCGGCGTCGCCTTTCAACCGATGAGCGCGCGGCGCGACCGCCGCCGGTAAACGCGCAGCAAACATCCTCTCCCCCGTCGTGCAACCCCTGCGCGGGAGAGGGACTTACATCTCAAAGCTTTGATTTACACCACCGCCCCGACGACACTAGCCGACGGCCGTTTTCCCACGCCGGTCATTGCGAAGCTGGGCATACAGCACATGCGTGCGCCACCGCCCGTCGATCTGAAGATAGCTCTGCGCTACCCCCTCGTATTTAAAGCCAGTCTTTTCCAGCAACCCCCGCGATGCAGCGTTTTCAGGCAAGCAAGCAGCCTCAATCCGGCTAAGATCCAGACGGGTGAACGCATGGTGCACCGTCGCTTCGATCGCTTCGCGCATATAGCCGCGGCGCGCGAATTGTTCGCC
>NZ_JBFEKM010000007.1:0-44199 GCF_041552635.1 Sulfitobacter sp.
GTCATCGGGCACAAGGATCGTCGCCTTGATGCGCGGCTCTTCGATGTGGTCCACGAATGTCAGATCGACCATGTCGGCAGGGTTGTGCAACTGCGTGACGGTGCCGTCTTTCATGTGGATGTCGTAAATAACCGACGGGGCCGTGGTGATCAGGTCGATGTCATATTCACGTTCGATCCGGTCGCGGATCACCTCGAGGTGCAGCAGACCCAAGAATCCGCAGCGAAAGCCGAACCCAAGGGCGGCTGATGTTTCCATCTCGAAGCTAAAGCTCGCATCATTCAGCGCCAGTTTTTCGATGCTGTCGCGCAGGTCTTCGAATTCAGCGGCATCCACGGGGAACAGGCCGCAGAACACAACAGGCTGCGCAGGCTTAAAGCCCGGCAATGCCTTGTCGCAGCCTTTTTTCTCGTGCGTAATCGTATCGCCGACGCGGGTGTCGCGAACCTGCTTGATCGACGCGGTCAGGAAACCGATATCGCCCGGACCCAGCACGTCAATTTCGGTCATCGCTGGGCGGAACACACCGATACGGTCGACGTGATGTACGGAACCGTTCTGCATCATGCGCACCCGGTCGCCCTTTTTCAGCTGACCGTCCATGATGCGCACCAGAACGATCACGCCCAGATAGCTATCGTACCACGAATCAACCAGCATCGCCTTGAGCGGCGCGTCCAGCGTGCCCTTGGGGGCGGGCAAACGGTGCACCACGGCCTCGAGCGTTTCGATAATGCCGACGCCGGTCTTGGCAGACACGCGGATCGCCTCGGAGGCATCAATGCCGATCACGTCTTCGATCTGTTCGGCCACGCGGTCGCAATCGGTCGCGGGCAAGTCGATCTTGTTCAGGACCGGCACGATCTCGTGATCCGCATCCAACGCGTGATACACGTTGGCCAATGTCTGCGCTTCGACGCCTTGGGTGCTGTCGACAACCAGCAGCGACCCTTCGACGGCGCGCATGGACCGGGACACCTCATAGGCGAAATCGACGTGGCCGGGGGTGTCGATCAGGTTGAGAACATAATTCTCGCCATTAAGCGCGGTATAATCGATCCGCACGGTCTGCGCCTTGATCGTGATGCCGCGTTCGCGTTCGATGTCCATGCTGTCGAGCATCTGCTCTTTCATATCGCGCAAGGCGACTGTGTTCGTCTCTTGGATAAGACGATCAGCGAGCGTGGATTTACCATGGTCGATATGCGCGACGATGGAGAAATTGCGGATGTGTGAAAGTGCTGTCATGGATAGGGATATGGTGCGGTTTTGGGCGCTGGTCAATGGGGTGCCGCGCCTGTTGACGTTGATGATTATGACTTGTTTCACACTGGCACCGCTTTGGCGGCGGGATTCCGTTTTTCTCGGTTCGGCAAACACAAGGTCCAGATGCGGGCAACACCTATGCAAAGCCTGCATATCAACCATAAATCTCAATAAAACAAGGCCCACTGCCCCTGCTCACTTTTGCTTGAACAGGGCCTTGGTGCAACACCTTGGGTTCGTTCGGGTGCCTTACGGTTTTAGAGATACAATGCGTGTTCTAGGTCTGGATTCCAGATTGGCCTGCGACATTGTGGGCCGGGTGAAAAGGAACTTAGAGATGAAGATCAAACAGCAGCTGGGATCTGCAACCATCGCCGCGCTTGGGTTTGCGTGTGTACCGGCCTTGGCACAGGCGCAATCCGCAGGTCCGGTTTGGGACTTTTACGGCCAGCTGAACTTGGGCTTGGTCAGCGTTGACGACGGCGTCGATCGCAATTCGGCATTCACTGACAACGACAACTCAAACAGCCGCATCGGCCTGTCCATGACGCAGGCTTTGCAAAACGGGTCCGAGCTGACGCTGACCTTTGAGACAGGCTTGGGCCTGACCGGATCGTCCAGCTTGAACGGGCAGGACAGCAGTTTTGACGCCGAATACCGCCAGACCGAACTGCGCAAACTTGACCTGAGATACCGGACACCCGCCATGGGGACGTTCTCTTTTGGTCAGGGCAGCACATCGACAGACGGTTCCGCCGAGGCTGATTTCTCGGGCACAGGCGTTGCCGCATATGTGGGCATCAGCGATATCGCGGGCGGTCAGTCTTTGCGCTTTGCTGACGGTACCTTGTCGACTGTCAGCATCGGCAACACCAACAGCTCTTTCGATGGTGGTCGCCGTTTGCGCGTACGGTATGATACGCCCGTGTTTGGCGGTTTCTCGGCGTCGGTATCGGCCGGTCAGGAAGTTCTGAAATCGGGTGACGACAACGATTATTATGATGTTGGCACACGCTATACCCAAGACTACGGCACCTACAAAGTCGACGCGCGTCTAGGCTATTCCTTCCGCGACAGTTCGGACGATCTGGTCATGGGGTCGGCCGCGGTACTGCACGCGCCAACAGGCCTAAGCCTTGCCATCTCGTCAGGTCGCCGTGTCGGAGGAGACACGGACTACGCCTATATCAAAGCGGGTTTGACGCGCGATTATCTGGCCGTCGGTTCAACGTCGTTCTCGATTGATTACTACAACGGCAATGATTTCGTTGTGGCAGGGTCCAGCACGTCGTCTGTCGGCGTCGCGGTTGTTCAGCGCCTTGATCAGTACAACATTGAACTGTTCGCCACCCACCGCAGCTATGAGTTCGACAGCGCCTCTGCGTCCTATCAGGACATGGATGTGACATTTGTCGGAGCCCGCTGGAAGTTCTAAAAAAACGCCTTTGCCCGATATTTTCGGGCAAAGGCGTTTGCATTATCGTGAATTGCCCCATCTTGCATTTTACGGCATAGTCGCCATCAATCGACAGGGCCAGCAAACGGGATCAACCCGGCGCGCCGAAGATGAGGCAAAACATGTTACGACTCTTTATGACGATCTGTGCGCTGTCCGCTTTGGCAGCTTGTGGCGGCTCGCGCGGCTATAACCCCAGCGGCGGCTATGGTGGCGCGGCGGTGTTGTTCGCCACGGGGCCGATCAACTCGGCCTGTCTCGCGGCGGGGCGCAAGCAGGCCAGCCGGGCACGCTGTGGCTGCATCCAAGCGGTCGCGGACCGCGAGCTTTCGGCATCAGAACAACGGCGTGGGGTGCGGGTATTCAAAGACCCACATTCCTTGCAAGAAGCGCGCCAATCGGACCGCTCCAGCGATAACGCATTTTGGGCGGCGTGGAAGGCATATGGCAACACGGCACAAACCCTATGTAGCGCGGCCTAAGCTATCGCAAACGCAGGTTAAATCTGTGGTCGCGTCGGCTCTCCAAAGCGGTCGATCAGCCGGTTTTTGATCTGGTCGCGGGCCGCGCGGTATTGCGCCATCTTTGCCTCACGGGTTTCACCCAAACCCGTCGGATCAAGGATCGGCCAGTATTCGACGGTCAGGTGATAGAACCGCGTCAATTCCAGCGCGCGGCGCTGGCTGGCGGGGCTAAGCGCGATGATCAGATCAAAAGAACTCAGGTCGTCGCCCCAATTTTCCATCTCGTCAAAACTGCGCGACCGGTGCCGCGACAATTCGACATCCAGTTCCTGACAAACAGCAATAGAGAACCCGTCGATTTCAAGGTCGTTCATCACGCCGACAGATTGCACATATGTGCCTGTGCCAAAAAACTTCTTCATCAACCCTTCGGCCATAGGCGACCGCACAGCATTGTGGTCGCAGCAAAACAGCACCGATTGGGGCAATGCGTCGTTCATCTAGCCGCCGTAGTGCAGGACGCAGATCAGGGTGAACAAGCGGCGGGCGGTGTCGGTATCAATCTCCGCCTTGCCCTCAAGCCGCTCTTGCAGCACGCGTGATCCTTCGTTGTGGATACCACGGCGCGCCATGTCGATGGTTTCGATCTGGGCGGGCGCGGATTTCTTGACCGCCTCGAAATACGATTCGCAAATCTGGAAGTAGTCTTTGACGACCTGCCGAAACGGTCCCAGCGACAGATGAAATTCAGCTGCCTTTTCATCGTTTTCGGTGTTCACGTCAAAAACCAAACGCTTGTCGCGGATCGACAGGCCAAGGTGGTAAGGGCCTTGCGGCGCAGGGCGATCCTCGCGCACAGGCAGGGCGAAAACGTTATCCTCCAACAGATCGAACATTGCGACTTTGCGCTCTTGTTCGATCTCGGGGGTGGGCGGGGGCAGGTTCGCATCGTCAAGGACGATATGCGTGATGCGCGACATTGGCTTCTCAATTCTATCAAATCTTTGACGGACCTTAGCCCGCCCACCCGCGTTGATCAATCGGCGTCGCTGCGTCTAGTCGTTCAACTTGCGCAGGCGCGCCGTGACCGAAAGGCCATGCGCCTCTAGGCTTTCGGAGCGCGCGAGCCGTTCTGCCGCTGGCCCGATGGCGCGCAAGGCGTCCGGTGTCATGCGCGCCAAGGTCGTGCGCTTCATGAAATCAAGCACCGACAGGCCCGAGGAAAACCGCGCTGAACGCGCCGTTGGCAACACGTGGTTCGGCCCGCCGACGTAATCGCCAATCGCTTCGGGGGTCCACTGTCCCAGAAAAATCGCACCAGCATGGGTGATTTGCGCGCTCAGCGCATCAACATCAGCCACGCAAAGTTCAAGGTGTTCAGGTGCGATGCGGTTGCTGAGCGCCGCCGCAGTAGCGATGTCCGGCACCGTGATGATCGCCCCGTTATCGCGCCAGCTGGCACCTGCAATTGCACGACGCTCAAGGGTTTCGAGCCGTTTATCGACGGCAGCAGCGACCGCCTGGCCAAACCCCGCATCGGTGGTAATCAGGATGGATTGCGCACTTTCGTCATGTTCTGCCTGAGACAGCAAATCAAGGGCGATCCAGTCGGGATCGTTATCCTGATCGGCAATCACCAGAATTTCCGAGGGGCCTGCGATCATATCGATGCCGACTTTGCCAAAAACCCGCCGCTTGGCCGCCGCCACATAGGCGTTGCCCGGGCCGGTAATCTTGTCGACCGGCGGGATCGTTTCGGTGCCATAGGCCAGTGCGGCAACCGCCTGCGCGCCGCCAATGCGGTAGATTTCATCCACCCCCGCAATGCGCGCCGCCAACAGAACAAGCGGATTGAGAATACCGTCCGGCGTGGGCACGACCATGGCAAGCCGTGCAACGCCAGCGACCTTGGCAGGGATCGCGTTCATCAGCACCGAACTGGGATAGCTGGCCAGCCCCCCCGGCACATAAAGCCCCGCCGCTGAAACTGCCGTCCAGCGCCAACCCAGTGTCGCACCGGCCTCATCCGTCCATTCGGCGTCTTCGGGCAGCTGGCGTTCGTGATAGGCACGGATGCGCGTTGCTGCCATTTCAAGCGCGGCACGATCTTCGGCCGAAACCTGTGCCACGGCAACATCGACTTCGGATGTGGTAATCCGCAGGGTCTGGGGCGTCAGGGTGATGCGGTCAAATTTTTCGGTCAGCGCGATGACCGCAGCGTCACCAGTGGCGCGGACCTGTGCGATGATGTCAGCGACCGTGTCATCCACGTCGGGGCTGTCTTCACGCTTGGCGGACAACAGGGCGGTAAATGCCTGTTCAAAATCTGACTGAGCATAGTCAAGAAACTGGGGCATGGGATTTCCTTTTCCGCCGGGGCTGAACTTGGGCCGGGCATAGTTTGGGATGGTTGTGCAAGCGCTTCGCGCGAGGATATTTAAGAGCCAGAGAAAGGGGTCAGGCCGGATGTTCCGGCAGCTTTCGGGAAGGCGCTGTGTAAGGGCGGGTCACGTCCTTGAGGGTCACTTCGAGCGCTTCGACGCTGAGACGGATTGCCCCGTCGCCTGCAAGCGTCAGGATCACGTCGCCAGAGGGCGTGTCAGTTTCGGCGAATTCTATCTGCAACAGCGACAGGATTGTATCGGCGTCGCCCTTGTTGACGCCTTGGCTTGAGACGCGCTGGACGTTGTTGAACATCAAGACCGATTGCACGCGTTCCGCAGCGTGACGGGTTTTGCCGGTATCTTCCCAACGGACACGGTTCAACAGCAGGGCAAAGCGCGCGCCTTTCTGGTGCCAGCGCATTTCAGAGGCCGGGAAAACTGCGTCCTGCACCAGTGACGAGATCACCTTGAGGTCATCGGCGTCCAAGGCACCAAGGTTCAGCGGTGCCTCGCGGCCATCTTCGAAACGTGCATCTTGAGTCATTGTTCTTTGATCCGTTCGATGTTTGCACCAACGCCGCGCAACTTGGCCACGACGTGTTCATAGCCACGGTCCAGATGGTAGACGCGGTTCACTTTGGTTTCGCCTTCTGCGGCCATCGCAGCAAGGATCAGCGACACGGAGGCGCGCAGATCGGTTGCCATCACCGGCGCCCCCTTGAGCTTGTTCACACCCGTCACCGTGGCTGTGCCGCCGTGGACCTCAATACTGGCCCCCATCCGGATCAATTCGGGCGCGTGCATAAAGCGGTTTTCAAAGATTTTCTCCTCGAGAACAGAGGTGCCTTCGGCGGTACACAACAGCGCCATCATCTGCGCCTGCAAATCGGTGGGAAAGCCGGGGAACGGTTCGGTCGTCACGTTCACCGCACTGATCACACCATTGCGCCGCGCAACCTTGAGGCCTTTTTCAGTCTCGGAGACGTTGATGCCGGCCGCGTCGAGCTTTTCGCAAAAGGCTTGCAACAGGTTGATCCGACCGCCCAGCAATTCAACTTCGCCGCCGCAAATGGCAGGGGCCAGCATATAGGTGCCCAATTCGATCCGGTCGGTGACCACGCGATGTGTCGCACCGCCCAGACGGTCAACACCCTGAATTTCGATCCGGCTGGTGCCGTCGCCCTCGATCTGCGCCCCCATGGCGCGCAGGCAATCCGCCAGATCCACGATTTCGGGTTCGCGGGCGGCGTTATTGATAACGGTCGTCCCTTTGGCCAAGGTCGCGGCCATCATGATGTTTTCCGTCGCCCCGACAGAGGCGAACGGGAAATCAATTACCGCACCCTTGAGAGAGCCACCTTGCGCCTTGGCGTGCAAATACCCGTCGCGCAGGTCAATTTCTGCGCCCATCAGCGCCAGGCTGTCGGTGTGAATGTCCATCGGGCGCGCGCCAATCGCACACCCGCCGGGCAGCGACACTTGTGCGTGACCTTCGCGGGCCAGCAAAGGCCCTAGCACCAAATTCGAGGCGCGCATTTTGCGCACGATGTCATATTCGGCGCGGGTGTTGATCTCTCCGTGGCACGAGAGCGCGAGAACCTTGCCCTCTTGCATCGTCGATACTTCGGCCCCGAGCGAGCGCAGCAGCTCTGTCATGGTGCGAATATCCGACAAGCGCGGCGCGTTTGTCAGGGTCAGCGGTTCCTCGGACAGCAAGGTCGCGGGCATCAAGGTCAGACACGCATTCTTGGCCCCTGCAATCGGGATTTGCCCTGACAGCGCGCCGCCGCCTTTGACCACAATAGAATCCATCGTTCAGCCTTCCTTGTCTTGGTCTGTATGACCAGTGCCTGCCTGCGCTTCGCCAGACCATTCTTGATCGGCCTGCATTTTATCAGTCTGCTCTTTGTCCGTCCGCGCACGTGCCTGTGCTTTGCGCCGGCCCATATTGGCCTTGAGCGCAGCCTTCAGCCTGTCTTCTCGATTTTGCTTCGGAGTGCGGGGCTTTTGCGGGGCGGTATCTTGTGACATTGCCATTGTCTAGCGTAGCGGGCGGATATGGTCCAGATTGCGCTTGCACCAAATTGCGAATGCGGCTAATCACCCGCCCACAGTGCTGGAGTAGCTCAGTGGTAGAGCGCGTCATTGGTAATGACGAGGTCGGGAGTTCAATCCTCCCCTTCAGCACCATTTCACAATAGTTTTGTATGTAGATAAGCGGGTTCGGTCTTGATTGACCCCACATGCGCGATCTATGCGGCGGAATATCGACGCTGGGCCTATTTGTGAAAGGCAACCTGCCCGCGCCAAGACAGCGCAGGCAGGCATAATTTCTTCAGGCGGCGTTTTTGCCCGATAAGATACTTTCAACAAGGATTTGGACCCGCAACGCTTCGTCCAAGGTTGCCAGACGGTTCGGTTTGCCCGCCACCAACAGGGCAAGATCATCCAACTGCGCCTTTAGGCTAACCGCGCGTGGGTCTGACACATCAGCACTGACAGGTACGAAATCACCCCCGTTAGATTTGGCATCGCGGTAAAAATCAGCGATTCGGCGGCTGGTTTTTGATCCTTTGATCGTCAGTTCCTGACGGTCGGGCTGTGCGCCCCCCACGGACCCCATGATTGTTACAACCGCGCCATTTTCTGCAACCAACCTTGCCGCCACATGGGTTTCGCACAGATCGCTATTCGGGGGGGTATCGGCCCGCGCCCAGACCAACTGCAGCGGGCCCAAGATACGTTCCGAGAAGAACAGGAAATGCGAGACGACTTCGCGGGTCATACCGCCTTCGGCGGCAAAGCGCAGCCAGTCTGCCGATTGCTGCCATGCGCGCGGCCAATTGGCATAGGTGACGACGATATCCGCACCCATTAGATCGCCCAATTCGCCCGATTGCGCCGAAGCCGCCACATCGGTCAGCGCAGCCCCTGCCGCTTGGGTGAAATTGACTGCTGCGGGGACACCCAACGCTGTGATTTGCGCCACAAGATCGCGGCTTTCGGCGATATCGACGCCAAGGGGTTTTTCGAGGAACACAGCCTTGCCTAACCTCGCAGCCGCCAAGGCGTAAGCTTTGCGCGGCACCGGCGGACAGGCAAGATAAACCAGATCAGCGGCGGCGATTGCAGCAGCGGCATCCGCCGCGATCTGTGCGCCGGGCACAATGGCTTGGGCGGCCTCGCAGGCTGAGTGATCCGGGTCCCAGATGGCCGTAACCGTAAAATCTGGGTGTAGGTTCATGTGTTCCAACATGCGCCGACCCATGATGCCCAAACCGATGATTGCTGTTGAAATGGTCACTGGAAATCCCCTGAAATCTTGCAGGACGGTTTCAAAGCCTGCGTTGCCCTATGGTCAAGGTGACAGTGTCACGCTGCCCATCGCTGTGCCAGCCGGGTTTTGCCTTACCCTGCGTTCCGAGGTCAACCACCGCACATCTACAGCGCAGCAAGAAACCACAAGGCATCTATTTGGCGGCCATTTCCGGCGTGCTGGTCCCGATATCCCAGAACAGTCCGGCCATCACCTGCATCGCCTCGCGACAGACGGGTTTCAACACATGCTCATCAGGGGCGTGCTGATTGCAGCCCAGATAGCTATGGGGAATCCAGATGGTGGGCAGCCCCAGAACATGTGCGAAACAATCGTTAGGCAAAGAGCCTGCCAGATTGGGCAATACATGCGGGTCCTTGCCGGTGGTCCGTTCCAAAGAGGCCCGCACATAGGCCACCCAAGGGTGATCCGGGTCCAGACGGGTCGCAGGAAATTCCCCCTGATCCAGCGGCTGGATCTGCACCTTTTGCAACCCCTGCGCATCCAGATGACGGCGCAGCGCGGGCAGTGCATTTTCGATATCGGTGCCCACCACATAGCGCATCGCGCAGCGCGCCCATGCGGTCGGGGAAATCGCGTTAACGGGGGCCTCGGTATTGCCGGATTTCATCGCCAGAACAGTAAAGCTGTTCCAGCCATAGGCGCGTTCGGCGGGGGTCAGGTCTGCCTCGCCCCAATCCATGTCTACGGTGGGTTCCGCGTTCGTCCCGACCGGCAGATCGCGCAATGCCGCGCGCAGTTTCGGTGTCAGGCTGGTCGGCCGCCATTCGGGAATCTGCAACTGGCCACGGGCATCCGTGATGCTGGCAACGGCATGGGCCAGCAGCATCGCAGGATCAGCCAAAAGCCCGCCCCAGTTGCCCGAATGATGCGCGCCCTTGCGCAGGTCAACCACCAGATCAAACCCCAGAACGCCCCGCGCGCCCATGAACATCGTCGGCTGTGTCGCACTTAACCGTGGGCCATCCGATGCAATCAGCACATCAGCTTGCAACGTATCGCGGTGCAACGCCATCATCTCGGACAGACCTGGGGATCCTATTTCCTCGCTCATCTCCAGAACGATTTTGACGTTGAAGCCCAGCGTGCCGCGCACTGAGAGGACCGCCTCAAGCGCTGCGATATTGATCAGATGCTGGACTTTGTTATCGGCTGAACCGCGTCCGTACAAACGGTCACCGTCCGGCGTCAATTCGAATGGTGCCAGACCATCGCGCCATTGCTCGTCCTGCCCCCAGATCACATCGCCATGGCCGTAGGTCAGCACCGTTGGCAGGTCCGGATCTTCGATCCGTGTCCCCAGCAAAAACGGGCCACCTGTTTTTTCAATGCTGGGATTGGCGTGGATCGCGCAGTCGAACCCCATCGCCTCAAGCCGTGGCTGGATCGCTTGGGTCAGGTATTCATGCAACACGGGGGCCTGATCGGGGTTCTGGCTTTCGCTGCGATAGGCAACCAGTGCTGCAAGCTCGGCCTCCAAACGCCCGCTTTCAAAATAGGTGGTCGCTTGAGCAATCGCGGCGTCGCGGGTCATAAGATAAAGGTCCGTTCATTCGGGATTAGAGGCGGCACAGACATTGGCCAAACTACCGCCCATGATTGATCGCCCGGGCGGGGCATGCAAGATGCATTTGCCGCGCGACAGGCCGCCCAATGCCCCTGTCAATCGATCCGCTTCACCCCTTGCAGCACAAGTTCATCGACATGGTCACCGTGCAACACCGATACATCGCCAGTTGTCTCAAGCACCACGGCGCGTATCTTTGACATATCAAGAGCATTCGCTTCGCGTAATTTCGCGATCAGATCGCCTTTGCTAACGCGGGTGGCCTCCAGCGCCTGCTGGCAGATCACGCCGTCCTCCATCAAGATCACAGGGTCGTTTTGGATCACCGATAGAAAAATATCTGATCGCTGTCGCAAGAACGCCGCGGTGAATTGAAGGCAGAAAAGGACAGTGATCGCAGCTATGCCCTGAACAAGCGACGCCCAGCTTGTCGCCGTCGCCATCCCTGCCAGCAAAGACCCAACCGCGATTGTCATCACAAAGTCGAAATTGGTCATCTTGGAAAACGACCGCAGACCGAAAAGTCGCACCAGCAGGATAATCCAGACCAGTCCCACAGCGCCCAACACCAATCCGCGTGCAAGCGCATCGGGAATTTCACTGCCAAAAATCATGTCGGTCTCCTAATCGGGTAAAAGCTGCATCGACGCTAAGTATTTCGCACAATTGCGGGCACTTGTGGTTAATGGCATCAGCGGCCCGTGATCGAGGGAGCTGGCCGCTAAACCATTCAATCCGTAGACGCGCTTCTTTCCTGTGCACGCGGTTTTGGCACATCCCCGCGACCGGCGGGCCAGCCTTCGCGCTGTCGGGAGCGGTCGCCATCTGTTTCTTCGGTTTGATCGTGAAACAGATGCACCTGTGTTGGATAGGGCATGTCGATCCCTTCGGCATCCAGCGCCTTGTAGACCGCGACCAGAACGTCACCAAATGTGTGAATTTGCGACGCACGGTCAGATTTCGTCCACCAGCGCAGGCGGACGATGTTTGCAAAGTCGCCCAGTTCAACCGGAATGGTTTCGGGGGCGGGGTCGCTGACCACGCCTGCAACTTGCGCGCAAGCGTCTTCCATCAATTTACGTGCTACGTCCCAATCGTCGTTGCAGCCAATGCCGATATCATATTGCGACCGCCGTATGTCGAACGCGGTATTGACCACAACGCTATCGGTATAAATGTCGGAATTGGGGATCACCACGCGCCGACCGTCATAGGTTTTGATCATGGTTGCACGGGTCTCGATCTTTTCGACGGTGCCCTCGTGGCCACCCGACACGATCTGGTCGCCGACCTCAAAGGGTTGGCGCAGCAAGATCAGAATGCCTGCCAACATGTTCTGCAAAATATCCTTGAAGGCAAAACCGATCGCGACCGAACTGACACCAAGGCCCGCAAATAAATCACCGGGGGTGATCGACGGCGCGACGACCGTGATCGCCAACATGACGCCGACAACGACAAGCGTCCAACGGATCAGCGAACCGCCGACATCACCCAGATTGCCACGGCCACGCTTGTCCAACGTCCGGCGCACCAAGGCTCCGATGCCAAGCCCCAACAGCCAGAAAATGATCGCAACCACGACAGCAACGCCGATATTGGGCAAAAGCTTGTAAAACCCGTCAAGCCACGCATCCAGCTTGTCAAAAATCAGGCCGGGGTTTGCGTCGATTTCTTCCATGGTTTCGAAATCCTATCATTGTCTCAGGGCGTTACGTGTCGTGGCGTCATGTCGGCAAAGCCGACCCATTTCGCGCAAATTCGAGGTCTGTGCAGCATAAACCCCGCCTTCCGAGATTTGGTTCCCGCATGTGCCTGTTTTTTACGCACAGCTTCTTGGGCGTGGCTGTTGGCCAATGCTAGGCGCATTCCCGTGAAATTACAGC
Source organism: Sulfitobacter sp. (assembly GCF_041552635.1). GTDB lineage: Bacteria > Pseudomonadota > Alphaproteobacteria > Rhodobacterales > Rhodobacteraceae > Sulfitobacter. The sequence continues at coordinate 12,361 of NZ_JBFEKM010000007.1, forward strand.
GGGGGCAATCGTTTGCACTGTGCGCGGCAATCGGCACGAGGGCCTGAATCCTGACTGTGATCCGCGCAATTACCCTAATCTTGTTGCTGCCCCTTAACAGAACGGCCATGCTGAACCGTAGGAGCACCCAATTATGTCAATTACCGCCAGTATCTATCACCTCACCCATTACAAGTATGACCGGCCGGTCACCTTGGGCCCGCAAATTATCCGCCTGCGCCCTGCCCCGCATTCGCGCACCCGCGTGATTTCGCATTCGCTCAAGGTGTCGCCGGAAAATCACTTTGTGAACCACCAGCAAGACCCCTATGGCAACTGGCTGGCGCGTTTTGTGTTCCCCGAACCGGTGATGGAATTCAAAATCGAGGTTGATCTGGTCGCCGACATGTCCGTCTACAACCCGTTCGATTTCTTCGTCGAGGAAGCCGCGACCAAGTTTCCCTTTACCTATGGCGATGAAATTGCCCCCGACCTGAGCATCTATATGCAGCCCGAACCTGTCGGCCCGCTGTTATCGGATTTCATGAAAACGATTTCGCGCAATCCGATGGTAACAGTCGATTTTCTGGTGATGCTCAACAGCCGTCTGGCGTCCGAGATCAACTACGAAATCCGCATGGAACCGGGCGTGCAAACCGCCGAGATCACCCTTGGCCGTGCATCAGGATCGTGCCGTGACAGCAGTTGGCTATTGGTGCAAATCCTGCGGAATTTGGGTTTGGCAGCGCGGTTCGTGTCAGGGTATCTGATCCAGTTGAAACCGGACCTCAAGGCGCTCGATGGCCCGTCGGGGACGGAAAACGATTTCACCGATCTGCATGCTTGGGTCGAAGTATATCTGCCCGGCGCAGGCTGGGTTGGCCTTGATCCGACGTCGGGATTGCTGGCGGGCGAAAGCCACGTGCCGCTGGCCGCAACACCGCATTATCAAAACGCCGCCCCTATCGCCGGTGTCGCGTCATATGCCGAGGTCGATTTTTCCTTCGACATGCAGGTCAAACGCACGGCTGAACACCCGCGCATCACCAAGCCGTTTTCGGATACATCTTGGGACGCGCTGAACAAGCTTGGCCAAGACATCGACAAACGGCTTGAGGCCGGCGATGTGCGCCTGACCATGGGCGGCGAGCCGACATTCGTGTCGATCGACGATTTTGAAGGCCCCGAATGGAACACCGACGCCGTTGGTCCGACCAAACGCGGGCTGGCGGATAAACTGATTCGCCGCCTGCAGGATAAATTTTCGACCGGCGGTTTACTGCACTACGGCCAAGGCAAATGGTACCCGGGCGAAACCCTGCCGCGTTGGACGTTCTCGATGTTCTGGCGCAAGGACGGGCATCCGATCTGGAAAGACGCTGACCTGCTTGCCCGCGAAGACACCGCCGAAGATGTCGGCCCCAATGATGCGCAGGCACTGTTGGTCGAAATCGCGCGCAGCCTGTCCGTGCCCGGTGAAAACGTGCTGCCCGCCTTTGAGGACCCCGCCGAGTGGATCATCAAGGAAAGCAATCTGCCTGAAAACGTGACGCCCGAAAATTCCAAGCTGAAAGACCCCGAAGAGCGCGCCCGCATTGCCAAGGTGTTCGAACGCGGTCTGACCACCCCTGCGGGCTATGTGCTGCCGGTGCAACGCTGGCAGGCCCGTGCGGAAAGCCGCTGGATGTCAGAGGTCTGGAACCTGCGCCGCGGCAAAGTATATTTGGTCGCGGGGGACAGCCCTGTGGGTTACCGCTTGCCGCTTGGTACCCTGCCCCACATCCCCGACAGTGATTATCCGTTCGTCTACCCCCAAGATCCGACAGAACCCCGCGTACCGCTGGTCGAGCCTGAGCAGGCACAAGAACGACACCAAGCCATTGCCAGCCGGACCGAAGATACCAGCGCCAGCCAGACGCAGGTCGAACAGACGCTGGGCGATCTGACCGGTGCCGTTCGCACGGCGATTTCCGTGGAACCGCGCGACGGCAAGCTGTGCGTGTTCCTGCCGCCGGTTGAAACGCTCGAGGATTACCTCGAACTGATCTCGGCCACGGAAAACGCCGCCAAGACCATTGGCCGCAAGGTGCTGATCGAAGGCTATTCGCCGCCCAGCGATCCACGCATCGACGTGATCCGCGTGGCCCCCGACCCCGGTGTGCTTGAGGTCAACGTGCATCCTGCAGCGTCTTGGGCGGAATGTGTGCACACCACAGAAACCGTATACGAGGAAGCCCGCCAAACCCGTCTGGGCACCGATAAATTCATGATCGACGGTCGGCATACAGGCACCGGCGGCGGCAACCACGTCGTTGTTGGCGGGGCCACAACCACGGACAGCCCGTTCTTGCGCCGTCCTGATCTGCTCAAAAGCCTGATCCTGTTTTGGCAGCGCCATCCCAGCCTATCTTACCTGTTCTCGGGTACGTTTGTAGGCCCCACATCCCAAGCGCCGCGCATCGACGAGGCCCGCCATGATGCACTATACGAACTGGAAATCGCGCTCGACCAGATCTGGCCACCGACCGAGGGCACGCCGCCGCCACCATGGCTGACCGACCGTTTGCTGCGCAACAGCCTGATCGACGTGACCGGCAACACCCACCGGACCGAGATTTGCATCGACAAGCTGTTCTCGCCTGATGGCCCCACGGGCCGTCTGGGTCTGGTCGAGTTTCGCGGCTTTGAGATGCCGCCGAACCCGCGGATGAGCCTTGCGCAGCAGGTGTTGATCCGCGCCATCATTGCGCGGTGTTGGGAAAGCCCGATCAGCGGCAAGCTGACCCGATGGGGCACAACCCTGCACGACCGTTTCATGCTGCCCGCCTGCATCTGGGACGATTTTCTGGACGTGCTGGACGACCTCAAGGGGTACGGCATGGCACTGGACCCTGCGTGGTTCAAAGCGCAGGCTGAATTCCGTTTCCCCTTCTGCGGCGAAGTCACCTATGAGGGCGTGACGCTGGAACTGCGCCAAGCGCTTGAGCCGTGGCATGTCTTGGGCGAAACCGGCGCGATTGGCGGTACGGTGCGCTATACTGACAGTTCGGTTGAACGGCTGCAGGTCAAGCTGACTGGCCCCAACCCTGATCGTTACCGTGTGACGGCAAATCAACGATTTGTGCCGCTGCAGCAAACCGCCAAAAACGAAGAACGCGTCGGCGGTGTGCGGTTCAAGGCGTGGAAACCCGCCGTGTCCCTGCATCCTGTGCTAGAGGTCGACGCACCGCTGACCTTTGACATCTATGACACATGGACAGGGCGTTCCTTGGGCGGCTGTCGTTATCACGTGGCGCACCCGGGCGGGCGTAATTTCGATACCTTCCCCGTGAATGGTAACGAGGCAGAGGCGCGGCGTTTGTCGCGGTTTGAACCGATGGGCCATACCACGAACAGCTACACCCCAACCGACGAAACGCCGCATCCGGAATTCCCCATGACGCTTGATTTACGGCGGCGTCCCGGTTTGTAACGCATGCAGAATTCCCAGCATACCCAAGGCACCCCCGGCCCGCGCGATCTTTTGACGGGGTACCGCCAGCAGGCGGGCAACCGCGACGAAATGTTGGATGGCGCGGGCAATGTGAAACCGGTGTGGCAGGAATTTCTGGACCACCTGCAACGGCTTGATGATGTGGAACTGACCCATCGGTTTGCCCGTGGCGGGCAGTACCTGCGTGATGCGGGGGTGCTGTACCGGCAGTATGACGAAACGGTTTCAGTAGATCGTGGCTGGCCGCTTAGCCACTTGCCGGTGATGCTAAGCGAGGCGGAATGGCGCGAGATTTCAGCGGGCCTGATCCAGCGCGCCGACCTTTTGGAACATGTCGTGCGCGACCTTTATGGGCCCGGTGAACTGGTCGCCTCGGGCCAGTTGCCCGCGACATTGCTGACACAAAACCCCGCTTGGCTGCGGCCCATGGTGGGGGTCAAACCGGCCAACGGGAATTTCCTAAACCTGCTGTCCTTTGAAATCGGGCGCGGCCCCAACGGCAAATGGTGGGTGATCAGTGATCTGATCGAAGCACCATCAACCGCAGGGTTCGTGATTGAAAACCGGGTCGCGATGACCAAGATTTTTCCGAATTTTTTCAGCCGATCGAATGTGCACCGCATCGCCGGATTCTTTCAGGATTTCCAACAACAGCTGTTCAATCTGCGCGGCACTGCCAAGGGGCAGATCGCGTTGCTATCCTCGGGACCTGCGAACCAGAACTATGCCGAACACGCCTATATCGCACGATATTTGGGGATGCTGTTGGTCGAAGGTGAGGATCTGATCGTACAAGACGGTCATGTGATGGTGCGCACTGTTGCTGGGCCAAAACCGCTCAGCCTGCTGTGGAACCGCGTACCAAGCGCGCTGTGCGACCCACTTGAGCTGGACCAGACGTCGCTGATCGGTACGCCCGGACTGGTGGACGCCTTGCGGCAGCAGCAGTTGCATATGGTGAACGCAGTCGGTGCCGCGGTGCTAGAGACCCGTGCGCTGATGGCGTTCTTGCCCAAAATCGCACGGCAGCATTTTGGCGCGGCGCTGAAACTGCCCAATATTGCCACGTGGTGGTGTGGTCAGGAAACCGCGCGCGATCATGTGATCAAGAACCGGGACACCATGATGGTGGGGTCCGCCTTTTCGACAGTGCCGCTGATGGCCGATAGCGCCAGCAGCCCTGACACTGAAATGCCCCAAGGTCCCGGCCAGCAAGAGATCACAGCGCTTTTGCGCCGCTCTGGCCGGGAGTTGGTCGGTCAGGAAGCCATCACGCTGTCCACGACCCCGACCTACGAAGATGGTGCGCTGGTTGCACGGCCCATGTGTATCCGCCTGTTTCTGGCCCGCACGCCCGATGGCTGGCAGGTGATGCCCGGCGGCTATGCGAGGGTCAGCGCGGGCAATGACGCCAAGGCCTTTGCCATGCAGCGCGGCGGCAAAGTGGCCGATGTCTGGATCAGAGGCGACCAGCCCGTTGAGACCCCCAGCCTACTGGTGTCGGGTGCCGCGGAAAACCGGGCGGCATCATCACGGGCGGCCCTGCCCAGCAGGGCGGCAGATAACCTGTTCTGGCTTGGCCGCTATGTTGAACGCGCCGAACAGAACATCCGCCTGTTTCGCGCCTATTATGCGCGGATCAACGATGGTGCGGCCCATGATGCGCCCTTGCTGGCCTTTATGCGCAATCATCTAATGCAAGACGTTGACGCCCGGCCCGGTGCAATGGCCGAACGGTTCGGCACGCCGTTGGATATGGCGCTGAATGCCGCCCGCAAAATCGGGGACCGGTTTTCGCCTGATGGGTTGATGGCCCTGCGGGCCTTGGTCGCAACGACCGCTGATCTAGATCAGCGTGATATCCCCCTCGAAGAGGTCCCCAAAGAGATCAGCCAGTTGCTGCGCCAAATCACCGGATTTGCCGGTCTTGTGCATGAAAATATGTATCGCTCTGACGGCTGGCGGTTCCTGAGCCTTGGTATATCGCTGGAACGCGCCGCAAATATAGCGCAACTTTTGTCCCAACTGGTGGGGGATGATGCCCCTGACGGCGCGCTGGATCTGGCCCTTGAGGTGGGCGACAGCGTGGTGTCCTACCATGCGCGGTTTTCGATTTTGGCCAATAGGTGGGCGATCACCGATATCCTTGGCGTTGACGATCAAAACCCGCGTTCGATCCGCTATCATGTGTCGCGGGCCAAACGGCATATCGCTGAACTACCGGGGCAGAATGACAGTCACGTTCTCTCGGATCTTGCGCGCAAAATTTTGCTGCTTGAGACAACGCTGGCTGCCAGTGCGCCATCCGCATTGACGCCCGCGATGCTGGAAAAGGTCAAAACTGACATCTGGGACATCGCCGATGCCCTGACCCAAGCGCATCTGGTCTAGGCCGTGCTTTATGATATCCGACTGACGATTGCCCACCGATATGCGGGCTCTGCCGGCAACGGGCGGCATCTGCTGCGGGTGTTGCCACGCCAGATGCCGGGCCGACAACGCGTTTCGGCCCATCTGGTTGACGTAACGCCCCACCCCGACCAGCGCCACGACACCGTTGATTTCTTTGGCAATGCGGTCACCACGGTCACCCACCTTGAGGCGCATTCCGAGATGTCGATCCGCATGTCGTCGCGGGTCGAGATTACTGCATCCCCCGGCTTTGCAGGTACGCAATTGGACCTTGCCGAACTGCGCGGTGCCCTGACTGAACATCGCGCCCTGAACGCCGCATCGCCGCTGCATTTTCTCGGACCCTCGCCGCGATTGCGGCCAATTGCAGACATCGCAGATTTCGCGCAGATGAACTGCGATCCCGCCGCCCCTGTCGCCCAGACCGTCGCGCGCCTTGGCGAAGCTTTGCATCATTTCATGACCTTTGATGCGTCCGCCACCACCGTTGATACCGACGCCGCCGAGGCTTTTGCCAAACAGCGCGGCGTGTGTCAGGATTTGTCGCATATCATGATCCTTGCCCTGCAATCCTTGGGCATTCCGGCAGGCTATGTCAGCGGCTACCTGCGCACCCTGCCCCCTCCGGGTGGTGTTCGCCTCGAAGGGGTTGATGCGATGCATGCTTGGGTACAGGCGTGGTGTGGACCTGATCAGGGCTGGGTCGAATACGACCCGACCAATGCGACCTTTGTCGGCACAGATCATATCGTGGTGGGGTACGGCCGCGATTATTCCGATGTCAGCCCGGTCATTGGCTATCTGCGATCCTCTGGCAAACAGACCAATTCGCAATCGGTTGACGTGGCCTGCGTCGACTGACCGACTGCCAAAGCTACAGCGCCAGATCAGCGATCAGCATGTCTTTCGAATAATCCGCCTTAAGCTTGCGCGGTCCGTTGCGCCCGCCTTCGACCACGATGAAACTATCGCCAAGCGCGTAGGCGAAATCGGCGTTTTGTTCGACCAGCAAAATCGCCATCTCGCCCTGCGCCCGCAGCAAGCGCAGTGCATCCCCGATTTGTTCGATGACATTGGGCTGAATGCCTTCTGTCGGTTCGTCCAGCAACAAAACCGTCGGTTTGGCAATCAGCGCCCGCGCGATGGCCAGTTGCTGTTGCTGCCCCCCGGACAAATCGCCACCGCGCCGTCCGCGCATATCGCGCAGCACTGGAAACAGATCAAAGATGGCATCGGGGATGAACCGTTCGGCCTTGGGCAGGCAGGCAAACCCGGTCTCGAGGTTTTCATGGACGGTCAGCATCGCGAACACCTCGCGGCCCTGTGGCACATAGCCTATTCCGGCGCGGGCCGCCTGAAACGCGGTGCTCAACCGCACGGGCTTGCCGCCAACCGAAATGGTACCGCCAGACGCCGGATGCCGCCCCGCTATCGCCTTGAGCAAGCTGGTTTTACCTACGCCATTATTGCCCACCACCGTCGTGATCTGGCCCTGTGGGGCCTCGAATGACATCTCGTAAAGGATGCGGCTTTGGCCGTAGTGCAGGTCAAGGTTTTCAACGTTAAGCATGGCCGCGCCCCAGATAAACTTCGATCACCGTCGGGTTCGAGGTCACGTGATCCAAAGACCCTTCCGCCAGCACAGACCCTTCGTGCAGCACGGTCACCTTGCAATTCAGTCTGCGCACAAATTCCATGTCATGTTCCACGACAACGACCGCGCGGGTTTTGGCCGCACGCTTCAGAATGTCGGTGGTCTTTTCACGTTCCTCGACGGTCATCCCGGCGGCAGGTTCATCGACCAGCAACAGGCGCGGTTCTTGCGCCAGCAACATGCCGATCTCCAGCCATTGCTTTTGCCCGTGGCTCAGCTCTCCTGCGATGCGAGTCAAACTGTCGGACAGGCCAATTTCTTCGGCAATTGCTTCGATCCGCGTGCCATTGGCGGGGGTTCTGCGATGCAACAGAACCGCCAACGGTCCGCGCGGATTTTTCAGCGCCATGGCAAGGTTTTGCCGCACGGTCTGTGCCTCAAACACCGTGGGTTTTTGAAATTTCCGCCCGATGCCTGCGTTGGCGATGTCCGCCTCGGACATGCCAAGCAGGGAAATGTTGCGTTCCCCCCAGATGACCACACCTTCGTCCGGCTTGGTCTTGCCGGTGATGATATCCATAAAGGTGGTTTTACCCGCACCATTTGGCCCGATGATGGCGCGCAATTCAGGTTCGGCAATCTGGATCGACAGGCTGTTGATGGCCTTGAACCCGTCAAAGCTGACCGACACGCCCGACACTTCTAGCAAGGTTGTGTTCATGACGGTTTCCTTACCAGATAGTCAAACAAGCCGCCGATGCCCTTGGGAAAGAACAGCGTCACGCACACGAACGAGAAGCCCAGCAGCACCAGCCACCAGTCCGTCCACAAGATCGTATAGAACCCCAGATCAATCGCCGGCGCGCCGCCGCCCGTGAACCAGCTGGACAGCAACGAAACAAAGGCTGCACCGATGACCGCGCCATACAGCCGCCCGCGCCCGCCAATGGCGACCCAGACCGCCAGATAGATTGACGCGATTGTGGCCAGCTCTGCCGGGTTGATGATGCCCGCCTGAGGGTAGTAAAGCGCGCCAGCGATACCGGAAACCACCGCCGTCAGCGTAAAGATGAACAGCTTGTAGCTTTCAACCCGGTAACCCAGAAACCGCACCCGCGCCTCGTTATCGCGGATACCTTGAATGACGCTGCCCATCTTGCCCGATACGACCCACGCAAACAGGATATACCCCAAAGCCAGTGCCAGCGCCGACCCCAGAAAGAACACCAGACTGATGACCGCCTGAGGTGTTTGTTCAAACCCCGGGATATTTTGCAGACCCGACAGGCCGTTATTGCCACGCAACCCGCTGTCGTTTTGAAACAGCCATAAGGACAAGGCCAAGGTCATCGCTTGGGTCAGGATCGACAGGTAAACGCCTGTCACACGGCTGCGAAAGGCGAGCCAGCCAAAGACCAGCGCCAGCAGGCCGGGCACAAGCACCACCATCAACAGCTGCAAAAACAAGCTGTCGGAAAAGGCCCAGAGCCACGGGAACTCCGAACTGCCCACGACGCCGAAAATCTGGTTGCCGATGGCATCTGACACTTCTTGCGCGGTGGGAGGGATGATCTGACCCTCTAGGCTGTTCAAGACGATAATTTCGGTGCGCGCATACATCAGCCACATACCAATCGCATAGCCGCCAATGCCAAAGAACGCAAAGTGGCCCAAGGACAGGATGCCGCAATAGCCCCAGACCACATCCATCGCGATGGCGATCAGGCACAGGCACAGCGTCTTGCCCAAGGTCTTGACCATCGAGGTCGAGATGAGGCCGGTGCCTGCCGCCTCTGATCCCACGACCACCGCCAGCGTGAACAGCCCCAAAACGGCGATGAACCACAGGATGGACGGGTTTTGGGAAAGAAATGTTTTACGCATGGGTCAGTCCGCCGCTGCCCGGCCTTTTTGGGCGACGATGCCCTTGGGCCGGAATTGAATGAACAGGATGATAAACAGGACCATATAAGTCTGCGCCGCCAGTGTGTTGGACGGGTTGAACCATTCGATCCCCTTTTGCAAAAAGCCGATCAGCGATGCCCCCGCAAGTGTACCCCAGACGTTGCCAACCCCGCCCACGACCACAGTCATGAAGGATTGAACAATATAATCCGCCCCCATTTCCGAGGTCACCTTGGCGTAAAGCCCGATGGCCACCCCCGCGATACCCGCAATGCCCGACCCAAGGCCAAAGGTCAGCATGTTGATGCGGTCCGGGTTGATGCCCATGCTGGCGGCCATGCCGGGGTTTTGCGTCACGGCACGGACCTCAAGCCCCAGTCGGGTGCGTTTTAGAACGAACAGGATCAGCCCCAGGAACAACAGCGCCAGCACGAAAATAGCGATGCGGATATAGCTGATCTGGATCACATCCGAGAATACCAAAGCCCCGTCCAGCCACGCGGGCGAGGTCAGCGGGCGGGCCTGCGTGCCAAATATGTTCTTGGCCAACTGTTGCAGGGCAATCGAAATACCAAAGGTCGCCAGCAGCGTTTCCAACGGGCGGTGGTAAAGATGGCGGATCACCAACCGCTCCATCACAACACCCGCCGCAAAGGTAATTGCAAAGGCCAGCGGCAGCGCGACGATGATCGACAAGGTGTAGTCGGGCACGAACAACTGCACGACATAGCCCGTATAGGCCCCCATCATGATGAATTCGCCATGGGCCATGTTGATCACGCCCATCACCCCGAAAGTGATCGCAAGGCCAATGGCAGCAAGGAAATAGATCGACGCCAGCGAGAGCGCATCCAGCGTTAAATCAACGGCTTGCGAGACGCCGACGCGGGTCTCGATACTGTTTAACGCGGCACGCGCTGCTTCGGTGATGGCAATACTTTTTTCGTCGTATGCTTCGTAAAAGACGTAGTTTTCGGTGGCGGCGCGTTGCTCGGCCATGGTGACAAGGGGCGGTACGGTCCCGGCCTGGGCCAGCGCACCGTACGCCCGTCCCCGTGCGTCCTGGGTGTCAAGCTGCGCTGTAGGAATACCACCCGCGCGCCCGTCGACCACATTAGCCGCCAACGCATCGCGGATATCATTAGGGCTAACCACTGGCGCGGCAAGCCCGGCATCGACCAACCGGGCATAGGCATCTGCTTGGCCAAGGTCTGATCCCACGGTCAGGATACGCGCCACATTGCCCTTGGGCTGGTCAGCCGAAACCCCGGCTTTGACCGTCAGGATCTGGTTCAACACCGCGCGCGCTTCGATCGACGTATCGGTGGACATGCTGTTGATCGCGGCGATCCGGTCCGGCGTGTCCGGCGCAAAGCTGGCCGAAAGGAAGTTCGCAAGCTGGGTTTTGCGGGCTTTGAGCTTTTTGTCAGGCTCACCCTCTATCGACTTGAGCAAGGGAGCAAGCTGGCTGGCATCGGGCCTGCGAGCGATGGAATCGACAGCCGTGCTGCGGCGGTCAACATCGGGGTCGGTCAGTTGAAATTGCACCAGCGCCGTGCCGATCAAACGACGCACACCACCGTTGGGTTTCAGCTGGGTAAAGGCATTCTCAGGCGCAACCGATTGCGCGCCACTGTCGATATCTTGGATGGCCAGATCATCGCCAGATTGTTTGGCAAAGAAGAATAACCCGTCATCGCGCTGCCATACGCCTTTGTCCTGCCACCGTTCCAGAAAGTCGCTGACCTGTGGCGCGCCAGTAGAAACCAGATCGTCCAAGGTGACCGAAACGCTGCTGCGTGATGGATTTGCGATCTCGTCCGCGTGGATCTGCAAGACCGGTTGCAGATCCTGTGCCTGTGCTGCACCTGCAAGTCCAAGCCCCAGCATCAGGATCAATAAATGGCGAAACATGCTGTCCCTTTTTCCAAAAAGAACGCCAGACGCGAGGGAGACCCGCGCCTGACAGAAAGGCTTAGTAGTTGGATTTCAGCTGGACGCAGCTTTTGGTTTCGGTGTTGTACATACCGCATTCCAGATCTTTCCAGTCGGACATCAGCACGGCGGATTCAGGCAAGAAATCTGTCCATGCGTCGCCGGGAACCGGATCGGTCTGGCTGATGATATCAAATTGGCCGTTGGCGGTGATTTCACCGATCAAGACAGGCTTGCTGAGGTGGTGGTTCACCAGCATTTCAGCTGTCCCGCCAGTCAGGTTCGGGAAAGTTTGGCCGTACATGGCTGTGCGTACGGCATCCACATCGGTGGTACCTGCTGCCTCGACCGCATTCACCCACATGTTAAAGCCGATGTAATGGGCTTCCATCGGGTCATTTGTCACACGATCCGTGCTGCCGATAAAGTCCTGCCATGTCTTGATAAATTCGGCATTCGCAGGGGTATCAGCAGACATAAAATAGTTCCACGCGGCCAAGTGACCGACAAGGTTCGTGGTGTCCAGACCGGACAGTTCTTCTTCACCGACCGAAAAGGCAACAACCGGAATATCATCTGCTGATACGTCCGCCGCAGCCAGTTCTTTGTAAAAACCAATGTTGGCGTCGCCGTTGATTGTGGAAATCACGCCGACCTGCTTGCCGTCTTCGCCAAGCGCAACAACGTCGCCGACGATTGTGGCCCAGTCAGAGTGCCCAAATGGCGTGTAGTTCACAAAGATATCTTCTTGCGCGATACCTTTATCCTTCAGGTATTGCTCAAGAATGTTGTTTGTCGTGCGGGGGTAAACATAGTCCGTGCCCAGCAGCGCGAACTTCTCGACACCCAGTTCTTCGAGGAAATAATCAACCGCAGGGATCGCCTGCTGGTTGGGGGCCGCACCGGTGTAGAAGACGTTTTTCGACGATTCTTCGCCCTCGTATTGCACAGGGTAGAAGAGCAGGCCGTTCAATTCTTCGATGACCGGCAAAACCGATTTCCGCGACACCGATGTCCAGTTGCCGAAAATCACGTCGACCTCGTTTACCGTTAACAATTCGCGTGCTTTTTCAGCAAACAGCGGCCAATCCGAGGCCGGATCAACCACGACCGCTTCGATTTGGCACCCCAGCACACCGCCTTTGGCATTTTGCTGTTCAACCAGCATCAACATGGTGTCCTTCAATGTCGTCTCAGAGATCGCCATTGTGCCTGACAAAGAGTGCAGTACGCCAAGCTTGACCGGATCAGCACATTCCGCCAGCGCAATTGATGTCGACCCCATCAACGCGACCGTGGCGCAGGTGGCAAATTTATTAAAGTATTTCATAACTTATCCCCTATTGGCGCTGCGGGAACCCGTGCTTAAATGCACTTTCGCCATATCCCCGAACACGATAGATAAGGGCCGCAGCAGTTTTTGTTGTGGTCGTCGCGCAGCGGGAAGTATCTTGCAGGATAGCCCGCCGTGCGGCGATTTTGCCGTGAAGGCATGCGGCAACGATGCATATGCGATTGGCAAACTTGCCAGCCAAAACAGTGCAGCTCGAACTGACGTCGGATGATTTTGCCTAATTTACAGGCACACAGCAGCGCAACCGCCTAGCATTTAATCAGTCGAGCCATATGAACGGGCGACCGACGCTTGGTTCGCGCGCGGCCACATAGTCGAACCGAATGGTTTTCAGGCTCATGATTGGGGCTAATCCCGCCTGCACAGGCAGCCCTGCAGAATCATGAATTTACTGTTCCAGTATTCCTCGACAACGAATTGGTGCTCCGCACCAGAATGCAGGTTCAGCAAAGATTAGCCAAAGACCAATTGGCGGCTTCAAATCTAGGACGGACGATGGCCATCTGTGGCCGATGGCGAAATAAAAACCGAAACAGGTGACTTCTCATCTTAGCCAGCCATAAGCCATCAAGCGGCCACAACACAGCTGCGGCAATAGCAAGGGTAGTTCGGCCGACATGATATTACACGGGGTTCGTAAAGACTTGCGTTCGTATCAGCCATGAGAGGCCTCACCCGCTAGTTGGCCCAGCTTTTGAAGTGGCGCATGCCGTATTTCAGCGGAATGGCCGGTGAGGTCATGGCCCGCCCAGAATCTCTCATTCAATTAAGAATAGAGTTCAAGAGTTTGGACGTCATGGCCTGCAGCTTCCCTTCACACAACCACTCGCCGGGCTTCTGCTCGTAATTGGGCTGCCATCGAGAAAGGCGGCCTGACAATGGCTAAACAGGTCATCGTTCTCTCGCACAGCCCCCAAGCTCCCGGTGAGACTCTCGGCAAGGTTTTCCTGCTGAAGCTTACCCTGAGCGATGCACAGTACACCCAAATCGTGCGCCTTTCTTTCACTTGAAAAATGGTTTCTGGCACAATCAATCAGTTCAAAAACCCAGCTAAGCCACCGAAGATTTCAAGTGGTTGGAACGGCCGCCATTATCACCAGTTTCGGCATTAATCTGGAAGGCCGAAACGATGTTTGTTAAGGCTTTGGCCTCTTGTGCCAGTGATTGATTTGTCGCAGCTGTTTCTTCAAACATTGCAGCATTTTTTTGCGTGGCTTGATCTAACCTGCTGACAGCGTCGTTAACTTCCGAAACGTTTTTGGACTGCTCGGTCGCAGATAAGGCGATGGTGTTCATTGCCTTGGATACCCGGCCAATACCTTCCGAAATTGTCGCAATTGAAACATCGGCCTTGCTCGTCAACGCGACCCCCCGTTCGACCGTTTCATTCGTTTCTTTGACTACGGTATTGATTTCGGACGCGGCTTCAGTGCAGCGCTGCGCCAAACTACGAACTTCTGAAGCAACCACTGCAAACCCTTGCCCTGCCTGGCCCGCACGAGCCGCTTCTACACCTGCATTGAGCGCCAAAAGATTTGTTTGGAACGCAATAGAATCAATGACATCAACTATCGATATAATCTTTGAGAACGACATCTCGACTTCGGCCATGGCCGATTTTGTTTCCATCACAACATTCCGACTAATAGCTGCGTCTTGTTCAACGCCACGTGCCGCTACATCTGCACTTGTCGCGCCTGCAGCTGAAACCGAAACGCTATTAGCGAGTTCACGGATTGCATTCGCAATCTTTTCGAGGGTCGCAGCGTTGGTTTCCGTACGCCGCCCCAAGTCACCAGATGCCATCGCAAGATGGGCAGAGCTGTCTTCAATAATCCCCGAACTATCTCGCAGCCGGATAATATGTTCCGCAAGTTGGGAAACGGCAGTATTAAAGTCCTGACGGAGCGCTTCGTATGGACCAGGAAACTTTGTTTTGATTTGATAAGTCAGATCACCAGCTGAAAGATGTGTCAGACCCTGAGCCAAAGCGGAAACGATTGTCTCTTGCTCCTGCATACGTTCTTTTCTTTCCGCTTCGATTTCAGCCTGCGCTCGTTGAGTTTTTTCAGCCTCTAAAGCTTTACGTTCTCTTTCCAATCTTTCACGTTCAGCGGTTTCATCTTGTTGCCGCCTTTCGTCTTCAAGTCTCAGCCTTTCAGCTTCACGTTCTGCTTCAATAGCGGCTTGATCCCTTCGCTTTTCTTCTTCTTGCAGCGCTTTGGTTTTTAAGGCTCCATCGCGGAATACATATAACGCTGCGGCGAGGCACCCTAGTTCACCAGATCCTTGACGCAAACCGGTGATTTCCGAAAGATCACCCGATGCCAGCCGCTCTGTTATAGATGTAACACGGTTCAATGGGCGCGTTACCATGGCCCAGACAAGAACGGGCGCAGCAAAGCCCAAAAGAGCGCTTAAAGCAGCGATCTTACCAAGCTGTAGCCCTGCGCCATCAACATCTGATTGCAAATTCTTCGCTGTCATGGCGATCTGATCCAATGCAACCTCGGACAATGCGCTTGTTTCCAATGCAATTGCATCCACAGCAGCGGCTGCATTCATCGCTGCCAGGGAAGCCGCTGCAACGGCGGCAAAAGACTGTCTACGAATATTCGCGATGCCGGTATCGACGGCCGCAAACGCGACGAGTTGGTTCACCATATCGACCGTATCCGCAGACCTATTGGACGCCAACTTTTGTATCATGGCAACCTCTGCCATCAATTCACTTTGCCTCTGGGAGAGTTCTGCCTCGTTGCGCGCAAGTGCTGCTGTCAGAATTTTTGCGAAGAACTGTTTCGTAGCGGCGTCGAGCTGTGCCTTTTCACGCATCCCTTTAACTTCAACGTTCAGCAATGTGTCTATGGATTGCGAGTTCGCTATTTTTGCGTCGTCAGTGCCGATGACCAAATTGAAATGGATATCGTCGAGTGCCGGCGAAAGAACGCGATCGACTTCGAGACGCGCCGCTAATATCTCATTCGAATTTGCAGCGTATCCAGTCGAGGTGAAAACTGTTTCGAAGATGCCAGTTGCGATTTGCAGAACGGGTAGAAGTTCAGAAAACTCAGGAGCGTCAGCATTCTCGTCTGCTTTGGCGCGCAACCGACTGATTGATGAATTCGCCAAGTCTGTGATGATTGACTTCAACCCAGATGAGTAAGTCTGTGACATTGTCAAAGCCAAACCAGACAAGAGGCCAACATCTGCGCGAATTTCCAACACGGTTTGATACATGTTGAAATCTTCTTCAACCAGCTTGGTCAACGTTTCGTCAATGACCTCAATCGTCTCTTCTCCTCGAATGGCCATGTCAAACAAAGCTGCATCCGATGCCTCCTCAAGTACCAAGCTGACAGAATCGGCGAGTTTGAACGCACGCTCGACCATCGCTGTCAGATCCTGCCCCCTCTGCAATTCACTTTCACGCGCGGTCAGAAGGTTCGCCAATGATAGCTCCACTTTTGACAGGTTTGAAACTTCCAAAATCCCGTCCGAAGTGGGGAGCTGTTCAAGAGCATCGGCAAAGGACGTCATGAGTGAGTGTACTTCGCCTTTTTTACGCTCCAACGCGGCTTCGCTTTCGACGATCAAAAGATCGGATAGCAAGCTTCGGGTTTGATCTGCAGCTGCTTTGACAACGGCAGTCGCGCGTAGCTCTGGAAGCCGGTCATTTGTCAGCGCAGTCATACTTTCATCAATTGACTGGAAAATCATCCAGCTGATCACAACCGCTGCTGCTGTCATTGCGACCATCGCCCCGAGTATAAAAGCAAGGCGTGCCATGATAGAATTAAGTATTCGACTGATGAACCGCATGATAAACGAAACCCTAGTTCCTAAAATTGAATATTGCGGATGGCACCGACGAGATCAGCACCATCCGATCTTTGGTTCAGCTGCCCGGGGCCATGGCTTCGAATGAGCCGTCTGCGCGGATACGCGTCAGGAAGACACTGTCAGAACCCTGATTGTCACCCGCGCCATAGCTTAGTGTCATTCCACCCAAATCAATCGTCCCTAGACCGCTGAGCGCCGCAAGATAGCCAGCGCGCGTGACATCGGCACCCGCATTCTCAAGCGCCTGGATTGCAAGGCGGCCGGTGATATAGCCCTCGAGCGAGACAAAACCGGGTTCCTCGTTTGCATCAAAGGATTTCAAGGCCGCCTGATAGGCTGCGACAACTGGCAAAGAGGCATCCCAAGGCTGCGGGACGACCTGACTGACGATGACACCGTCCCCCGCCTCGCCAAGCTCTGCGGCCAAGGCCTTTGAGCCAACAAAAGAAATTGTAACGAACACTGGGTCCATCTTCATTTTCTTGGAAAGCTTGATGAATTCGGCAAGTGGCTTGTAAGCGCCGACCATGACAACCGCTTCTGGTTCCGCTTTGCGGATCTCAAGCAACGCGGATTTCACCGCAAGCGTATTGCGGGTATAAGTCCCTTCTGCCGACAAGGTCATTCCACGGGCTTCGAGCGCTTTGTTCACGCCTGACAGACCCACGCGACCAAAGCCGTCATCCTGATAAAGGATCGCGATGTTTTTGAGGCCCAGATCGTCGACCAGATAATCAACCCACGCCTGCGTTTCAGCGTCATATGTGGCACGCATGTTGATCACATTTGACAGCGCTGGATCACGCAAGAAACCCGCCCCCGTAAACGGCCCGATCAAGGGTAGTTTCGCAGCGGTTGTAAGAGGTTGTGTCGCCTTTGTTGTCGGCGTGCCCACTGTGCCGATCAGCGCAAGATAATCATCGCTTTTGATCACTTTCGTCACCGCCTCGATCGAGCGACTAGGTTCATACCCGTCATCCATGCTGGTCAATTCTAACTTGCGACCGTGAACGCCGCCGGCAAGGTTGGCTTCGTTGAAAGCAGCCAACAGACCTTGCCGCATTCCCGTACCAAGGGCCGCCGCCGGACCATCAAGGGCAGCAACCTGAGCAAATCGGACAGAGGTTTGTTCGACCCCCTGATCAGCCAGAACCGGAGACGACAAGGCCAGAGCCGCCGCACAAGCAATCGTATGAGTAAGTTTGAACATTTCTCTTCCCGCAATTTGGACATATCTGCGGGATTGGTGATTGAGTAATCTCTACATTACATTAATCTGGATGCGCTAATCGACCTTCCCCACCTCGCCCCCTTCGCGCAGTATGGGCGTACCATGAGCTTAAATATATGCTTATAAAACATTATTTCTGCACCCTTCTGAATTGCGCTGTTCAATACATGCGCCTCATTTAAAAGACTCAATATTTAGAGAATCCCCTAAAGGTCGCGATTTAGAACCATGCTGCACAAGTCCCGCGTAGCGCCCGATCCTTGCCGTTTCCCATCGCTGCCCCCAGCCACTTGACTGATTCTTCCAACTGCAACCTTGGGAAATCATAAACATAAATCAGCAGGGCTCGCAGGCGCGGCCCGGACCCCTTACACGCATAAGAGAACGGCTAGCTTTACGGATGTTCGCTGATCTCGTAACGGGACTTTGCCAACCACTCGGGGCTGATCTCTACGCCCCATCCCGGCGCATCGGTGACACGTGCGTGACCGTCTTTGATCGCGTAGGGTGAGGCGACATATAGTCCGTCCTGCCACGGGTAGTAATCCGCGCCTTCGATAGAGAATTCCAGATATTTACCAGCATTGGGAAGCGCGCGCAAAAGATGCATCGTAAACAAGGTCACCAACGACCCGTTCGCACAATGGGGCGTCACCGGCAGGCCTGCTGCCTTGGCCATACCCGCCACCCGAAGCGTGCGGCAAATACCCCCCAGATACAGAATATCAGGCTGCACGATGTCCACGGCACGCATGTCAATCATGCGCTTCCATGTGGCCAGATCGCAATCCTGCTCTCCTCCGGACACGTCGATATCAAGCGCATCGGTGACCTGTTTGGTTTGCTCAAGCTCCCAATAGGGGCAAGGTTCCTCGTAATGGCAAAACCCGTGATCTTGCAGCATATGCCCGACCTCGATCGCGCGATCGGGGGCATAACAACTGTTGGCGTCAATCAGCAGATCAACGCCGTCGCCCAGTTCGCGGCGCATGGTGGGGATGATCTCTTCGGTGCGGCCCGGCCATTCGTCCTTATTGCGTCCGACCTCTGATCCCGCGCGCACCTTAAAGGCGTCAAACCCGTGTGTGTCGCGTAGTTTCTTCAGGCGCAGCGCCTCGTCTGCCGGGGTGATGTCGCGCTTCATCGAAGACGCATAGGCGCGGATCAACCCGACAGAACCGCCCAACAATTCAGCCACAGGTTTACCCTGCTGCTTGCCCCGCAAATCCCAGATCGCCGTGTCGACCCCGGCCATCGCGCGGCGCAGGTACGATCCGGGGAACTTATGTTCGCGCTCGGTCACAATATCCAGCAAATCATCAAGGTCGGTGGTGTCCTGCCCCAACATCCAAGGGGCAACCTGCCGGTGCAAAACCTGACATGTGATGTCCGAATGATAGGTCGACACCTGCCCCCAGCCTTGCGCGCCATCCTCGGCTGTGACCCGCACAAAACCAACGAATTCATTGGTGAAAGTCTCTATTGATTTCAGCTTCATCGCGTGTCCTTTCAGGATGTGGCGTCTTCCAAAATAAGGTCCGACGCCTTTTCACCGACCATGATCGCAGGCGCATTCGTGTTGCCGGTCGGTATGGTCGGAAAGATCGACGCATCTGCGACGCGCAGCCCCTGAATGCCATGCACCCGCAACCGGGCATCGACGACATTGCTGGACGCATCGCTGCCCATCCGGCAGGTCGAGCATTGGTGAAACACGGTCCAAGCGGACTTGCGCAGGTAGGCCGCGATATCCGCGTCATCGGTCACATTCGCGCCCGGCGACAGTTCGGATTGGATCACGGATCTCATGGCGGGCATATCGGCAATCTGGCGGATCAGTTTCGTGCCCGCCAACATCACGGCGCGGTCATGGTCCGTATCAAGGTAATTGGGATGCAGTTCAGGTGCCACCATCGGATCGGGCGACTGGATTTGCAGGTAGCCTGTGCTGGTCGGCTTGCACGGGTTGAACCCCATCAAAAAGCCCTGAAACGGGTCCGGGTTCATCAGCGGGCGTACCCCGACAGGCGCGCGGGTATAGCTGACGGGCGAAAAATACAGTTGCAGATCAGGGCCTTGCGATTGCTCGGACAAGCGCACAAAACCACCGCCTTGATTTAGGCTCAGCGACAGCGGCCCTTTGCGCTTCAGTGCATAGTGCGCGGCGGCGATGGCCTTGCCCCACAAGGGGCGCAGCTGCCGGTTCAGGCTGGGCACCTTCGAAACATAATAGTTGTCCGCCCCCAGATGGTCTTGCAGATTGCGCCCCACGTGGGGGGCGTCCAGCAGCACCGGAATACCGTGGTCTTGCAGCACGCCTGCGGGGCCGATGCCCGACAGTTGCAGCAGTTGCGGCGAATTGATCGCGCCCCCAGACAATACGATCTCGGCGCGGGCCGATGCGGTTTTGGTCTGACCGTTCTGGCGATATTCAACGCCGGTGGCACGCGTGCCGTCGAACAAGACCCGCGTCACATGGGCATGGGTCTGGATGCTCAGGTTTTGCCGGTTGCGGGCGGGGCGCAAATAACTGCGCGCAGCCGAGGCACGCCACCCGTCTTTGGTGGTGATCTGATAGCAAGCGGCACCCTCCATAACCGGACCATTGTAATCAGGGTTCGTCGGGATCCCGGCCTGTGCTGCCGCCTGCAAATAGGTGTTCGTCAGCGGATGCACCTCTTGGGTCACATCATGCACGGACAACGGCCCGCCTACGCCACGCGCATCGCTGGCCGGACCATCCCAATCTTCCATACGGCGGAAAATAGGTTCGATATCGTCCCAGCCCCAACCGGCCGCGGCGGCATTCCATTCGGCATAATCGCGTTGATGACCCCGCACATAAACCATCGCGTTTATCGAACTTGACCCGCCCAGAACCTTGCCGCGCGGCCAATAGGACCGCTGGCCATCAAGGCCTACAATCGGTTCGGTCGTGTATTTCCAGTTCACTCGGTCATCATAATAGACCTTGCCATAGCCAATCGGCACCTGAACCCAAAGACTGCTGTCAGCCCCACCGGCCTCAAGCAACAGAACGCTGAACTGACCGCTTTGCGACAAACGGTTGGCCAAAACAGACCCTGCCGACCCTGCGCCGACAATCACATAATCAAATTGGTCCAAATCACTTCTCCGACGGGCTACCCAGACATCCGCCAAGGGATCATCATTGTGCACCCGATGACAATCATAAATTTCAAACCTTCATTTGAACGTGACTGCGCCTGACCATATTTCATCCACGGCTGTACCGCCCTTTCAAGGGCGTGAATCCCAGATCCACTACAGTTTGGAAATTAAACCTCGGATTGGGCGGGTTGTGCCCTAAGTAATGCAGCTAACATCGCGTCAACGTCCTTTGAACGTCGAGAAAAAGATGGGGAAACACCGTGAACCGCTACTACTCTGGCCCTACCAGCCACAATTTTGACGGCACCCGCTTTTACTCGCCGGGGCAACCCTCGGCTGACAAAAGCCTGACTGATCTGTGGCGGTGGCGTCGCGGGGGCGACAAGGCAATCTGGCCAAAGCACGTCGCCATCACCCCGCAAACCCCGCCCGCGCGGAGCGATGTTGCGCGGATCACCATGGTTGGGCATGCGTCGATGTTAATTCAGGTGGCCGGGGTCAATCTGCTGACCGACCCGGTCTGGTCCGACCGCGCCAGCCCCCTCAGCTTTGCCGGTCCGAAGCGGGT
This sequence comes from Sulfitobacter sp., assembly GCF_041552635.1. Classification (GTDB taxonomy): domain Bacteria; phylum Pseudomonadota; class Alphaproteobacteria; order Rhodobacterales; family Rhodobacteraceae; genus Sulfitobacter. The sequence goes on from NZ_JBFEKM010000007.1 coordinate 33,807, forward strand.
CACTGCACCGGGGATTGCGTTTGCCGATCTGCCCCCCATCGACGCGGTACTTCTGAGCCACAATCACTATGATCACCTTGACCTTGCCACACTGGGCAAACTGCACAGCGGTCATCGCCCGTTGATGGTGATGCCGCTTGGCAATGATGCAATCGTTAAGACGGCTGTGCAGGACGCTCGGATCGAAACCGGCGACTGGCATGACAACATCAAGGTTGCCCCCGATGTCACAGTGACGTTGACGCCCGCCAACCATTGGTCAGCACGCGGCATTGCAGACAGACGGATGGCCCTTTGGAGCGGGTTCTGGATTCATACGCCGCATGCGCAGATCTGGTTTGTCGGGGACACCGGATATGGCGATGGCGCGATATTTCACGACATTCGCCGGCGGCATGGTTCTCCGGATATCGCCATTATCCCGATCGGTGCCTATGAGCCACGCTGGTTCATGTCTGCCCAGCATGTCGCCCCCGAGGAATCCCTGCGGATTTTTCACGATGTCGGGGCAAAACAAGCCCTTGGGATGCATTGGGGGACGTTTCAGCTGACCGATGAAGCGCGGGACGCCCCCAAGGAACTGCTCTATGCAAGTCTGGCCGAGGCCGATATCCCTGCAGAACGCTTTGTTGCCCTAGATGCAGGTGACGTGCATCTTCACGGAATTTGATCGGGGGGCAAAACGCGATTGGCGTCGGGATGCGTCAAAACACAGTTGGCCCCCTGCGCTGGCGGTTCACCACCAGCGCAGGGGAGACGGATCAGGCGTAGATCGCCAGCCGGATGGCATAGGCAACAACACCAAGTGCCAGAACACTTGCCAGCCAGATCGCGATGAACCATCCGATCCGGCGCAAACTGCCCTGCGCCATCAGTGATACCCCTCGTTCGGGTCAATCTTGCCGCGGAAAACCCAGTAGGCATAGGCGGTGTAGGCAAGGATCATCGGGACCAGCACGACGGTACCTACCAGTGCAAAGCGCAAGCTTTTGTCTGGTGCCGCGGCCTCAACGATGGTGAGGCTTGGCGGCACTATATTGGGGTAAAAGCTGATCCCGATGCCGATAAAACACAGCACAAAAATGCTGATGGCGGCCAGAAAAGGCTGCGCATCCTTGCCAGCATTCAACCCCGTGAAGAGCGCCCATGCAGCGGCCAGAACCGCCCCCGGCATCAGCACGCTCAAGATACTGCCGGGCAGATTGAACCAACGGTTAAAGTATTCAGGGTCCTGAAACGGCGTCAGGATGCTGACGATCCCGATAAAGCCAAGGGTCACGGCCCCAAGCCACCACGCCAGCCCTTGCATGTGGCGTTGCAGACGCCCTTCGGTCTTGAGGATGATCCATGTTGCGCCAAGCAGGGCATAGCCGACAACAACCGCCAATCCAGTCAGGACAGAAAACACGCTAAGCCAGTCCCACCAGCCGCCAGCATAGGCACGATCCGCCACTTCGATTCCCTGCACCAACGCGCCCAGCGCAATCCCCTGCATAAAGGCCGCAACGATCGACCCGCCAAAGAATGCAACGTCCCAGACCGGCTTCCAACGTTCGGTGCGCCAGCGGTATTCGAACGCAACACCGCGAAAGATCAGCGCCAGCAGCATCAGGATAATAGGCATATATAGCGCAGGCATGATGACGGCATAGGCCAGAGGGAAAACAGCGAATAGCCCGCCGCCCCCCAACACCAGCCACGTTTCGTTGCCATCCCAGATCGGCGCAATTGAATTCATCATCGTGGCCTTTTCGGTTTCATCCTCTGCAAGCGGCGAAAGGATACCGACCCCAAGGTCGAACCCGTCAAGGATCACATAGGTCAGGACTGCAAATGCAATGATCCCGGCCCAGATAAAGGAAAGTTCAAACATCGTAAGGCTCCTTATTCGCCTGGGGTTGCATCGGCTTCAGCCTGCTGGACAGGGGTAATGCCAGCGGTGCGGATCGGACCATCCTTGAGGCCTAGATACAGGGTCCCCGCAGGTTTGTTCATCATCCGCAGCAGATAGAACGTCCCCGCACCAAAGATAAAGAAATACACCACGATGAAGGCAAGCAGCGACGCGGCCACAGCAGGGGCAGCAACCGGCGCAAGGCTGTCAGAGGTGCGCAACAGGCCATAGACCGTGAACGGCTGGCGGCCCACTTCGGTTGTGATCCAGCCCGCAAGAACTGCGACAAAGCCCATCGGCCCCATCACGATTGCCACCCGGTGCAACCAACGGTCCTCGTATAGCTGACCACGTATCCGGCGCAGCACGCTCCATGCGCCCAGACCAAGCATCGCAAAGCCAAGGCCGACCATGATACGAAAGCTCCAGAATACGATCGCGACAGGCGGTTCGTCTTCGTCTGGAATGGTATCAAGACCGGCAAGCGGCGCGTTCAGATCATGCTTGAGGATCAAACTAGAGAGTTTGGGTATTTCAATCGCATAATCGATCCGCTTTTCAGCCGGGTTCGGGATCCCGAACAAGATCAGCGGTGCGCCATCGGGGTGGCTCTCATAGTGCCCCTCCATGGCCATGATCTTAACCGGCTGATGTTCGAGCGTGTTGATCCCATGAAAGTCCCCCGCGAGGATTTGCAGCGGTGCTACAAAGATCAGCATCCACATCGCCATCGAGAACATCCGCCGCGCTGGCGCGTCTTGGCGGTTGCGTAACAGGTGCAGCCCGCCCACGCCCCCGACAACAAGGGCGGTTGTCAGATAAGCAGCCAAAACCATGTGAACCAAGCGGTACGGGAAGGACGGGTTAAAGACGATCTGCCACCAGTCTTCGGGAACAAACTGGCCCAGTTCGTTGATGCTGTAGCCCGCAGGTGTTTGCATCCAAGAGTTCACGGACAAAATCCATGTGGCCGACATCAGTGTGCCAAAGGCCACCATCGCCGTGGCGAACATGTGCAGCTTGTCGCCCACACGTTCCCGTCCGAACAGCATGATGCCAAGAAATCCCGCCTCTAGGAAAAACGCCGACAGAACCTCGTAAGCCATCAATGGGCCAAGGACCGGGCCGGTCTTGTCGGAAAACACCGACCAATTGGTCCCGAATTGGTAGGACATCACAATGCCCGACACGACGCCCATGCCGAAAGCCACGGCGAAAATCTTTTTCCAATAGTTGAACAGGGTCAAATACCTGTCGTCTTTCGTCCACAGCCACGACCCGTTCAGCACGGCTAGATAACTGGCCAGCCCTATTGAGAAGGCCGGAAAAATGATGTGAAACGATACCGTAAATGCGAATTGCATCCGGGCCAGCGTTTCTGCGGTCATACCGTCAAACATGGTGTCTGCCTCTTTGGATTGGCCGATGCCCTGCCCATATGACAGGGCACCGGTAAAATATGTCAGTTCCCCTGCGGGCCAAAATCGGCAGCGGTAATGACACCGTCGCCATCGCGATCAATCTGAGCCATCCAAGCGCCAGATTTGGAGATGAATTCTTCTTTTGATACTTCGCCATCGGCGTCGATGTCATTAAACTCAAGGGTCAGGCCTTGTTGCATGCGCCCCCCGCCGTTGCCGTGGCCTGCGGCATTGTTTTCCATGTCAGCCGCCCGTGTTTCATCAAACAGCACATATTCTTTGGCATTTAGGTAATTGTTATCATCCTGATCGAACATCGCAAACACATCCCCGCGTCGTTCGGTGATCTCTTCGAGGGAAACATCGCCGTTTCCATCCAAATCCCAGTTCTCGATAAAGTGGGAGCCCGGAGTGGTTTCGGCAAAACCGGCGAGTGGGGTCAAAGCAACAAGCGTTGCAAACATAGCTAACTTGGTCATGATATTTCCAAACTTATAAGATGTCAGAATTACAGTTTTACGGTGCGCAGATAGGGGCGGATGGTTTCAAAACCTTGCGGGAAAGCTTTGGTTGCGTCCGCATCTGTCACTGAGGGCGGGATGATGACCTTTTGACCGGGCACCCAATCGGCGGGGGTGGCGATCTTGAACGTGTCGCCGGTCTGCAATGCGTCAATGACGCGCAAAATCTCGTCGAAATTGCGGCCGACGCTCATCGGATAGGTCATGGTCAGACGAATTTTCTTGCCTGGGTCAATGATATAGACCGACCGCACAGCGGCTGTTTCACTTTCGGTCGGGTGGATCATGTCATAAAGCTTGGCGATCTTAAGATCGGCGTCAGCCACAATCGGGAAACGCAGGGTGGTATTTTGCGTGTCGTTGACATCTTCGATCCATTTCACATGCTCTGCCACGGTATCGGTGGACAGCCCGATCGGTTTTACGCCACGGGCTGCAAACTCTTCTGCCAGTTGCGCAGTGCGCCCCATTTCGGTTGTGCAAACAGGTGTGAAATCGGCTGGGTGGCTAAAAAAGAACGCCCAGTCGGTTCCGATCCAGTCGTGAAACGTGATCGGACCGGTCGTTGTATCCGCAGAAAAGTTCGGGGCTGTATCACCAAGTCTAAGGCTCATGTTGTATATCCTATATTTCAAATATTGGTTTAATCATGAGTTAGCTTGGGCCACTTACAAAAGCAATACTTTGAATGTATCTTTTAGGTGCGACAAGAGGATGCACCATGAAACTGACCAGTTATACCAATTACGCAATGCGCTCGTTGCAGCTTGCGGCGATCAAATCCCCCAATCTCGTCCGCGTTGATGATGTGGCACAAATCCACAACCTTTCGCGGCCGCATATCATGAAGATCGTGCATGAACTTGGCAAAGCCGGATATCTGGAAACTGTGCGCGGGCGCGGGGGTGGTTTTCGTCTGGCGCGTGACCCACGCGACATCATCGTCGGCGACGTGGTGCGCATCACCGAAGGTCCGTTGGACGTGGTCGAATGTTTCAACCCCGAAAAGAATTCATGCCCTCTGATCGGCATCTGCATTCTGTCGCGAAAGATGCAAGAGGCAACAGCCGCCTTTATGGCGGTGTTGGACGATCTGACCATCGCAGACATCGCCGCGAACAAGGGGCAGTTGCTGGACCGGATCGCACCGCTGGAATTTCCACCGATGGGCAAGGTGCCACAATGACCACTGAAAATGAATGGGTCGAGCGTTTCCCGGGGCTGGCGCGCCTTGAAACGTCGGCAAAGAAACGCATCATGGCGCAAAGCGCATTGGTCGAGGTCCCGCAAGGGACAACAATCTTTGGTCCGGGAAAATCACCCGAGAACATGCTATTCCTCTTAAAAGGCACCGTCAGGGTGCAGCAAGTGTCGGACACGGGCCACGAAATCGTTCTGTACCGGATACATGCAGGCGAAAGCTGCGTCCTGACGACTGCCTGCCTGCTGGCCTACGAAGATTATTCAGCAGCTGGCATTGCAGAAACGCCGGTACAGGCCGCTGCCATCCCCCGCGATGTGTTCGATGATCTTGTCGGGCAGTCAAAATCGTTCCGTGACTTTGTGTTTGCCGCGTTTTCCAAGCGCATCACGGATCTGTTCTTGATGATAGACGAAGTGGCCTTCCAAAAGCTGGATGTGCGCCTTGCGGACAAGCTGATTGCCCTTGCCAATGACGACAATGTCGTCGCGACCACGCATCAAAAACTATCTGTTGAATTGGGCACCGCCCGCGAGGTCATCTCGCGACAGCTTCAGGAATTTCAGCGGCGCGGCTGGGTCGAACAGGCCCGCGGCAGCGTCACCCTAACGGACCGCACACAGCTTGCACGGCTGGCGCGTCACAACAACTAACCAATTTTCTTCGCTTGTCGGCACGGCTTGGTGACAATGTCACCGAACATTACCCTCCAAAAGGTCTATGTAGAATGTGACTTTTATAGGAGAGAGCAAAATGACTACGAATATTGGCACAATAGATCGCGTTTTCCGCTTTGTTTTGGGGATTATCTTGCTGGCCGCTCCGTTTGTCAGCGGTCTGGATTTGTTCAACTCAAGCACTACGACCATCATTTCCGTCATCGTGGGCCTTGTCATGGTCGGTACATCGGCACTGAAGTTCTGCCCGCTTTACCGCATCTTCGGCATCAAGACCTGCAAGCTCTGATCAAAGGCGCGTCAGCCGCTGTCCGCGAGCCGGGCAGCAGCCGCGTTTTGCATCAAGCTCACTCAATTTCAAGGAAATCCCATGACCTATCCCATAGATATGTCCGTCAAACCTGAGGTTTCAGCCCATTTTGACGCGGCAACCAACACCATCAGCTATATCGTCAAAGATCCAAACAGCGATCATTGTGCCATTATCGACAGCGTGATGGACATTGACTATGCCGCTGGCCGGATCACCTATGATCACGCCAATGCGCTAATCGCCGAGGTGCAGGACCGCGGCCTGACCCTTGACTGGATCATCGAAACCCACGTCCATGCCGACCACCTAAGCGCAGCGCCCTACATCCAGCAAAAGCTGGGCGGCAAGATCGGCGTAGGCGACAAGATCATGGTGGTGCAGGAAACCTTTGGCAAAGTGTTCAACGAAGGCACCGAATTCCAGCGCGACGGATCGCAATTTGATGCGTTGTTCAAAGATGGCGACACCTACCAGATCGGTACAATGCAGGCGTTTGCGATGTACACCCCCGGTCATACGCCCGCGTGTATGGTCCATGTCCTCGGCAACGCCGCCTTTGTGGGTGACACGCTGTTCATGCCCGATGGCGGCTCTGCGCGCGCGGATTTCCCCGGCGGAGACGCGGGTGTGCTTTTTGACAGCATTCAAAAGGTACTGTCGCTGCCCGACGATATGCGTTTGCTGATGTGTCATGACTACGGCCCGAACGGGCGTACGATCGCATGGGAAACCACTGTGGCCGCGCAAAAGGCCGACAACATTCACGTCGGCGGCGGCAAAACCCGCGCTGATTTCATCAAATTTCGCACGGAACGCGACGCCAGTCTGGCCATGCCCAAGCTGATCATCCCGTCTTTGCAGGTTAACATGCGCGCCGGAGAGGTTCCGAAAGATCCGGACGGCAACCCAATGCTAAAAGTACCGATTAACGCCATCTGATCAGGGAGAGAGATCATGGATATCAAAAAACTGACGGCGGGCCTGTCTGTGAGCGAGCAGATCATGCCCGCAGATTTGCAAACGATCAAAGACGCGGGCTTTCGCGCCATCATCTGCAACCGTCCCGACGGCGAAGGGTCCGACCAGCCGACGTTCGATGAAATCTCGAAAGCTGCTAAAAAGGCAGGGCTTGAAGCAGCCTATTTGCCGATTGTGTCTGGCAAGGTCACAGATGACGACGCTGCGGCATTCGACAAGACGATGGCGGAATTGCCCGGTCCGGTTCTGGCCTATTGCCGCACCGGCACCCGGTCCGCAACGCTTTGGTCGCTGGCCCAAGCAGACAGCCGTGACCTTGCCGATATCCTCGCCATCACGAAAACGGCAGGATACGACATGGCGGGCGTCGTGCGCCGCATTGTCAACGGGGGCAAAACCCCGACGGATACGGGCGATGCCAGCTTTGAAGTCGTGATCGTCGGCGCGGGTGCCGGTGGGATCGCTGCGGCGGCCAGTCTGAAGTCGCGACGGCCCGGACTGGAAATTGCGATCATCGATCCGGCTGACATTCACTATTACCAACCCGGCTGGACCATGGTCGGCGGCGGTGTCTTCGAAGCCGAACAGACCTCGCGGACCATGGGGTCGCTGATCCCGCAGGGCGTGCACTGGATCAAATCCGCCGTTGCCGCGTTCGAGCCCGAAAATAACGCCGTAATCTTGGATGGCTGCCGTGTCGTAAAATACAAACGTCTGATCGTTTGCCCCGGCATCAAGCTGGACTGGAACAAGATCGAAGGTCTTGTCGAGACCCTTGGCCAGAACGGGGTCACGTCGAACTACCGCTATGACCTTGCGCCCTATACTTGGAAGCTTGTCGAGGGCATGAAACAAGGCCGCGCGATCTTTACCCAGCCGCCGATGCCGATCAAATGCGCAGGTGCCCCCCAAAAGGCAATGTATCTGTCGGGCGATGCGTGGTTCCGGCGCGGCGTGCTCAAGAATATCGACATTCAATTCAACAACGCGGGCGGCGTGTTGTTCGGTGTCAAAGACTACGTGCCCGCCTTGATGGACTACGTCAAGAAATACGACGCGCATCTCAACTTCTTCCACAATCTGGTCGCCGTGGATGGGCCCGCCAAAAAAGCATGGTTCGATGTGGCCAAGCCGGACATGCCCGTCGAGCGGATCGAGATGGAATTCGACATGATGCATGTTTGCCCGCCGCAAACAGCGCCTGACTTCATCCGCGTTTCGCCGCTTGCCGATGCCGCAGGTTGGGTCGATGTGGATCAAGCAACGTTACGCCATAAAACCTATGATAATGTCTGGTCTTTGGGCGATGTGATGAACGCGCCCAATGCCAAAACAATGGCCGCTGCCCGCATTCAGGCCCCCATCGTTGCTGAAAACATCGTGGCAGATATCCGGGGAAAATCGCCGGTTGCCCAATATAACGGGTATGGATCCTGCCCGCTGACAGTCGAGCGGGGAAAAATCGTTCTGGCCGAATTCGGCTATGGCGGGACGATGTTGCCCAGCTTTCCCAAAGCGATCATTGACGGCACAAAACCTTCACGTGCCGCTTGGTTCCTCAAGGAAAAGGTGCTGCCGCCAATCTATTGGCAAGGCATGCTCAAGGGTCGTGAATGGATGGCCAAACCCGAAAAAGTCAACGTCACCTGATTAGAAGAAATGCCCCCCGCGCGCCTTGCGGGGGGCCTGAACTCCAGAGAATATCATGAAAACTACCCTGACGCGTTACCTGCCCATTCTGACCTGGGGGCGGGAGTACAATCGCTCTGCCCTGTCAGGCGACCTTGTTGCCGCGTTGATCGTGACAATCATGTTGATCCCGCAATCGCTGGCCTACGCCTTGCTGGCGGGTCTGCCTGCCGAGGCGGGCCTTTATGCCTCGATCGCGCCGATCATCCTTTACACCATCTTCGGCACCAGCCGCGCTTTGGCAGTTGGACCTGTTGCCGTCGTGTCGTTGATGACCGCTGCCGCGCTTAGCAATATCGTCGAACAGGGCACTATGGGTTATGCGGTTGCGGCGCTGTCGCTGGCGGCGCTCTCTGGCATAATACTGCTGGCCATGGGGTTGTTCCGCCTTGGCTTTGTGGCGAATTTTCTGTCCCACCCCGTTATCGCAGGCTTTATCACCGCCTCGGGCATCATCATTGCAGCAAGCCAGCTCAAGCATATCCTTGGCATCAATGCCGAAGGCCATACCCTGCTGGATCTGGTGATTTCGCTGACCCAGCATTTGTCCGAGACAAACTGGATCACCGCGCTGATCGGCATCCTTGCCACCGGTTTCCTATTTTGGGTGCGCAAGGGACTGAAACCCCTGTTGCAGCGCTTTGGCCTGTCTGATGGCCTGACCGGCGTGTTTGTAAAGACCGGCCCTGTTGCCGTTGTCGTGGCGACGACTGCGGCGGTCTGGGCCCTGGGTCTGGCCGACAAGGGCGTCAAGATCGTTGGCGACGTCCCGCAAAGCCTGCCACCTTTGACTCTACCGTCATTCTCGCCCGAACTGCTGGGCCAGCTTTTGCTTCCTGCTTTCCTGATCTCGATCATCGGCTTTGTGGAATCGATCTCTGTAGCGCAGACCCTTGCGGCCAAAAAGCGCCAGCGCATCGACCCCAATCAAGAACTGATCGGGCTTGGCGCGGCCAATATTGGCGCATCTCTCACAGGCGGGTTTCCAGTCACCGGCGGGTTTTCACGGTCCGTCGTAAACTATGATGCCGGCGCTGAAACGCCTGCTGCCGGGGCATTTACCGCTGTCGGTCTGGCCATTGCGGCCCTTGCGTTGACGCCATTGATCTACTTCCTGCCCAAGGCCACTTTGGCCGCCACCATCATCGTCGCTGTTCTAAGCCTCGTGGACTTCTCCATTCTCAAGCGCAGTTGGAATTATTCCAAAGCAGACTTTGCCGCAGTATTGGCCACGATGGTCCTGACCCTTTTGCTGGGTGTCGAAGCGGGGGTTTCAGCCGGTGTCGGCTTGTCGATCCTGTTGCATCTGTACAAATCCTCGACACCGCATATCGCCGAAGTCGGCCAAGTGCCCGGGACTGAACATTACCGCAACATCCTGCGCCACGATGTCCTGACCGACCCCGCCATCGTCACCTTGCGCGTGGATGAAAGCCTATATTTTGCCAATGCCCGTTTCCTTGAGGAAAAGATCCACAACCGCGTGGCCGCAGACAAAAACATCCGCCATGTGATCCTGCAATGCTCAGCAATCAACGAAATCGACCTGAGCGCATTGGAATCCCTTGAGGCGATAAACGCCAGACTGCGCGAAATGGGCGTGCAACTGCACCTGTCCGAGGTCAAAGGCCCCGTGATGGACCGCCTCAAACGCGAACATTTTCTGGCAGAGCTGACTGGCAAGGTTTTCCTTTCGCAA
>NZ_JBFEKM010000008.1:0-42959 GCF_041552635.1 Sulfitobacter sp.
TGCGCCGAAGCTCTTTCAGCAGGCGGTATTTGACCGGGCCGCGGTCCGCAGAAACATTGATCCGTATATCCGAAGTACGTTCGCTTTGCGCAATCTTTTGAGACTGATTGCGTGTATCGTCTTGAATAAACATGCCTTGAACCGCAATGGGGGGCCAGCTGTAAAAGGGTCCAATTATCCCGGGGCGTAAAGATAAAATCGTCCAGATGATCGCAATACTGGCTGGCACGCGCCTCCAGTTTGGCGGCCCCTTCTTTGCTCAAAAGATAGGCAGCAGCGCTCGTGACACATTGATGTATCGCTCTTAACTTTATCCCGTTCGTTTCGATTTCCGGCCCAAACCGGAGAACCTGATTTGCCCCATCCAACTTGATAACATCGAAATCCAGCGCAGCGTCTGACAAACGTTCGAGCGTTTTGCCAAACTCTGCGCTGAGAATGGCATCGTCTTCCATAATGACCCCGAAAGAGGCCGACCCGTCCCGAATTGCCCGTCACCCAATGCGATGACTTTCAAAACTCGCAATCTCTGATACCGAAAGGCTCCATCTTTCCAGCCAGCTTGCGGGTGCATATTCAGCGGGGGGCGTCATGTCGAACGCGTCAACCGCAGAGATACGGGTTACAGTCATCCCTTGGGCGGCAAACTGGTCTTCCATAAAGTGGCGGCGTTCGGAGACTCTGTCGAGATTGATGTAATACATAGGCGGCATTTACGATCTCTTAAGGCCGATGCTTTTTAGAACCTGCCGCATCTTGTATTTTGTCCGGGTTTTGGCGCGCTCGCTCATGTATTCCTCGCCAAGCTCTTCTGCCGTGTGACTGCGGATCATCGGGTCGGATGACCAAGCGGAATAGGGCACCAATTTGCCAATTTCCGGATCAGGCCGAACGGTCAAAGCGGCGTCCTTGTTCAAGGCAGAGGCGAGAAACGAAAATGTCGAATTGGAAATGGCGACAAATTTGCTAAGACGTATCGCGGTGAAATCATAAAAGAATGGATGTTCGACCTGCGCAAGCCCGAGTTGGGATTCCGAAATCAGATTAAACCTATCAAAATCATTTCCCGCAGCGTCCGGATCATCAGAGGCAATGTAGACCTGTAGATTTGGTTCCTGGGCCTGTAGATTCCGCAGCCAGTCCACGTACCAACTGTTGGGGGTTTGAAAGAAAACGCCGGTGCCAAAATCACCACGGCGCAAATGCACAACAGCGACCGGTCCTGGCAGGGCCTCAAATGCGGCCTTCATGGATTTTTCAGCCTCGAGGGAGATACCTTTATGCGCGAATTCAGCTTCGATTTCAGCGCGATAGGGCGCGTAGTATTTCATGTTATATTGAAAATACCCTTGTAGATCAGTGTCTGCCCACGGCTCTGTCGCGTTGACGATGTCGCAATCATCCAGCCCGTATTTCGTTTGTGAAACGCTACGCCCTACCTTTGGAAGTGTTTCGACACCGGGGTGGACGTGGTACATATCGTCCCCTTCCCATGGCAGGTTAGCGAATTCAAACCCATGTTCGGCGGCATATGTCCGCAAGAAAATATATTGAAAAGCCTTGTTGGCAAAGCGGCCCATGGTTCCCAAAGACGAATTCGTGATCATCGGCTTTTTGACGTAAACCGCGTCACCCCAGTCTTTGGCATAAGGGGTTACTGTTTTGATCCTAAGAAATCCGTGTGGTTCCAGAAACGCATCTAAATCGCTGATATGGGGGCAGCCATCATAGAGTTCGTCATAATTAATTTCTGTCTGGATCGCTTCGATGTTTTTTAAGACTTCGGTGGCCCCCCGCAGGGCCATCAGCTCTGCGCCTTGGATGTCCATCGTCAACATATTAATGGACGCAAAATCCAGACCGGTTTCGGCCATAGCCGCATCAAGCGTCAGCGTACGCACCTCGATCTGCTTTTCGACGACAATCTTGGGATACATCTCGGAATGTTTTGCCAAAGGCAAAAGCGAACTGCTTTGGTCCATCGACGTAATATTGAATGTGGCGGTGCCCGGACTGTCCGATGCGGCACCTTCAATCAGGTGAATATCTGCATCCGCTGCTGTTTTTTCGCGCAACGCGCCAGCCAGCTCGGGGTTTGCCTCTACAAAAACAACGGGACTTATCTTGTTGGCGCGATAGGTCGGCAGTTCCTGGCCTTTGTGGGCACCCACATGCAGCACCCCTTTGGGGTGAAGTCCATAGCGCTTCATCTTGTCCAGATAGATTTCGATGTTTTCCTGTTCCCCGACAAACCGTGAACGCAGCCGCTCGTGAACTGCCAGCAGGTTGGTAAAACGGTAATCCTCCATTGCGGGAGTAACGCTGTTGATCTCAGTGAACTTGCGTTTTCCGACCTTGAAAACGGCATAGCCTGATCTGCGAAGATAGGACCACACATTGCCCAGCGTGAAACCGGCATCCTGAAACGTCCCGCCATATTCGAACTGGATATAGTCGATCTGGCCCGCTTTCAGCAGCCGGTTCGCCCCACGAAGCACGTCGTATTCCGCGCCTTCCACATCAATTTTCAGGAAGTTAATCTGGCGTTTTGGGTCCGTCCAATATCCGTCCAGCGCCACAGCGGGAACAACATTTGCGTCAAAACCCGAGGGCAGCAATTCTTCCTCGACGCTGGTGCGTCGGTAGACAGAGCTGAGCCGGTCGTCATCTTGATAGGTGTTGAACACGATCTGCCCATTCGTGTGGGACGCGGCGGAATGGTTGATCGTCGCGCGGTCACCAAGTTGTGCGACGACTTCGGCATAAGATTTTTTCGAGGCTTCAAAAATATGCAGGTCAATATCAGTCGCGTGGCTAAGTACGGCCTTGGACAACAAGCTGTGGTGGGCACCGACATCAAACACAACATCGCCAGACGATATGCATTTTTCAATTATCCGCCGTTCCTCCGGCTGGATCACATCATCCGAATTCTTCCGAAGAATATCTACGAAACCCTATTCACCCATCCCATGTTTTCTTATGTTTATCGTTGTATCATCCGTACAACTTGTCCTCAGTCTGATCCTTAGACAACTTAGCTGAAACTTAGCGCATATTAACTCTTTTAGGCTGTAGCGCGTGACCATTCGTGCTGACAGTTGCCAAAAGTCACGCGCTTTGCATCGTGGCGAAGGGGTAGACCCGACGTTTGTGTGGTGTTTAGGTGGCGGCCCGTATGCATTGGCTTATTCGGCAAAACCTGTGCGGGCTCACAGTTCGCAAAACGGATCAGCGGCTGTGCGGTAAGATCTGTTCAGGACACTCTGAATTCGCGAATGGTGTCGGGCAGGTTTGACCGCCGCAGATAAATCCGCGCGGGGTTGCCGTAAATGCGCGAGACCGACTTTTTGTCGGCCGTTCGGCCCAACTGCGGGAATAGGCTGACCAACTCTTTATACTCGGGCAAAGCCAGCGCTTTTACCGCCTGTGGGCCTGGGAAAAAACTTTCGCTTGGCAGCCCGTTCGAAAAAACCACCTGATGTTGTTCAAACATCAGGTGAAAATAGGTCACTGTGCGGCAGCCTTTCTTGATGCGGACGGCACCGCCGTGCAGTTCAGAAAGATGTTTGGCGCGCACCATTTTTTCGTCCCGGTCCAGCGACAGCAGAATCCCATGCTGGGGCGAGACGACCAAGGGGCTGTGGTTGCCGAAAGCACCTACCTTTATTTCGATCGGTTTGAGATGCGGCATGCGGGTCAATTCGTCGGCGGTCACTCGGCGCATGCCCACCCAGACCAGCGGTTGCTGGCCATTGTCGCGGGTGACAACCATATCGCCGGGGCGCAGCGTTTCAATGGGAACCTCGCCCTTGGGCCTTAGGATCAAGGTGCCCGCCGCAAAACAGACGACGCCGGTATTGTCTGCGGTAAAGCTGTTTGGGCTGGCCCCTTGAAACGTCAGGCTGTCGGTCGAACCAAAGCGGCTGTTGTCCGTATAATCAATCCCGCCGCCATTTTCGGTCGCGTTTGATTGGTTGAGGATACCATCATCGGAATAGTCGGCCCGCAGTTCGCTTACGCTGTCATAGTAGGAGGAAAGGTCGATAAAGTCGTTGTTGGCTATATTGTCATCGCCAAGCGCGCCGGTATTGCCAAAATTAAAATCGGTGATCGTGTCGTGGCCGTCGCCTGTGGCGTAGCCGAAAATATCGTCACCTCCACCGCCGGTCAGCAGGTCATCGCCAGCGCCACCTTCGATTGTGTCGGCACCGCTGCCGCCGATGATACGATCATTCCCCCCGCCACCGGAAAGGGATACACCGCCCGTATCGTTGCCCGCGTCAATCGTATCATCAAAGGTCGACCCCTCGATCCTTTCGATCTCGCTAAAGGACGCGGTGCTGGTGCCATCGGTGAATGTGCCTGCTTCGGCACCTGTGAATGTCACCGATATACCGGTGTTCATGCCTGCAAAGGTAATCTGGTCGCCGATGACTTCGCCGGTTTCGCCGCCCTCGATGGTGTCGCTGCCGAAGGCCCCCCAGACGTTATCAACCGAGAACACATCGTCGCCGCCGTCGCCGAACAAGGCATCGCTGCCTTGATCGGCGTGGATCAGATCATTGCCGTCGCCCCCGAGCGCGATGTCATTACCGGCACCATTCCACAGCGTGTCATCCCCGCCGCCGCCATCAAGTGAGTTGTTGCCCCCTTCACCGTATAATAAATCGTTGCCATCCCCGCCGTACAAGGTGTCGTTGTCATTGCCGCCGTGAAGTTCATCGTTCCCAAGACCGCCATAAAGCGTGTCGTTGCCATCCCCGCCAAAAAGAGTGTCATCCCCGGCGCCGCCATCAACCAGATCGGCCCCGCCATTGGTAGAGATCACGTTATTCGCGCTGTCGCCAGTAACCGTATCGGCCCCATCACCAGTTTCGATGTTTTCAAAGTTCCGGGCATACTGCGTGCCAGAAAGGCCGTCATTGACTTGCCAGTCACCGTTGCCATCGGTGGCTGTCATGTCGATGTTGAAACTGCGCCCGTCCCCAGGATTGAGGACCAGCCAATCGGTGCCTGCACCGCCATCCATATATTCGGTGGCACCGTCAAAATCGGACACAATGACGTAATCCTGACCGGCACCGGCATCTATGCTGTCACTGCCAGTGCCCCCGTCGATGGTATCGTCGCCATCGCCGCCCAAGATCGTGTCGTCCCCTGCGCCCCCGGAAAGAGAGTCGTTCCCGGCGACGTCATTTCCGACATTGGTCGCGTTTGGAGAGTCGAAATAAACATCGGACACGGTGATCAGGTCGTTTGCGGTAACCGGCAGATGAACAATCTCGATCCGGGCGACAGGCCCGGCAATCGACACCGTCGCTGTCCCGGCTTCGCTGCTGGGAGCGAGGTTGGAGCCGTTGCCCGTGACGACGCCACCGCTTTCCGAAAGGGCGCTGCCAAGGGTGTAACTAACCGCGACAGGGTTGTTAGCCGAATCGTACGCCAGAACCTTCACCTGGTTGCCATTGTCGATATCGGACAGGTTGAAAGACACATTCCCGATCTCTTCAGAGAAGGTCAGTGTGCGGGTCATCGCGCTTAAATCTGACGTGCCGGTCATATGGATCGACGAGTTCGGCGACGCATCGTACAGATTGGCGGTGCTGTTGGCATCCGTCGAATAGGTGGTTGCTGACCCCGACTGTGTCGGCGCGGTCAGCGTCATTGTTACGCCGCCTGCCTCGACACCAAGGGGCTGGCCAGCGACATTGTCGCCGTTATCAACCTTGTCATCGGGGATACCGCTGGGGTCCTGAAGGTCGGCCCAGTGAAAGATGTTTGAGGGGTCGACGTCGGTGCCGCCATCCCCAATGATCAGATCATCGCCATCGGCCCCGACGATTGTGTCGTTGCCACCGCCCCCTTCGATCGTGTCATTGCCTGCGCCATCATAAATGACGTCATCACCTGCACCGGCATTGATCACGTCATTGCCGGATCCGGCCTGATCGTCCATGCCGTCAACTGTCGAATTATCTATCGTGTCGTTGCCGTCTGTCCCGTCTACCTGTTCGCCATACTCCAGCGGGACGCGGTTTTCGTGCATAACGGCTGCATTGTTGACCGTCGATGTCAGTTGAATCGACTGGATCGGCTGGGCCTGAAGCGTGTCGGCGTTTGCCTGATCGCCTTCTAGTGGTGGCACGACATAGGTGTTGCCCACCGTGTCCTGAACCACCCCGACATCAACCAGTGCGGTCGATCCGTCGGCATAGGTTATGACTGCGTTATACCATGCAAAACCATCAACAGTCTGCGCGGCACCGCCGTTAATGGCAAATCTGTCGTTGGCGTCCTGGAAATCATAGGCGTCCGGCCTCGAACCCGAGGATGCGCTGACCCGTGAAAACGTTTGTACCCGATCAAAAAGCGGTTCGCCCTGTGTGCCATAAGAGCCAAGGATATCGTCGGCACGCTCGCTCTGGGAATCGGTTTCGTTGACGTCGATGCTGGCCAATTGGCCAAGATAGAAGACTTCGAATGTCGTGGCCATGGGGCAGGTTTCCGGTCAAGCTATTGCACTCGGCTCCCTCGAACCGCAGGCGCGGAGATCCGAGCTTGCAGCGACCTTAATGATGATCGGTTAAGGCTTGCTGAAGGTGGACATCCATTGAACCAAAGGGTGGGACACGCAGGGCTGACAGGGGTGCGAATGTTCAACGTTGCCATCTGAACCCCGATAAATGATCGCCGCGCTTTGTCTGGAACCGATGAAATACCTGCGCATAATTGCTGCATTTTTACCGTGGTAGAATAGTGAAAGGATACCGTGCGGCATTCAAACATTGCGCAAACAGCCGGTGACGTGTCTATTAAACCAAAACAAGACCACCAAAGATAAAGTGGAAAAGAGCAGAGACATGACAAGCACGCAAACAGAGATTGTGGCGACCTATCACGGTATCGAGGTGCCAAATGCCCCGCACCTGGGACAAACGATGATTACCAATATGAACGAAGGCAGCTACGAGCGCCGCGAAGTTCAATCCGCGCTCAACTTTATCAAGAAGGGCGACAGGGTCGTCGAGATTGGGGCAGGGGCCGGTGTTGTTGGCGCGATTGCCGCCAAGAACTGCGCGCCTGCCAAAATCGTGTCCTTCGAGGTAAACCACAAGCTGATCCCATACGTTAAAGCGCTGTATAAGCACAATAAAATACAAAGCAAGATCGAGGTGCGCAACAAAATCGTGCTGTCAGAGCCGACCCCGCCGAAAACCGTTGAGTTCTTTATTGGGGGGGATTTTCTGGGCTCCGGCATGACCATCACCAAAGGTCAGGACCGGGATGAGAAAGTTTCAGTGCCGGTCGCAACCTGGGACGAAATAAGAAAGAAGGTCAAACCGACCGTGCTGCTGATGGATATCGAAGGGGCCGAGCTTGAGTTTTTTCGCCATGCCGACCTAAGCGGCATTAGGGTGATTATCGCCGAATTGCACCGCCATATCTACCATCGTCCGGGCATGCGTGAAATTCGCGACGGGATCGCCGCCAAAGGGTTCGTCGAAGACAGAGACGCGTCGGGCGGCGGTGTTTTCGTTTTCACGGCTGTGACCGAAAAGACCGAGCAGACCGACGAAATAAAGGGAATTGAGGCAGATCAATCGACATAATCTGACCCGGTGCTTTACTTTTGCATCACGCAGGGTTTGGCAACCGCAACCGATTTGCACTAATATGCCGGAATAAACCGCAAATTCGAGTGATCACACGTTCTGACCGTTGCCCGATTGGGAGGGATGTGACATTGCTCGGCGCATATAATTGAACGAAAGAGAATTGCTGATGACCGACTTCGCAGCCCGCAGAACAATGATGGTTGATACACAAGTGCGTCCATCAGATGTGACCAAGTTTCCAATCATCGACGCGATGCTGAAAGTCGCGCGCGAAGATTTTGTCCCTGCCGCACAGCGCGAGGCAGCATATCTGGGCGAAAACCTGAATTTGGGCGACGGGCGCGTTTTGCTTGAGCCGCGCACGCTGGCCAAGATGCTGGACGGGCTGGCGATTGCGAATGACGAACTGGTGCTCGATATCGGGTCTGCGCTTGGCTATTCCTCTGCCGTGATCGCGCATATGGCCGAAGCGGTGGTTGCCGTCGAAGAAGACGAACACATGTCAAAGGAAGCCCAAGAGACGCTGAGCGCCGCTGATATTGATAACGTTATTGTACATCATGGCCTGCTTGCGGACGGGGCACCGCAACACGGTCCCTATGATGTCGTGATTATCGAGGGTGGCGTGGAAAACGTGCCCGATGCGATTATCGACCAGCTCAAGGTGGGGGGGCGGATCGCTTGCCTCTTTATGTCGGGTGCATTGGGTGAAGTGCGTTTGGGCTATAAAAACGATAGCGGCGTAAGCTGGCGGATGGCGTTCAACGCCGGCGCGCCGGTTCTAAAGGGCTTTGCCCGCGAGAAAGCTTTCCAGCTTTAGGTTAAAAAAAGGCACTATGAAATAGTGTGAAGTCGGCAGAAATAATCGACGGGGTGTTTGAGATGACAATGATAAAGACAGCGAGCAGATTGCGCAGCATGGTGGCGGCGTCCTGCATCGGTTTCGCGCTTTTCGCACCCGTAACTGCAACGGCCGAAACGCTTGCTGATGCGCTGGTAGGGGCTTACAATAATTCTGGTCTGCTGGATCAGAACCGGGCGGTATTGCGCGCGGCGGACGAAGACGTGGCCATCGCCAAATCGGCGCTAAAGCCCGTCGTGCGTTGGACGGGCGATCTGACGCAAAGCTACAATCGGTCGATCAGTGGCGGCTCCCTTTTGTCACCTGCGGGGACTCGCACCAGTACCGACCAGCTCAGCACCTCGGTCAATTTGATCGCGTCCTTGTTGGTCTATGATTTCGGCGCGACGAAATTTTCGGTCGAAGCGTCAAAAGAGACTGTTTTGGCCACCCGCGAGACCCTTGTCAGCGTCGAACAGCAGATCTTGTTGCGCGCAGTGGATGCCTACATGGGCGTTATTCAGGCCGAACAGTTTGTTTCCCTGCGCGAAAACAACGT
This sequence comes from Sulfitobacter sp., assembly GCF_041552635.1. GTDB lineage: Bacteria > Pseudomonadota > Alphaproteobacteria > Rhodobacterales > Rhodobacteraceae > Sulfitobacter. Next base: position 9,020 of record NZ_JBFEKM010000008.1, read on the forward strand.
GCGCCTGTTGACGCAGGAACTGCGCGCGGCGCGGGACCGTTTCGAAGTGGGCGAAGTCACCCGCACCGATGTCGCCCTTGCCGAGGCGCAGTTGGCCCAAGCGCGCAGCGGTCTGGCCGGGGCGCAAGGCGATCTGATCAGTGCCAAAGCTTACTACAAAGTCGCCGTTGGCCGCGCGCCCGGCCGGCTTTCCCGGCCGCCCAGCTTGCCGCGGGTGCCTGAAAATATCGCGACAGCCAAGGGGCTTGCCGTGCGCAGCCATCCCGACATCAAGTCGGTTCAGCATCAGGTCGCTGCCGCTGATCTTTTGATCCGCAGCAGTGAGGCCCGGATGGAACCTCAGGTGTCTGTGCAGGGGTCCTTTGGTCTGACCGAGAATTTTGATTCCCAAGCGTCCAACCGTCAGGGCAGCGTCAGTTTGCAAGTGGGTCAAACCTTGTATCAAGGCGGGGCACTGTCTTCGGCGGTTCGGAAAAACCGGGCCCAGCGGGATGCCCAGCGTGGCAATCTGCACGTGGTCGTCAAGGATGTAGAGCGCGCTGTAAGCGACGCTTATGCTGGTCTTGCCTCTGCACGCGCTCAGATACAGGCGTCAGACCGGCAGGTCCGCGCAGCGCTTATCGCGTTTCAGGGCATCCGCGAGGAAGCAGCCTTGGGGGCGCGTACAACCCTTGATGTGCTGGATGCAGAGCAGTCCCTGCTGGATGCGCGATCGTCAAGCGTGACGGCGCAAACCCAGATCTATGTCGCCGCATATTCGGTGCTTCAGGCGACCGGCCAGTTGACTGCCCGCTCGCTAAATCTGCCTGTTCAGATTTACGACCCTGCTGCCTACTATAATCTTGTGAAAGACGGCCCTGCCAAGCTTTCCAAAGAGGGCAAGCAGTTGGACCGTGTGTTGCGCGCATTGCAAAAAGACTGACAATTTTCACGGCCCCATTGTTAGAATCTGATCTGCAAGTTAGACTACCTGTGAGGAATGAGTGGTGAATAATATGTCTGACCCTGTCACAAACGCAGAGGTAGAGGATGTTTTGTCTTCAATTCGCCGGTTGGTGTCCGAAGACAGACGGCCCATAAATCGGGCCAAATCCGAAGCCCAATTCGAAGACAAGTTGGTGCTGACGCCTTCCTTGCGGGTTTCCAATGATGCGCCCTTGGTGGATGCCTATAAGAAGCAAACCCAAGATATCGCGCCCACAGAATGGGACGACCGTGCCATAGGGAACGCGGTTGAAACCAAGGCCGTTGAAGCAAAGGCAGGTGATGATACGCTAGACGATTACGATGATAGCGGACAGTTTGACGGAGATCATTTGGAGTTCAGGGATTCCGACGACCTCTATGCGGGCTTGGACACAGACGCAGATTTTCCTGAATGGCAGGACGCAGCAGATGAAAAGCCGGCAGATGATGCGCATACCAGTGGTGATCTCGAAGCAGTGAATGACACCGATCTGGCGGGTGATGATCTGGGCGGGCCACCCCTCAAGCTGCACACCCCATCCGAAATCGCAGAGTCGAATGATCAAGCCAAAGGGGCTGATTGGCCGACATCCGTTTCGACAGCGTCCCGCAGAAATATCCTGAACCTCGGCGATTCCGAACTGGTCGAAGACGTGCCGCCCACGCCGGATCGGCTGAGCGCCAAGATCGCGGCACTGGAAAGCGCGATCAGCCGGATCCCCGAGAATTGGGAACCCGACGCGCCCGGTGACGACGATTATTCAGGCAGCGAAGGGCCAGCGATGGTCTGGGAAGATGACGTCGAATTGGATGCAAAAGGGGCCCCCTTGGCCCATCTACAAAGTGTGCGATCAGATGAAGACGTGGTCGATGCAACCCCTGATGCGGATCAGGTCGCGGCACAGGGCAATCGTTTTGGGGGCGATGACGATCATTTTGAAGAAGACGACCATTTTGAAGAAGACCAAGGCGAGGCAGATGCCGGGATCGGCCTTGGATCAGAGGAATTTTTGGACGAGGCGATGTTGCGTGATCTGGTCAGCGAAATCGTGCGCTCTGAACTTCAGGGTGTTCTGGGCGAACGGATAACCCGCAATGTCCGCAAACTGGTGCGCCGCGAGATCCACCGTGCATTGACAGCCCAGGAGTTGGAGTAAGGCCAAGGGGGTAACGCCCTTTATTGGTCACGCTGATATTTCCCAGTTCATTCGCTGCATCGAACCAATTCTGAAAACAAAAAACGCGGCCCTTAGGCCGCGCATTTTTACGATAAACGATAATACGACTGTCAGTATTAAGCGGCTTCTGCCTGTTGTGCAGCATTACGACGCTCGGACTCTTCGCGCGACAGCGCAACCGATGTACGGACACCTTTGCCGACAAAATCCATCAAGCCTGTTACAACACGCTCGTTGGGGTCAATTCCGGCGCAGCTCAACACTTCACGGCCGTCACGCGAGCGCGCCCAGCGTGCGATCTGCTCTGGACCGTTGCCATACTTCTTGTCATCGGCGATAGCATCGTCGAGTGCTGCCAGTACCACGGCAGCGAAAAGTTTGCGGGCACGGTTGCCTTGCTCATTGTTAAAGGCAGTGCCATCAACGAAATCTTTCATCTCGTCGTCCTTTCTATTATTGCTCTTGTCATTTAGGCGTGGAGTTCCTTATGACCTAATCATTGTGATTCGGATACACCTTTATTGCATATCACCCATGCATGAGGCGCATGGCTTTTCGCGGTTGCAGCATGACGTCGTTCTATTGCTGTAACGCCCTGAGACAGATATAGGTCCCATAAATTACAGTTCAACTTTTTTGCCATGGTGGACATGCATGCCCAAGATCAACGGAAACGAAATTCGCCCCGGTAACGTGCTGGAACATAACGGTGGTCTTTGGGCTGCCGTAAAGGTCGACCACGTCAAGCCCGGCAAGGGCGGTGCCTTTGCCCAAGTCGAGATGCGCAACCTGCGCAACGGATCAAAACTTAACGAACGCTTCCGCAGCGCCGATAAGGTTGAAAAGGTCCGGCTTGTGCAAAAAGACCAACAATTCCTATACGAAGACGCAGGTATGCTGGTGTTGATGGACACGGAAACCTACGATCAGGTCCAGCTCTCAGCCGAGCTACTGGGCGACCGCCGCCCTTTCCTGCAAGACGGTATGATGGTGGTCGTTGAATATCACGATGACGAGGCCCTGAACGCGTCCTTGCCCCAGAAAGTCACCTGCAAGATCGTCGAGACCGAGCCGGTCGTCAAAGGCCAGACCGCAGCGAACTCCTTCAAGCCCGCGATATTGGACAATGGCGTCAAAGTCATGGTGCCGCCGTTCGTCGGCCCCGACGAAGATATCATCGTCAACACCGACACGATGGAATATTCCGAGCGCGCCTAAGCGCCCAGAGTTGACGTAAAGTCATAGCTTGGATGCAGACCAAAGCCCCGGTTCCTCCGGGGCTTTTTGCTGTCCGCGGTACCGCATTCAGCCCGGAAAGAAGCACGCCACGCGCGAAGTGTCACTTTCTTGCAACGTCGGTCGCTGCTCCGTGCAGACGTGCCTAGATTTTGGGCAACGCGCCGCAAATGCGCATCCTCTTGGCGGATTGATCGGGCTTGGTGGATCACCCTTGATCTGCATCGCACGGGTATAGCCTTGGCTTTTACGCCGCTTCAACGACGGTGCAGCCGCCAGCAATGCCTGTGTGTAGGGGTGACGTGGCGCGTCAAACAATGTGGCGACGGGGGCCTGTTCCACGATCTGTCCCAGATACATCACGGCCACATCATCACAGACATGCCGCACCACCCCCAAGTCATGGCTGATGAACAGATAGCTCAGGCCTAACTCATCTTTCAGCCGTGCCAGCAGGTTCAGGATTTGTGCCTGAATGGCGACGTCCAGCGCCGAAACGGGTTCGTCACAGACGAGCAGTTTGGGATTAGTTGTCAGTGCCCGCGCAATCGAAATACGCTGCCGCTGCCCGCCTGAAAATTGATGGGGAAACAGGCTCAGTTGATCTTCGCGCAGGCCCACCAAAGTAAACAGTTCGCGCACGCGGGCCATGCGTTCTTCCAGTGTCCCGATTTCCATCAGGTCCAGCGGTTCGCGCACAATATCGACGACACGCGCACGCGGGTTGAGCGATGAATAGGGGTCCTGAAAGATCAGCCCGATGTCGCGGCGACGCAGGCGCATACCTTCGGTGTCCAGTTGCAGCAGATCATCGCCGTCAAACAGTACCTGACCGCCTGCGGCGTTGGTCAACCGGATTGCGGCCATCGCTGCTGTTGTCTTGCCTGATCCGCTTTCGCCCACGATCCCCAAGGCGCGACCCTTCTCAAGGGTGAACGACACGGCGCGCACAGCCTCAAGCTGAGGGCGTGCAGCAAACATCGATGGGCGGGGCAGGGCAAAGCGTACCGTCAGGTCACGTACATCCAACAGCGTGCTCATATGCGGCCCTCTTGTACGGCGTGGCAGGCGGCGGGATGGTGGCCATGTGCCGCCAGCTTGGGTTTTTCGGTGCGGCAGCGGTCATTGGCGTGGGCACAGCGCGCCGCAAAGGCGCAGCCTGCGCCCAGCATATGCAGGGGTGGCACGACGCCGGGAATTTCGCGCAGCGCAGTATCCCCCTTGGCAATATTGGGAATGCAGTCAATCAACCCGCGCGCATAGGGATGCTGTGGATGATCCAAAACGTCATCGGCGGTTGCCTCTTCAATCACACGGCCCGCATACATAACGGCGACGCGATCGGCCATCTCGGCAATGGCCCCCATGTCGTGGGTGATCAACACAATCGCCGCACCAAAATCACGCTGAATTTCGTTGAGCAGATCGAAGATTTGCGCCTGCACTGTGACATCCAGCGCGGTGGTCGGTTCATCGGCGATCAGCATTTTGGGCCGGCACGACACCGCCATGGCGATCATCACCCGTTGCCGCATTCCCCCTGACAATTGATGCGGATAGTCGCGCGCCCTAGCGTCCGGCGACGGGATGCCGACCCGGTCTAACAAGGCGACAGCGTCGCGCATGGCCTGATCTGAGCTGACCTTTTGATGCAGCATGATCGCTTCGGCAATTTGCGCGCCTACAGTGAACACGGGGTTAAGCGACGTCATCGGTTCTTGAAAGATCATCGCCGCCTCAGCGCCCCGGATCGCGCGCATCCGCGCAGGCGAGGCGGTGGTAAGCTCTTCACCATTCAACCGGATCGACCCACCCGCAATGCGTCCGGGCGGCGAGGGGATCAACCCCATGACAGACAGCGCAGTGATCGACTTGCCGCAGCCGGATTCGCCGACCACGCCAAGAGTTTCGCCGGCATTCACATGCAAAGACACCGAATCCAGCGCAGTCACCGCACCGTGGCGCGTGTTGAACGTCACATTCAGGTCTTCGATTTCCAGAAGGGCGTTCATCGTTCTCTCAACTTCGGATTAAAGGCATCGTTCAGCCCGTCGCCCACCAGCGATACGGCCAGCACGGTCAGGAAAATCGCAAGGCCGGGAAAAGTCACCGGCCACCACGCATCCAAAAGCTGATCGCGGTTGGCCCCGATCATCAGCCCCCAAGACATTACATTCGGATCACCCAGACCCAGAAATGACAGCCCCGCCTCGAACAGGATCGCAACGCCGATCGTCAATGTCGCTGATACAATCAGTGGCGGTGCGGCGTTGGGCAGGATGACCTTCCAGATGATCCGCTTGTTCTTGGCCCCGATGGCGCGCGCGGCAGTGACATATTCCAGCTCTTTGATCTTCATGAACTCGGCCCGCGTCAGACGCGCGGTCTGCGGCCAGCTGACCACCCCGATGCCAAAGGCTATTGTCCAAAGCGAAGGCGAGAATAGCGTGACCAACACCATTGCGAATAGCAGCGCGGGCAGGACCTGAAAGAACTCGGTGAACCGCATCAACGCCGTATCAACCCATCCACCGTAAAAACCTGCCAACGCGCCCAGCGTGATCCCGATCACCATCGTGATCACGGCGGCAGCAGCCCCCACCGCCATTGTCGGCCCGCCACCTTTCAGCATCCCCGCAACAATATCGCGGCCCAGATAATCGGTGCCCAATGGGAATTCCGGCGTGACCATAGGCGGCTCGTGCGGGGCCCAAACGATATCATACGCATCGCCGCCATAGAAAAACGAGCCATAGAAAGTGATGGCCAAAATCACCAAAAGCAACCCAAGCCCGAAGACGGCAGTACGGTTTCGGCTGTACATACGCCACGCCTCGCGCCACGGGCTCTCGGCGACATAGCGTTCTGTAAGGTTTGGCTCGGTCACACTGCCGCTCCTTCATTTTGCCAGATAAACTCCGGGGGTTTGGGGGCTGGCCCCCAAGTTATCATATGCCTCATCCACGCCCCCTAAGTCTGGGATCAGCCCAACGATAGCTGAGATCGGTCAGAATATTGGCAACCACCACCATCGCAGCGGCAAAGAACAATACACCCAAAACTGTGGGGTAATCCCGCCGCAGGATGGAATCAAAGGCCAACCGCCCCATACCCGGCCAGTTGAAAACAGTCTCGACCAACAAAGCGCCTGAAATCAGGTTGCCAAACTGCAACCCCGCCACGGTCAAGATCGGCAGCGCTGCGTTGCGCAGGGCGTGTTTGAACAAAACCGACTGTTCGGTGGCACCCTTGGCCCGCGCCGTGCGGATATAATCAGAGCCCAGTACATCCATCATCGACGCCCGCGACAGCCGCGCATATTGTGCCAGATAGATGATCGCCAGCGTGAATGCAGGCAGCACCAGATGATGCATCACATCGAGAAACTGCGTCACCAGCCCCGCGTCGCGCAGGCGCACGGATCGCATCCCCTCAACCGGAAAGATCGGAAAGACCGAGGCGAAAAGGATCACCAGCATGATGCCAGTCCAAAACACCGGCACCGCATAGCCGATGGTGGCAAAGATCGACACGAACCCCGACAGCGGTCCGCTTGGCTTGCGCGCAGCAATCACGCCCAGGAAAACGCCAATCACAATCGACAGGACTTGCGCCGTCAACACCAGCAGGATCGTCGGCCCGATCCGGGCCGAAATCAGCGTGGCAACCGGTTGATTGAAAAAGAAACTCTCGCCCAGATTTCCCTGGGCGACATTCGACAGATAAATCCAAAGCTGCGTCAGCAGTGGTTTGTCCAACCCGTAATCCGCACGGATCGCTGCCAGCATCTCTGCGTCAATGCCCCCCATTTCACCTGCAATCACCATCGCAGGGTCGCCCGGTGCCAGACGGATCAACAGGAAATTCAGGATCACCACGCCCAGCATCAGCAAAAGCCCGTATGCAATGCGGCGGAGAAAGAAAGAGGCTGTCATTGAAGGATATGCACTTTCGCTGGCTGTCTCGGTGCCTTTGGGGCTGCGTGTGCAGCCCCAAAGGGTCTGATATCACTCAGTGATTTCGACCATATCCATCGGGTGCATGGTGCCCCAGATGCCTTTGGGCGGGTTCGACAACTTGGCGGAATAGGCGCTGTGATAAGGCGTCGCGTTGATCCAATAGATCGGCAGATCCTGTGCAACGATTTGCTGGAATTCAGCGTAAAGCGCCTTGCGTTTATCCATGTCCAACTCGACTGCGGCGGCATTCAACAACTCGTCTACTTTGGGGTTGGCATAGGATTGCGTATTCGACCAGATTACACCCTTGACGATGTTATCGCTGAGATAGGTGCGGTGTACCCCGATCACCGGATCACCCCAGTTGAAGACAACGTCCATCGACAGTTCAAAATCATGGCCGCCAACACGCCCCGCCCAAGTTGGAAAGTCGGGTGCCGCCCGCACGGTCACATCAATGCCGATCTTTTTCAGCTGCGATTTCATGTATTCTGCAACCGATTGCTGCTGCTCTTTCGGGCCGGGGATATAGTCGATGGTCAATTCCATGCCGTCGCCGAAACCAGCGTCGGCCATCAGCGCGTTGGCTTTGTCTAAATCCACATCATAGGCTTCGATGCTTGGGTCAAAGAATGGCGAACTTTCGATGATCGGGCCACGCTGCGGGGTCGACACACCGCGGTGTAGCGCCTTGGTGATAAAGTCGCGGTCGATGGCATAGCCAATCGCCTGACGCACGCGCACATCGCTAAGTTTGGGGGATTCCGTATTGAACGCCAGCCAGTTGATCGGACCCACGGCAGCATAACCTTCGGCGGTAACCTCAAGCCCGTCCACTTTGCTAAGACGGTTGATTTCCTGCGCCCCGGCCATGAAAGGATAGATGTCGGCCTCACCGTTCTCCATCGCGATCAGCAGGGCAGAGGGGTCTTTGATAATGCGGATGATGATCTCGTCCAGCTTGGGACGGCCCTCGATAAAGAAATTAGGGTTCTTTTTCAGAACGATGGCTTCGCCGGCGGTGAATTCTTCCAGCATGAACGGGCCAGACCCGACAGGCGCGGAATTGGCCGGATGGCTTTTGATGTCTTGCCCGTCGCCGTAGATGTGTTTGGGCAGGATCGGTGCCAGCGCGGGTGACATGGCCAGCAGCAAGGCAGGGTGCGGTTGGCTTAGCTTGATCACGGCGGTCAGCGGGTCAGGTGTTTCGATCGCTTCGACGGGGGCGAACATGGATTTGAAAGGATGGTTTTGCTTGATGGTCATGATCGAAAAAGCCACGTCTTCCGAGGTGACAGGCTTGCCATCATGGAACGTCGCGTTGTCGACAAGATGCAGCGTGACGCTTAGGCCGTCCTCGGACACCTCCCAGCTTTTCGCCAGATAGGGCTGCGGTTCCCAATTTTCGTCATAACGCATCGGCGATGCAAAGATTTGCGTCGATGGGACAGCGGTTGCAATCCCAGACTGTACTGCGCCGTTCAGGTGGCGCGGGACTTGGCTGGAAGCGATGACAAGCGTGCCGCCTTCGGCAAAAACGGGTGCAACGTTTAGGGCAGCTGTGGCAATGGCAGCGGCCCCGATAAAGCGGGCAAAAATGGACATGTTTGGTTTCCCCTTGGTCGAATTATATTTCTTATATCCAAAATGCTAACCACCAAGATTACTACAGAAAACAGTGTTTAATGTGCTGACTAATTGCATTTAATGTTTGTTTGGGGGCAAATTAGGCCGCAATTCCAAGGCGTTAAATTGTCCCTCCCGGACCAGATCATCTGAAATCCGCAAGACCGCTTGCAGCACTGTGGATTTTTCATTGCTCGCAGAATAGGCAAGTCCAAAGTTCGGCTCCTCCAGATCGCCAAGCAGGGGGCGGGCGACATAGCCCGACAGGTGTTCGTTTTCGATACGGCTGTTGATGTTCATCAACGTATATCCGAGGCCTGCCGCGACCATGGCACGCAAGACGGACGATGACTTTGATGTATGGACAACCTTGGGCCGTAGCCCCTGACTGGTAAACAGCCGGTTAAAATAGCTTTGGGATGCGGGCAAATCCAGCATCAGCATCGGCAGGTCGGCCAGATCATGTAGGGTAAGGTTTTGCCGGGTGGCCAAGGGCCAGTCAGACGGGATCAACACAAAGGGCCGCGCGAAAAACAAGGACCGGAACGGCTGGTCTTGCGGCAAGGCAACCCCGTAGGTCAGCGCCATGTCAACACCACCTTCCTTGAGCAGATTGGCGATTTCCTGCATGTCACCTTCTTTCAGGTCAATCCGGATCGAGGGGTAGAGCGCCGCAATCCGTTTCAGTATCGGCGGCAGAACATAGGGGGCAGTGGGTTCGAAACACGCGACACGCAAGGTGCCGGTCGGACTGCCTTGCAGGCTCATCAACTCGCTTTCAAAATGCCGGCAATTCTCCAGAAACGCGACCACACGCCGCCCGACCTCAAGGCCGGTATCCGTGGGCACGATGCCTTTGGCGGGGATGCGGCGGAAAAGGGCGGTGCCGATATTGCCTTCCATCAAATCGATCGCTGCCGTGATCGAGGATTGCGAGATGTTCATTTCCTCGGCCGCCCGCGCGATGGACCCATAGCGCAGTGCCGCATCGAAATACCGCAATTGTTTAAAGGTAAAGCGCATCGGTCATTCCCCTAAATTTATGGGCTTTGCACGACAGTAAATCTATTTTTCCGCTGAACCAAGCTGCGATAGCGTTTGAAGGGAACATAGGGGGCATCATGTCGGATATCGTTGTTTTTTCAGCAAAAAAGATCATCACAATGGACATCAACCGGATGGAAGCAACCCATGTTGCCGTCCGTGCCGGAGAGATATTGGCCGTGGGCGACGCGACCTGCGCCGATCAATGGGGCGCGGTAACCCATGACGACAGCCTGAAAGACGCGGTGCTGATGCCCGGTTTCATCGAAGGCCACGCGCATATGATGGCTGGCGCAATGTGGGAATACGCCTATGCCGGTTTTCACGACCGGATCGACCCTGATGGCAAGATGTGGCCGGGTCTGACCGATATTGATGCGGTGATCGCGGGGCTGTCAGACTATGCCGACACGCTGGACGACGGCGCGCCGCTAGTCGGTTGGGGATTCGATCCGATCTTTCTGACGTCCGAACGGCTAAGCAAAAAGCATCTGGACCAGATCAGCAGCACGCGCCCTATTGCGATCATGTTTTCGAATTTCCATCTGATGTGCGTGAACTCGGCAGCGCTTGATCTGGCCGGATTTGACCAGACCACGAATGCCGAAGGGGTGATCAAAGGCGCAGACGGCATGCCAACGGGCGAATTGCAGGAAATGGCCGCGATGTTCCCGGTTATGCGGCGGCTGGGGATCGATTTTCGTGGCCTCAGCCAAAAAGAAGCGTCCATTCGCGCCTATGCGGACGTGTCGCGCCGCGCGGGCGTAACCACGGTGACTGATTTGTACTCCCAGATGGAGGAAGACGACGTGACCACCATGTTGCGGGTCACGGGGGCCGATGATTTCCCCTTGCGTGTGGTACCTGCTTTGGGCGCGATGGACGGGCCCAAAGCCATTGCCGACAAGGCGCAGGCGCTGGCCAGACGCAGCACAGACAAGCTGCGGCTGGGCGCAGTCAAGTTGATGACAGACGGGTCTATCCAAGGGTGGACGGCACGGGTCAAAAGCCCCGGATATGTTGGCGGCCAACCCAATGGCATCTGGAACACCCCGCCCGAAACGATCTTTGCGTTGGTCGATGAATTGCACGGCCGGGGCATCCAGATGCACATCCATGTCAACGGGGACGAGGCGGCAGAGGTATCGCTCAACGCAATCGAGGAGGCGCTGCGCAAGCACCCATGGACAGGCCACCGCCACGTTTTGCAGCACTGCCAGATGATGGGCCGCGATCTGTTCACCCGCGCGGCGGATATGGGCGTGTGCTGCAACGTTTTTGCGAACCACATCTATTACTTCGGGGATCAGCACGCTGCTTTGACCATCGGAAATGACCGTGCTGAACGCATGGACGGGTCGCGCAGCGCGATTGACGCTGGGGTAAATATTGCGATCCATTCTGACGCGCCCGTGACGCCGATGGCACCGTTGTTTACCGCGTGGTGCGCCGTGAACCGGCAAACGATGTCGGGCCGCACCTTGGGCGCTGCACAGTGCATCGACGTGGAAGAGGCGCTGTTCGCGATCACCATGGGGGCCGCCTATACGTTAAAGCTTGATAGCGAGATTGGCAGCATCGAGGCTGGGAAACGAGCAGATTTTGCCGTGCTAGGCGATGACCCGATGGCGGTTGAGCCTTTGGCGCTGAAAGATGTGCCGATCTTGGGGACCGTATTTGGGGGCCACGTGCATCTGCTATGAGGGACCGTCTGCCACTGACGGTCATCTCGGGCTATCTGGGGGCTGGGAAAACCACGCTGATCAACCGGATATTGGCCGAAGATCACGGGCTAAAGCTGCTGGTGATGGTCAATGATTTCGGTGCGATCAACATTGATGCGGACCTGTTGGCATCGGCTGATGACGACACACTGACCCTGACCAATGGCTGTGTGTGCTGCACCATGGGGGCTGATCTGTTTTTGGCCATCGGCGATGTGCTTGACCGCGACATGCGCCCCGATCATCTGCTGATCGAAGCCTCGGGCGTGGCAGACCCCGCCCGGATCGCGCAAGTCGCACAAGCCGAGCCGGACTTGGTCTATGGCGGGATCGTGACGGTTGTAGATGGCCAAAGCTATGAGGGTTTATCACAAGACGCACAGATCGGCGCGCAGGTTGCAGGGCAAGTGAGTGCGGCTGATTTGGTGCTGATCAGCAAGCTGGATACACCCGATCTGGCACTGCAGTTGCGACTTGGGGTGCAGGCTCGGGCGGCAGTTCTGGATCTGACTGAAGTGGACGCTTTCGCACCGCTTTTGTTCGGGTCTATTGGCAAAGACTTGCCAAAGATCAAGGCAACCAGTCATGCCCCCTATCTGGGTTGGAGCGCGCAAAGCGATCTGGCGCTAGGCTATGACGTGTTGAAAGCCCGTCTGGATGAACGCCCCGAAGGGTTGTTTCGCTTTAAGGGCTTTGTCGGGCATGATGAAAACAGCAGCTGGGAAGTACAATGCGTTGGCCCATCGGTGAACATCAAGCCGCTGAAACAGTCCCGCCAAACCAAGGTTGTTGGGATCGGGTTGCGCAGCCAGATCAATGCGGATCAGATTGATGACTGGTGGCATGTCTGAGGCAGGGCGCGGAATTTTCGGAAATTCCGTATCAAAATTTTCGAAAATTTTGTTTCCAACGTCAGCCGTCGGAATGTATGATTACCGTAGCTTCGCCTGACTGCATGGCCTGTTTTGCGCGGTCAAACCTGAGATAGGCCAGCGCCCGGGACCCCGATTGGGTAAAAACAGTGCCAGCAGGTTTGCCGTCGGCGGTGATTTCTGCCCCCACGGACGCGGGCGCGCTGATTGTGACCTGCGCCAAGCCTTTGCGCAACTCGGTCTTGTGTTTCATCCGCGCGGTGACTTCTTGCCCGACATAGCAGCCTTTGCGAAAGTCCACACCGTTCAGCCGTTCAAACCCCATCTCAAGGATAAAGCTGTCCGGTGTCAGTTCGATACCATTCTCGGGGATCGCATGGGCGACCCGCAGCGCATCCCAGTCTGTTGTGTCGTCGCTTTGCGGCACATCGCGGTACGCGCGCCAGCCCATTTCGGGCGAACGGGGGTCGCTATAGCCATCCTCGGGCACATCGCCCAGACCGCGATGCAGATACAGGGCCGTTGCCTCGATCTGCACGTCAGCGCGCAACCGGTACATGTTAAGACGTTGAACCAACCCATCGGCAAACGGTTCGGCCACATCCAACAGCACGCCATCGCCCACGGCCTTCAAAAAGAAATCCACCATGAATTTGCCCTGAGGCGTCAGGATAGCAGCATAGATCGGCCCCTGATCCAGCTTGCGCACATCATTTGTAATCAAACCCTGCAGAAAATCCGAAGTATCTGCGCCTGTCAGCTTCAGGATGCGGCGATCAGTCATAACGCTTGTCCTTTTAATCGTTAACATGACATATAGCATCCCATAGCCAAGCCGAAAGGGGCAACCATGCGTGCGCCCATATCTGTGATCATACCGACGTTGAACGCCGAAGCCGACCTGACCCATTGCCTGACCGCATTGATGGAGGGATTGGATGCCGGACTGATCCGTGAACTCATTATTTCCGATGGCGGATCCGAGGATGCTACGGCAGCTTTGGCAGATGCGTGGGGGGCCGATATCGTGACGGGCCCAGCGTCGCGCGGCGGGCAGTTAAGGCGCGGATGCGCCAAGGCGTCGGCAGATTGGCTGCTGGTTTTGCATGCTGATACCACGCTTGAAGCAGGCTGGACGGGTCCAGTGATTGCCCACCTTAAAGGGCAAAAAGCGGGCTGGTTTCATCTTCGCTTTGACAGTGACGGTTTTGCGGCAGGCTTTGTTGCGGGCTGGGCCAATTGGCGCAGCCGTTTCGGGCTGCCTTATGGCGATCAAGGGCTGCTGTTGCCGCGCGCGCTGTATCAATCCGTTGGCGGTTATCCCGATCTGCCGTTGATGGAGGATGTGTCCCTTGCGCGCGCGCTCAAGGGGCGGCTTGCCGCGATTCCTGCGAACGCTGTCACCTCGGCTGATAAATATCGGCGGGCTGGTTGGCTGCGCCGGGGTGGGCGCAACCTTTGGACGTTGATCCGCTATTTCGCAGGTGTGGCCCCCGCAAAGCTGGCGGCTGACTACGTCAAGTAACAGCTTTCGCCGTTGTTGCCCCTAGGCCTGCCCGAATAGTCGCTGGCCGACCCTTTGCAAAATATTGGGACGGCTTGGTTTTAAACCTTTTTCCCGAACACGCAGATCACGGGCATGGCGGCTGTCAAAAACGGTTTTGCCATCCTCGAACTGCAGGCGGTAAAGATCGGCATAGATACCACCGCGCGACAGCAATTCGTCATGAGTGCCCTCATCCATCACACGGCCGCGGTCCATCACAATGATCTTGTCAGCCCCGCGAATGGTGGCCAGACGGTGCGCGATCACAATGGTCGTGCGGCCCTTTGACAAGCGGTCCAAGGCTTGTTGCACGACCTTTTCGGATTGGGCATCCAGCGCGCTAGTCGCCTCGTCCAGCAGCAAGATCGGCGTGTTGCGCAGCAAGGCGCGCGCAATCACGACGCGTTGGCGTTGCCCGCCTGACAGGGCCGAACCGCGCGGACCGACCGGGGTTTCAAGCCCGTGTTCCAGATTGGGCAGGAAATCGGCCACATGGGCGGCCTCGAGAACCGATTGTAATTCGGCGTCGCTGACGTCTTCGCGGCCCAGCACGATGTTCTGGCGCAGGGTTTCGTCAAACAGCAATGCCTCTTGTGAAACGACTGAAAACAGGCCGCGCAGTTCTGGAATGTCCATTTCCGTGATGGCCACGCCGCCTATTGTAATCGCCCCTTCCTGTGGGTCAATCAACCGGGTCAACAGATTAAAAATGGTGGACTTTCCTGCACCCGACGCGCCGACCAGCGCGGTGGTTTGGCCCGCCATCGCGCTCATGTTCAGATCATCCAGAACCTTTGCATCCCCATAAGAAAGACTGACACCTTTCAGATTGATATTGGGTAGGCCGGTTGGCACCGGCGTCGGATTTGCGGGTGATTTAAGGTTAACGGGCTCATCCATCAGCTCTTTGATACGCTCAAGTGCGGCTGCTGCAGTCTGCCACAGGCCGCTGATCGCACCCAAGCGGCGCAACGGGTTAAAGGTAAAGCCCATCGCGGTGAAGAAGGTCATGAACTGGCCGATGGTCTTGTCGCCCGAAATAATCTCGGACCCGCCGTACAGGATCACAGCCATAAAACCGATGCCTGACATGATGTCGATCATCCCCGGAATGGCCGAATTGCCAAAGGCGGCGCGCACTTCGGTGCGAATGTAAGTCTTTGTGATGTCTCGGTATTGCTTGGCCTGATAGCGTTCCAGCGCGTTCAGTTTGATCTGGACGATGCCGTGAAACACCTCGTCTAGCCGCGTCGACAGATTGGCACCGATGTCGCGCGCCTCGCGGGACCGCTGGCGCACAAACCGTTGGGCTAGGGCCGCTGGCATCACCATCAAAGGCACACCGATACAGGCCAGCAGAGCCCAAACCGGATCGATCGAAATCGCAACCCCCAACAGCACAATCAGCCCCATCAAATCACGGCCCGTGCCGGTGATCACCGCCTGCCAGACGGCACCGATGGCATTCACATCTGATTGCACCCGTTGGATCAGGAAACCGGGCGGATGGTTCTGGTGAAACGCGCCGTCCTGGATCATCATCCGGTCCAGCAGATCAATCCGCATATCCGCCGCTGATTTCAATGAAATGCGGGTCAAAAGCACCTTTTGCGTGATCCCGGCCACAGCCCGCAGCACAAAGATCCCGACCAGCACCAGCCCGACGACCAACAATGCGCTTTCCTGACCTGCGACAAACACCTGATCGAACATCGGCTGCATCAACTTGGCCAGCGCGCCCATGGACGCACCCTCGATTGACATGAAAAGGATGGCAACAGCCAACAGTCCCATGTGTTTTTTCAAGTAGTCCTTCCAAAGCCATTTCAGCAATTCTTTAGAACTATAGGTCACTTCAGTCATACCGGGGGCCACGTTCCTTTGGGCAAATGCCCTTTCGGTTTACGCACGGCGGCCGCCTAGGGCAAGCGCGCCGCGATTGTTTGTCTGGCTGACCGTCGCGTCAATCGCGATTGACGCCGCGCCGCGCGCGCGTAAGTTGGCCCGCAACACAGTCCCAGAAAGGCCCCGCTTTTTATGTCTACTCCCCCCAAGTCATCGCCTGTAAATCTGTCACACGGGCGGGGCTATCTTGCGATACCGGGCCCGTCTGTCATGCCCGAAGCGGTTTTGAATGCGATGCACCGTCCGGCTCCGAACATCTATTCGGGCGCGTTGGTGGATATGATGCCGCCCCTGATGCAGGGGTTGCGCGATATTGCGCGCACGCAGCATCATGTGGCGATGTATATCGGCAACGGTCACGCGGCGTGGGAAGCATCGCTGAGCAATGTGATCGCGCCCGGTGACAAGGTGCTGGTGCCCGCAACGGGCCGCTTTGGTCATGGCTGGGGTGACACGGCGACCGGGCTGGGGGCCGATGTCGAGGTGATGGATTTCGGCAAGCAGTCCGCGATGGATCTGGACCAGATCGCCGACCGGCTCGAGGCCGACACTGCCCATGAAATCAAGGCTGTACTGGCGGTGCATGTCGATACTTCGACGTCTGTGCGCAATGATATTGCGGGCGTGCGCGCGGCGTTGGATGCGGTCGATCATCCGGCGTTGTTGATGGCCGATTGCATTGCGTCTTTCGGTTGTGACATCTTCGAGATGGACCGCTGGGGCGTCGATGTCATGGTCACCGGGTGCCAAAAGGGTCTGATGGTGCCGCCCGGTGTCAGCTTTGTGTTTTTCAACGACCGCGCCGCCGAAGTGCGGGCCAAGATGACGCGGGTCAGCCGTTTTTGGGATTGGACTCCGCGCGCCAATCCACAAGAGTTCTACCAATATCACTGCGGCACAGCGCCCACGCACCATATCTATGGCCTACAGGTGGCAGTCGACATGATCAAAACCGAAGGGGTTGAGGCCGTTTGGGCGCGCCACGCGACCCTTGCGCGTGCGGTCTGGGCTGCTTGCGAGGCGTGGGGCACCGAAGGCACGCTTGCGATGAATATCGCTGATCCGGCGCTGCGCAGCCATGCAGTCACCGCGCTGCGGCTTGAGGCCCCTCAGGCCACGCAATTGCGTGAATGGGTACAAGAAAACATCGGTCTGACGCTGGGCATCGGCCTTGGCATGGCCCCTCCGGGGAGTGCGGAAAGCCATGGGTTTTTCCGTCTGGGGCATATGGGTCATGTGAACGGACAGATGATCATGGGTCTGCTTGGCGGGATAGAGGCCGGCATGTCAGCCTTGGGGATCAAGCGCGGGCCGGGGGCATTGGACGCAGCGGCCAAGGTGATTGGCGGTTCCTGACCCTAATCCAGACGCTGTGCGATCCAGTTGATCAATAGATTTACAGCCCAACCGCACAGCGCCACAGCCAGCAGCCCCCAGACGACCCAAATCACCATGAAAAGCCAAAAGATATTCACGCCGAACATCACGATGCAGGCGTGGGTAAAATTCGGTGCAGAGGGGCGGTCGTGATCTTCGCGCATCGGGGGCTCTTGCTTGGGCTTCTCCGAACTATAACGCGAAATTTAAATCAACGTGAAAATAATCGCGTTACCTGTTTTTTGCGTCGGCCAATGCCATCGGCAGCGCTGCCGCAAAGGCATCCAGATTGTCGGGTGTGCCGCAACTGACGCGGATGCACCGGTTTTGCGGTGCTGCAAACGGCATGCGCACAAAGATGCCCCGTGCCACCAGCCCGTCCAGCACGGCCTTGGCAAAATCACCGTCACGTCCGCAATCAATCGCCACAAAATTCGCCGCCGAAGGCAGAGGCACCAAGCCGTTATCGTGCGCAATCTGGCCGATACGGTCCCGTGCGGCAGCAATCTGCGCCTGCACATGGGCCAGCCAACCTGCGTCTTGCAAGGCGGCCAACGCCCCGGCTTGGGCGGCGCGGTTCATGCCGAAATGGTTGCGGACCTTGCCAAAAGCAGTGATCAGATCAGGCGCTGCAATGGCATAGCCGACCCGCGCACCTGCCAGCCCATGGGCCTTGGAAAACGTCCGCATGCGGATCAGGCGGGGGTCATCGGCGCTTAGATCAGGGGCGGTGCCCTTAGGCGCGCAATCGATATAGGCTTCGTCCAAAACCAGCAGGCAGCCTTTTGGCAACTGCGCCATCGCCGTGATCAAATCTGCACCGCTGTGCCAACTGCCCATCGGGTTGTCGGGATTGGCAAGATAAACCAGCTTTGCGTCCACCTCGGCCGCCTTGGCAAACAATGCCTGCGGGTCCTCGTGATCGCCGCTGTAGGGGACCTTGTGCAGCACCCCGCCAAACCCTGCCACATGGTAGTTGAATGTAGGATAGGCACCGTCCGAGGTGACGACAGCATCTCCTTGCGCGACCATCAACCGAACAAGATAGCAAAGCAGCCCATCAATGCCTTCACCCACGATGATATGGGCCGGCGTGATGCCATGATGCGCGGCAAGGGCTGCGCGCAAATCAAAGCTTTCTGGGTCGCCGTACATCCATTGCTCTGCCGCGCACATCGCCTCAGTGGCGCGGGGCGAGGGGCCAAAGACGTTTTCATTTGCGCCCAGCCGTGCCTCAAAGGGGCGGGACGCGGCGCGTTCCTGCGTCTCGGGGCCGACAAAGGGCACGGTCGAGGGCAAAGATTGTGCAAGCGGGGTCAGGCGGGCATGTGTCATCTGTCTGACGTAGCGCAACGGTTGGGACGAGGGCAAGTATTGAAAACACACGGCGCATGGTTAACCGATCACCATCCGTGGCTGAGCGGGTGCCGTAGCGTTTTCCTATGCAGCGCCGTACATAAAGGTCCAGATGGTACAAACCAACCGGAGGATAAGATGGCCCGCCTGTCAATTACATACGAAAATCACATCGCTCACGTACGCCTGACCCGAGCTGACAAAATGAATGCTGTGGATCAGGAAATGATCGACGCCGTGATCGCCGCAGGCAACGAGGTGGCAGCGTCAAATGCCCGCGCAGTCGTGCTTTCAGGCGAAGGCAAAGCCTTTTGCGCAGGCATCGACATCAGCGCGATGGGGGCGCTGGCTGGCGGCAATCCGGCAGACCGCATGATGCCCCGCACCCACGGGGATGGCACCACCAACCAGTGGCAAGAGGTCGCCATGGTCTGGACCCGCGTTGGTGTGCCAGTGATCGCGGCACTGCATGGCAAGGTCTACGGGGCAGGTCTGCAACTCGCCCTTGGTGCGGACATTCGCATTGCCGCCCCGGGGACCGAGATGGCTGTGATGGAAATGAAATGGGGCATTGTTCCCGATATGGGCGGGATGGTGCTGCTGCCTAAGCTTGTGCGCGGGGATGTGCTGCGCTTGCTGACCTATACGGCGAAACCCGTTGACGCGGCCCAAGCCGAACGATGGGGGCTGGTGACGCAGGTTGCAGAAGATCCGCTGGCGGCCGCAATGGAGCTGGCCAGCACGATCGCAGGCAAAAGCCCAAGCGCCATAAAGGCCGCCAAGCGTCTTACTGCATTCGCCGAGATTTCCGAAGAGAATGACGTGTTGCTCGAAGAATCCCGCGAGCAGGCTGAACTGCTAGGCCGCCCCCATCAGATGGAAGTCATCGCCGCCGAATTCGGAAAACGCCCCGCCGTTTTTAACGATTAATAGAGTCGGCCCCGCCTGCGAAGGCAGACGGGGCTTTCCAAATGGACGATCTTCGCTTCCCAGCTAGGACCGCTAAATCAGGATCACAAGTTTCGGTTTCCAAATGGTAAAAAATCCTCGCCGAAGGCATAAAATCTCTTTTGGTGGTCCAGAAGAACTAAATGCCTTCGGCGAGGATGAAAATCCATTTGGAATAGACCGTTGTTTACCCCAACTCTGCCAATCGACCCAACGCGGCCTGAAGTTGATCTGCTTCTTCTTGCCGTGCATCCAGATTGCCCTGCGCTTCAGCGACGACTTCTGGCGGGGCGGAGGCGGCGAATTTAGGATTGTTGAGGCGTCCTTTGAGGCCACCGATCTCTTTGCCCAATTTATCCAGTGACTTTTGCAGACGGGCTTTTTCGGCGTCGATGTCGATCAGGCCAGCCAGTGGCAGACCAAAGGTTGCGCCCGGTGTGCCAATGGATACGGTGCCCTTGGGGAAATCTGCTATTTTCTCAAGGCTATCAACACGCGCGAGGCGTTTGATCATGGCCTCGTTGCCATCCCAAGCGGCTTGGGCAGCGCCATCCATCGCGGTGCAAAGCATTGGCACTTTTAGGCCCGCAGGCACATGCATCTGGGCGCGGGCAGAGCGGATGGATTCAATCAGGCCAATGACCCAGTTCAATTCGCGATCAGCATCGGCGTCCAGCATATCAGCCACGCGATAGGTAGGCCAATCCGCGTGGATGAGCATTTTCGCACGCGTGCCTGTGGTTTGCCAAAGCTCTTCGGTGATGAAGGGCATGATCGGGTGCATCAGGACAAGACATTGATCCAGAACCCATTTTAGGGTCTGGCGTGTCTCGGTCGCCTCGGGGGCATCGTCTTGCAGCAGGGGTTTGGACAGCTCAACATACCAGTCGCAGACCTTGCCCCAGACAAAGGCATATATCGCGTTTGCAGCATCGTTAAAGCGGTAGTGTTCGAGTGCAGCGTCGACTTCCTCGCGGACGCGGGCGGTTTCGCCGATGATCCATTTGTTGAGGGTGTGGCTGACTTGAGTGTGGCTGGTGTAGTTCACCGCTGGCACGCCGTCGTCGAACACGCCATTCATCTCTGCAAAGCGGTGTGCATTCCAGATTTTGGTGCCGAAATTGCGGTACCCTGCGATGCGCGCGGTGTCGAGTTTCAGCGCACCGCCCAAAGATGCCATCGCCGCATTGGTAAAGCGCAGGGCATCGGCACCGTATTCGTCAATGATTTCCAGCGGGTCGATAACGTTGCCGACGGATTTCGACATCTTCTTGCCTTTGGCATCGCGGACGAGGCCATGGAGGTAGACGGTGTCGAAGGGGATTTGTTTCACCACGTCGAGCTGCATCATCATCATGCGGGCGACCCAGAAGAACAGGATATCCTGACCCGTGATGAGATCCGAAGTGGGGAAGTATTTTTTAAGCTCTGGCGTTTCCTCGGGCCAGCCAAGGGTGCCAATCGGCCACAGGCCAGAGGAGAACCACGTGTCCAGCACGTCAGGATCGCGCCAAAGCTGGATGGGCTGACCGTGGTCGTCAAATTTGCCTGCGATGGACTGTTCGGGCGATTGTGCTTCGTCAGCGACAAGATAGCCGTGCGCGCCGCTGGGCTGATAATAATCGACCGCCAAGGCTAGTGCTTCGTCAAGGGTCGCCGCGCAGAAGTGGACAGGGTTTTTGATGTCCCATTCATCCGAAACGGTTCCGTCTTCGTTTTTTGTGTGGGTAACGCTTGGCCCGTACCACACCGGAATCTGATGCCCCCACCACAGCTGGCGCGAGATGCACCAGGGTTCGATGTTGTCGAGCCAGTTGTAATACACTTTTTCGCCCGATTCAGGCATGATTTTGACGTCGCCATTGCGCACGGCATCCAGCGCGGGGCCGACGATTTGGTCGGTGTCTACGAACCACTGGTCCGTCAGCATCGGTTCAATCACGACCTTCGAGCGGTCGCCGAAGGGCTGCATGATGGGTTTGTTTTCGACATAGGGGATCAGGGCGGGCTCTTCGGTTTCGCCTTCGGAAGGTGGGTTATCATCCACCCTACGGGGGTTTTCGATCATCACGGCCAGACCCTCGGCGGTGATGTCTGCGATAACTTTTTTGCGGGCGTCAAAGCGGTCAAGGCCACGGTAGTCTTCGGGGACAAGGTTCATCGCGGCGATCATCGCCTCGTCGAATTCTAGCGCGCCGTTCGCGATCTGTTGGGCAATCGCGGCTTCCTCGGCATAGGGTCTGCCATCGGCGCGCATCGCGGCCTTGGTGTCCATCAGGTTGTACATCGGGATGCCGCCGCGCTTGGCGACCTGGTAGTCGTTAAAATCATGCGCGCCAGTGATTTTCACCGCACCCGAGCCGAAATCCTTGTCGGGATATTCGTCAGTGATGATCGGGATCAGGCGGCGGGATTCCTTGGGGCCAACGGGAATTTCGCACAGTTTCCCGATGATAGGTGCATAGCGTTCATCCGACGGGTGTACGGCAACGGCACCATCGCCCAGCATGGTCTCAGGGCGGGTGGTGGCGATTGAGATATAGTCGCGGGTCTCACGCAGGGTCTCGTTGCCGTCTTCGTCTTTTTCGATGTATTCATAGGTGGCCCCACCCGCGAGCGGATATTTGAAGTGCCACATGTGACCGGGAACCTCGATGTTTTCCACTTCGAGGTCAGAGATCGCCGTTTCAAACCGGGGGTCCCAGTTGACCAGACGTTTGCCGCGATAGATTTTCCCGCTTTGGTACATCTGCACAAAGACTTTGATGACGGCGTCATGGAAATTCGGGGAATTCTCGTGCCCGACGCGGGTGTCACCGGGCGCGCCGGACATCGTAAAGGCATTTCGCGACCAGTCGCAGGACGACCCAAGCCGCTTGAGCTGACCGACGATGGTGTCAGCGGTGCTTTCTTTGTAGGCCCAAGCATGTTTCAGGAATTCATCGCGCGTCAGGTCGGTGCGTTTGATGCCGGTTTCGGCCAGCTTGTTTTCGACGGCCAATTGCAGGGCGATGCCTGCGTGGTCCTGCCCCGGTTGCCACAGGGTGTCAAAGCCGCGCATGCGGTGCCAGCGCACCAGAATGTCCTGCAGGGTGTTGTTGAATGCGTGACCAACGTGCAGCGATCCGTTGACGTTGGGCGGCGGGATCATGACACAATAGGTCTCGTCGCGGCTGGCGTTGGCCCCCGCTTTGAAGGCCCCTGAGGCCTCCCATGCGGCATAGAGGCGGGCTTCGGCTTGGGCGGCGTCAAAATTCTTGTCGAGTGCCATGATCAGCGTCCTTCTTTAAACTTGACGATGATCTAGCGGAGCATGGCGCAAAGGGGAAGGCTGGCGTGCTGAAAACTTGGCCTTAATGCGGTGCCGGGTTTTGCACCGGGTGTCTGGACATCGCGGGTATGCAAGCTAATGTCAGCCGAAATATATGATGAATTTCCAAAGGATGCGCGCAGATGGATAAGTTCGGGAAAAGCCAGCCGGTAAAACGAGTCGAAGATGTGCGGTTTTTGACCGGCGAAGGGCGCTATGTCGACGACATCTCACCGGATCAGGCGCTGCATGCGTATTTCTTTCGCTCGCCGGTGGCGCATGGTGTGATTGCGTCGCTTGACGTGGCAGACGCGCGCGAGGCCGAAGGCGTTCATGCGGTGCTGACCATCGATGATCTTGAGGCCGCGGGGATGGATATTTCCATGGTTGGTGCGGTTTTGAAAAACCGTGATGGCACCGAAGGGGCCAAGCCGCTGCGCCCGATGCTGGCCAAGGGCAAGGTGCGTTTTGTCGGGGAACCGGTCGCAGTTATCATCGCCGATACAATGGAACAGGCGCGCGATGCCGCCGAGTTGATCATGCTGGATGTGGATGAGGTCCCCGCCCATATGGGACTGGTTCGGGGCGGCGAAGCATTGCACGCCGAGGCACCGGACAACCTCGCGTTTGACTGGGGCTTGGGCGACGAGGACGCAACGCAAAAGGCGTTTGATACGGCGGCCAAGACGGTCTCGCTGGATGTGGGGGACAACCGGATCATCGTGAATTCGCTTGAGCCGCGCGGATGCTATGCGGAATGGGAAAACGGTAAGCTGCACGTGTCCAACAACGGACAGGGGGTCTGGAACCACAAGGATAACCTCAAGCGGGTGTTCGGCTTGGATGACGAACATGTGCGGGTCACCAACCCAGATACCGGCGGCGGTTTCGGGATGAAGGGGATGACCTACCCCGAGTATTTCTCGGTCGCGCAAGCGGCGCGTGTTGCGGGCCGCCCGGTGCGCTGGATGTCGGATCGTACCGAAGCAATGCTGAGCGACAATGGCGGGCGCGATCTGACGTCGCTGGCCGAATTTGCATTTGACGAAAACAACAAGATCACCGCGTATCGTGTCAGCAGCAAATGTAATCTTGGGGCCTATAACAGTCAGTTTGGACAGCCTATTCAGGCGACCCTGTTCAGCCGTGTTTTGATGGGCGTTTACGACGTGCAGACAACATGGTTGCAGGTGGAAGGATACTATACCAACACCGTGCAGGTTGACGCCTATCGTGGTGCGGGTCGCCCCGAAGCGATTTACGTGCTTGAGCGTTTGATGGACCGCGCCGCGCGCGAACTTGGAATTGACCCATGGGATCTGCGGCGCATCAATTTTATCAAACCAGAACAGTTTCCCTATATGTCCGCCACGGGCGAAAACTATGATGTTGGTGAATTCGACCGCTTGCTGACGCGCGCTGCTCATGAGGCGGACCGTGCGGGGTTTGAGGCCCGCAAGGCGGCGGATGCCAAAAATGGCCTGCTGCGCGGTCAGGGGCTGTGCTATTATATCGAGAGCATTTTGGGCGATCCATCCGAGGGGGCCAAGGTCGAGTTCAACGAAGATGGTACCGTGTTTATCTATGTGGGCACCCAGTCAAACGGGCAGGGGCACGAGACGGTCTATGCACAGTTCCTGTCTGACCAGACTGGCATTCCTGCCGATCTGATCCATGTGATCCAAGGCGATAGTGATTTAATCAAGCAAGGTGGCGGCACCGGCGGCTCGCGGTCGGTCACAACCCAAAGCACCGCGACATTGGCGACTGTCGCCAAGATGACCGACGCCTTCACCGCGTTTCTTTCTGATGAGATGGGCGTGCCTGCGTCCCAGATCAGTTTTGACGACGAACGGTTCCGCGCGGACGGGTCGAATATGACGCCGACAATGTTGGAGGTCGCCGACCTGGCCCGTGAAAAGGGGCGCGATGATCTGCTGGTTCATCACGAGCGCGCGACGTTGCCGGGGCGTAGCTATCCCAACGGCGCGCATGTTTCTGAGGTTGTGATTGACCCTGAGACCGGCGTCGTGACCGTGGACCGCTACACGGTGGTGGACGATTTTGGGAACCTTATCAACCCGATGCTGGCCGAAGGCCAGGTGCATGGTGGTGTTGTACAGGGGATTGGTCAGGCCATTCAGGAGCATGTCGTCTATGATGAGGATGGTCAGCTTTTGACGGCATCCTTTATGGACTATGCCATGCCGCGCGCGGTGGACGTTCCGTTTATCACGTTCAATTCCGAGCCTGTGCCCTCGACCGCCAATTTGATGGGCATGAAAGGATGCGGGGAGGCGGGGACGGTCGGCGCTTTGGCTGCGATTTCCAATGCGGTGCAAGATGCGTTGTGGGATCAGGGCGTGCGTCAGGCAGACATGCCTTTCACACCGCACAAGGTTTGGCAGTTGCTGAATGCGCAAGCGATGGCTGCCGAATAGGCTTGCTGAGGGGAAGAGGGGGCGCTGCCCCCGCCCTGACGGGCACCCCCGGGATATTTAAGAGCCAGAGAAGATGGGGTTATTTTATGATTTGCATGATGATGCAGGTTGTAGAGCCTGTGGCATAGAGCTTGCCGTCTTTGATGCCGCGGATTTCACCGTTGGCGACACCGGTTGAGCGGCCAACGTGGTTGGTGGTACCGATGCATTCGATTTCCATACCCAGAGGGATGCTGCGCAGGATGTTGATTTTATATTCCAGCGTTGTGTAAATCGAACCACGGGGGACCTTGGTTTGTACCGCGCAGGCCATCGCGGAATCGAGCAACGTGCCGTACCAGCCGCCATGCACCGTGCCCAAGGGGTTGGTTACGTTGAATTCAGGGGCCCCGCGAAAGACCGCGCGCCCGTCAGAGACCTCGTAAAGCTTGTAGCCCATGGTTTGGCCGATGGGCGGGCCGGGGTTGGTGCCGTCCAGAATTTTCTGCATGAACTCAAGGCCTGAAAGCTTGAGCGCTTCGGCTTGGGGGAGCAGATCTTGAGGGGAATTGGCGACACGTGGCATAAAAAATCTCCGGCAATTGCGTGCCGGAGAAGCTTGTTGAATTGCGCCCCGAAGGGCAAGCGGTGATCGGTTTTACGCCACGTCCGCGAGGGCTGTTTGTGCTGTGACGCCCAAGGCGCGGCAGACGCTGCGGGTCAGTTCGGGGCGGTTGAGCGTGTAGAAATGCAGGTTCTCGACTCCCTCATCGACCAGTTTGCTGCACATTTCGGTGCACAGCGCGGTGGACAGCAGGTCGTGCCGGTCATCGCGGATCGCTGTTTCAAAGGCGTCATCGAGCCATGTGGGAACCGATGTGCCACAGCGCGTTGCAAAGCCGCGCGCAGATTTCCAGTTGGTGATCGGCATAATGCCCGGCGTGATGGTTTTGGTGATCCCCGCCGCCGCGCAATCATCGCGGAACCGAAGGAAGGTGTCTGCGTCAAAAAAGAACTGGGTCATTGCTTCGTCAGCGCCGGCATCGAACTTGCGCTTGAGCCATTCGATGTTTTGCGCCTGATCAGGGCTTTCGGGGTGTGGTTCGGGGTAGGCCCCGATGCGCAGAGTGAATTTGCCAGTGGCAGCCAAGGCTTCGATCAGTTCGACGCTGTTTGCAAAGCCTTCGGGGTGAGGGGTGAATACCTTGGCCCCGTTTTCTGGATCGCCGCGCAGGGCGACGATATCGGTCACGCCGATTTCGGCAAAACTGTTGGCGACCTCAAGGGTTTCGGCCTTGCTGGCCCCGACGCAGGTCAGGTGTGCGGCAACGGGCAGACCCGAGGTGCGGCGCAGCACATGCGCAGAATCATGGGTCAGATCGCGGGTTGTGCCGCCAGCGCCATAGGTGACCGAGAAAAAGCGCGGTGCCAGAGGCGCGAGCGCCTGCGCCGTGTCCCAAAGGCGGAAAGACGCATCAACGGATTTGGGCGGGAACACTTCGAAGGAAACGGCGGGGCTGGTCATTTTTTAAGGTCCTATTCTGGCTTTCAACTCTTGTCGCACAGTTATAGTTGTGAAACAAACTCATAACTTTCATCTTCAACATGAGGAACGCCTCATATGCATATTGAGTTCCGTCACCTGCGTACTATTCAGGCGATTCACGAAGCAGGCGGGTTGGCACGCGCCGCCGAGCAGATGAACATCACGCAATCGGCCCTGTCGCATCAGGTTAAGGGGCTTGAGGATCAGGCGGGCGTCGAGCTGTTTGTGCGCCGGTCCAAGCCGCTGAAATTGTCGCCCGCGGGGTTGCGGTTGCTCAAGCTGGCGCAGCAGGTGTTGCCGCAGCTAGAGGCCGCGCAGGCTGAATTCATGGGGTTGCGCGCGGGCAGCACCGGGCGGATGCACATCGCTATTGAATGCCATGCGTGTTTTGAGTGGCTGTTCCCGGTGCTTGAGCAGTTCCGCAAGTCATGGCCGGATGTGGATGTTGATATTCGCCCCGGTCTGGCCTTTGACGCGTTGCCCGCGTTGTTGCGCGAAGAGGTGGATTTGGTGGTCTCATCGGACCCAGAAGAATTGCCGGGCGTCGAGTTTGTCGAGCTGTTTGACTATCAGGCGGTGTTTGTTGCGGCCAGCAGCCACCCGTTGGCCAAGAAGAATTTCATCGAGGCCAAGGATTTCAGGACCGAGACGTTGATCACCTATCCGGTGGAGCGGACGCGGCTGGATGTGTTCAGCCAGTTGCTGATCCCGGCCAAGGTCGAGCCGTTGGCGATCCGGCAGGTGGAACTGACGGCGGTGATCTTGTTGTTGGTGGCATCCAACCGCGGGGTGGCGGTGCTGCCCGACTGGGTGGTGCGCGAGGTCAAATACAGCAATGATTATGTCACGCGCCCCCTGACCGAAAACGGCATCACGCGCAGGTTATATGCGGCGGTGCGACAGGATGATCTGGGCAAGCCGTATATGGATGAACTGCTAAAGCTGGCGGGCCAAGAGGCGCGCAAGCTTCAACAGAGCTGAGTGTAGGGCGGGGGTCATCCCCGCCCAACGCTGGTTAGTTAGACAACCTTGACGATGGCCTTGCCGTTGTTGCCGCCGGTCAGCAGGTCCATGAACGCTTTGGGGGCGTTTTCCAGACCTTCGGTGATGTCTTCTTGGACGGCGACAGACCCGTCGGCGACTTTGGGTGCGACTTCTTTCAGGAAGTTGGGGAAGTTGGCCCAGTGGTTCGAGATAATGAAACCGTTCACGCTGAGGAAATTCACCAGAATCGTACGCCACAGTTTGGGGGCTGTCAGGGTTTCTTGTGCCGCGTTCGCACCAAGCCCACCGGCGTTGTACCATGCGATCATGCCGCAGATCGGGATACGGCCAAAGGGGTTCATCAACGGGATCACTGCCTCAAGCACCTTGCCGCCGACGTTTTCGAAATAGATGTCGATGCCTTTGGGGCAGGCTTCTTTCAACGCGGCGCTCAGGGATTTGGCATCGGCATAGGCGCGGTGATCAAGGCATTCGTCAAAGCCGAAATGTTCCTTGGCTGTGGCGCATTTGTCTGCACCACCCGCGATGCCGACCACGCGCAACCCGTGCGCCTTGGCGATCTGACCGACCATGGACCCGACCGGACCTGTGGCGGCGGCAACGACCAGCGTTTCGCCTGCTTTCGGGCGGCCATATTCCATCAGACCTTGCCAGCCGGTAAAGCCGGGCATGCCCAAAACACCCAGCGATGTGGTGATCGGTGCCTGAGCGGGGTCAACCTTGCGCAGCATCTTGGCGGGCTGCACGCCATGGGTGGCCCAGCCGAACATGCCGAATGCGAAATCGCCCGGTTTGAAATCGGGGCTGTTTGACGCGATCACTTCGCCGACGGAACCGCCCTCCATGGTGCCGCCGATCGGCACGGGGGCAGCATAGGATTTCGCATCGTCCATGCGACCGCGCATATAGGGGTCAAGCGACATGTAATGCACGCGCACCAGCACTTCGCCGTCGCCCGGCGTTGGCACGGGCGATTCCTCAAGACGGAAATTATCTGCTGTGGGTGCGCCATCTGGGCGCGATGCCAGAACGATGTGCTTCATTGTATCGGTCATGTAGTGTCCTCCGGTTTATTTATGATTTATTGCGGTCACCGTATCTGGATCGCGGTCACACGCAAGGCAGGCACGCACACCACGTTGCGTCAGGTTTGGGCAGCCCCTTGGCAATCTGGGTTTGTGCGCTTAAAGGGAGGGCTGATCCAATGAGAGGCCCGAAAAATGGTTGGCAGTGCAAATCTAAATATCATGATCAAGGCCGCGCGGCGCGCAGGCCGCGGGCTGGTCAAGGATTTCCGTGAAGTAGAGAACCTTCAGGTATCCATGAAAGGTGCAGGCGACTTTGTCAGCCGCGCTGATCTTCAGGCCGAAAAGACCATCAAAGAAGAACTGATGGGCGCGCGTCCCACCTATGGCTGGCTGGCCGAAGAAGGTGGCGGCGAAGAGGGCCAGGACCCAACACGCCGCTGGATCGTGGACCCGCTCGACGGGACGACGAACTTTCTGCACGGTTTGCCCCACTGGGCGATCTCGATTGCGCTTGAACACAAAGGCCAGATTGTCGCCGGTGTGGTGTTTGACCCCGCCAAGGACGAGATGTTCTTTGCCGAAAAGGGCGCAGGCGCGTGGATGAATGATATGCGTTTGCGTGTGTCTGGCCGTCACCGGATGATCGAATCGATTTTTGCCACTGGCTTGCCGTTTGCCGGTCGTGGCGATTTGCCCGACACATTGCGCGACCTTGGCCGTATTTTGCCGGTGTGCGCCGGTGTGCGCCGTTGGGGATCTGCCGCGCTTGATTTGGCCTATGTGGCCGCAGGGCGCTATGACGGCTATTGGGAACGCCGTTTGAATTCATGGGATTTGGCGGCAGGCATGCTGATCGTGCGCGAAGCAGGCGGCATGGTCGAACCGCTAAACCCAGAAGGCGACATCTTGCAGGACGGCGAAATCGTTTGCGCGAACGAGGCGCTGTTTTCGGGATTTGCTAAAATCGCCCGCGGTTAAGAAATTCAGCTGCTCTGATAAAGGTAGTGAAACAAAAAACGGTCTGTCTTCATGACAGGCCGTTTTTGTTTGTGCTGGTGCCGGATTTCAGCAGGCCATGCAGCGCGCTGTAAATCCGGCACCGCCACGGATTATAGCAGCGCCAGCAGTTTTTTCGCGGCTTCTTCTGACGATGCGGGGTTCTGCCCGGTTACCAGTTTGCCATCCACCACAACGAAAGATGCCCAATCGTCGCCCTTTTGGTAGTCGCCGCCATTCGCCTTCAACATGTCTTCGACCAAGAAGGGGACGACGTCGGTCAGGCCAACGCCTTCTTCTTCGGTGTTGGTAAAGCCGGTAACTGTTTTACCCGAAACGACGGATTTGCCATCGGCACCTTTAGGATGCTTGAACACGGCAGGGGCGTGGCACACGGCACCTAGGGGTCGGTCGCTGGCCATGAACGTTTCGATCAACGCCTTGCTGTCGCCGTCTTCGGCCAAGTCCCAAAGGGGGCCATGACCACCGGGATAAAAGACCGCGTCATACCCGTCGGCAGAAATGGTCGACAGCACGGCTGTGTTTGCCAATTCCTTTTGCGACGCATCATCTGCTTTAAACCGTTTCGTTGCATCGGTTTGCGCATCATCTGCGTCGCTTGACGGGTCAAGCGGCGGTTGTCCGCCCTTGGGGGAGGCCAACGTGATATCTGCACCCGCATCTTTGAAGACATAATAGGGTGCTGCGAACTCTTCGAGCCAGAACCCGGTCTTGTTGCCGGTATCACCTAGTTTGTCGTGCGACGTCAGAACCATCAATATTTTCATCTCGGATTATCCTTTTATTCAATTCAGAGGATCGCGCAGCCCGTCAACATTCGTGCGACAGGCATCACGTTCTGATAAGCAAACGGTTTCGGCAGACCGCTGTTCCATGTCGCCGGTCGTTTTATCGCAATAATTGGCCTGCCGTTGCGTCACTTTGCTGCGGAGGTGGGTGGGCAAGCCCGATCCTCTGGGCAATTACCGATCTGACGGATGGTTCACACCATCGGTATAGGGGAGGGGTTCCATCGTCCAAGGTTCGGCCCCGTCGATGCAACCCAGATTGATGCCGCATTGGGTCGGGTCCGCGCGGCGCTGGTGGTGGGTGTAGATGCCGCACGTCTTGCAGAAATAATGTTTCGCCACGCCCGTACCCCACGTGTAAAGCGTCAGATTGTCCACGCCTTGCAGCACTTTGACCGAACTGGCGATGGCAGTCACAGCGGCCGCCCCGCGTCTGCGGCAAAAGCTGCAGGTGCAGCGACTGGCGGACATCAGACCGGTTGGCAATGTCGCCTCAAGTACAACCGCACCACAATGGCAGCTTGCGCGATGGGTTTCGGGTTGGCGTTTCATTTGCGTTTCACCTTTGGGATGCGGCTGCGGACGGTGGGATAATTTGCCTCTGGATGGGGCGGGTGCCCTTGAGTGAGGTTCCAGAACCTTGGTCCACCCAAGCGCAGCCAGACCGGGATTGTCAGCACCATCCCCACAAAAAAACCGCCCGCATGCGCCCAATAGGCCACGCCGCCAACAGATGGGTCCGCGCCCACGCCGCCAATGAATTGCATGCCCAGCCACAGTGCCAACATGATCCACGCGGGGATCGGAATGATCCGGAAAAACACGATAAAGATGATCAGAATATCGACCTTGGCCTTGGGGTACAGCAGAAGGTATCCCCCCATGACGCCGGCAATCGCGCCGGATGCCCCCACCATGGGAACAGGGGAATTTGGTGCCGACAGGACATGTGCCCCCGCAGACAGCAGCCCACAGGCAATGTAGAACACCAGATAGCCAACATGCCCCATTTCGTCTTCGATATTGTCGCCAAAGATGTATAAAAACAGCATGTTGCCAGCCAGATGCATCCAGCCGCCGTGCAGAAACATCGAGGTAAAGATGCCTGTATATCCCTGTCCATCGGTCACAAGGGCGGGGATCAGGGCCCAGTCGAAAAAGAAGGCATTGATCGCGCGGTCATTATCCATCACGCCAACATAGCTTAGGAAAACCGCTATATTCATGGCCATCAGCATGTAGGTCACATAGGGCGTACGCCCTGACGGGTTATGATCGCGAATGGGAAACATATCCGTGACCCTTAGCCATCCGTCCGGTAGGGTCAAGAGGACCCGCGCGTGCGGGGCGGAACGTCAGAAGGTGCCAAGATGAAGATCACATGTCTGCATACAGCGCAGGTCCACGTGGATCGCTTTGCCGGTCTGTTTGCCGCCCAAGGCTGGGACGGCGCGCTGGATCATATCGTGCGCCCGGATTTGCTGGCACGCGCGCAGGCAGACGGGCTTGACGCTGTGACCGGCGATCTGGAGGTGGAGCTGACGGGGGCCGTGGACGCAGATGTGGTTCTGTGCACCTGTTCGACCTTGGGGCCGTTGATCGACCGGTTTGACCGCATGGATGTGCTGCGCATCGACAGGCCCGCGATGTCGGCAGCCGCGGCATACCCTAGCGTTCTGATCGCGCTGTGTCTGGAAAGCACCCGCAGCCCCAGTCTGGCGCTGTTCGAGGCGTGCGCCAAGGACACCGGCGCGCAGGCGCGTGTGGTGATCTGTTCCGATGCGTGGCCGCATTTCGAGGCAGGCGACATGAACGCGTTTTACCGCAGTATTGCGCAATCGGTTGGTACGGTTGTGCTGGCCGCACCGCAGACTGGCTGCATTGTGCTGGCGCAAGCGTCGATGCAAGGGGCTGCGATGCTTTTGTCTGATATGGGCGTTCCCGTTCTGACAACGCCTGTTTTGGCGGTGCAGCACGCGATCAAGACCGCCCGACAAGCGAATCGCTAGGCCCCAAGGCGGCGGCCCCTGTTCCATCAGAATTGGCCGCACAGCTGCTGGTTTGTCCGTCAATGACTACTCAAGAAACGCATGCCAAAGCGCGCGCCCGACGAAAGATAGAACTGGCATATTGGACAGGTTGCGGCGATAAGTTCTAACCAGATCTATGCTGCTGGGGAACGTGTTCTTTTGCTGGGTGTTTCGCGTGATAAATGATGATGTAAAGATGGACCGGTTTGATGCGACGATTTTATCGGTTCTGGCCGAAGACGGGCGTATCAGTATTACCGATCTGGCAAAGCGGATCGGGCTGTCAAAATCACCGACCCAGGCCCGCCTGAAACGACTCGAAGAGGCGGGCGTCATCCTGGGGTATCGTGCCTTGCTGGATCCGGTTCGATTGGGTCTGGATCATGTGGCATTTGTCGAAGTTCGCCTGAGCGACACACGCGAATCTGCTTTGATGGCGTTTAATGCAGCCGTAATCGAAGTGCCCGAAATCGAGCAGGCCCATATGATTGCAGGAAATTTTGACTATCTGCTTAAGGTGCGTACGCGTGATATGGAAGCGTATCGCAAGTTTCTGGGCGAAACGATCACAGCACTGCCCTTTGTCTCGAACACCTCGACCTATGTGGTGATGGAGGCGGTCAAAGAAATCATGCTTGCAGATATCACCTGACCGTACCGGCGGCCTGATTCCGCGCCCGACAGATATAGAAAATACCCGTGTGAATGGGGGAGGCGCATGCCGTTCTCGTTGGGCTGGCAGGCAGTGAAAGCCCCACAGATTTTTCGGGTCTAAGACAAGGCGGCACACCGCGGCTGCGCGGGCGACACAGCTTGTCCGCTCCAGTCCGCCCGAGAAGCCCTTTTGAAGCAGGTCCAAGGCGTGCGATGATGGTCCGCGGCTTATTTTTTCTGCCAAGGTCCGCATTGGACGGGCCCTCCACGGCATCTCACCATTTACACCGCCGCCGGTCCGGGTATTGTGCGGCGCAATGCGGGCGTGATGGAATGGTAGACATACCAGACTTAAAATCTGTTGGGCGTATGCCCGTGGGGGTTCGAGTCCCCCCGCCCGCACCA
>NZ_JBFEKM010000009.1:0-42271 GCF_041552635.1 Sulfitobacter sp.
CCCGTGTTCGGCCGGGGCCACGCCTGTGTGGATAGACGCATAGCACGACGCCGAGATCGACGGCAGCACGGCGCGCTGTGTCCACACACGGGCATCGCCGCTGTCGACCCAACCTTCGAGGTTCCCAAACAAGCGCCGGAAATTGCGGTAGGGGACACCGTCAAGGATGATTAGTAACAGTTTGGTCTTCATAGCTTGGTCCTACATCGGCGGGGTGGGGCGGAAAATTCGAAAAATCCGGTGACCCTAGTTTCCGGCACTTTCCATGCGGCGGTGTTCAATCGTTTCTTCCAGCCAGCCGATTTTCATTTCCGGAACCGAGCTGAGAAGCAAGTCGGTGTAGTCGTCAAAGGGCGGCGACAGGACCTGACTTTTGGGCCCGTAACGGACGACTTCGCCCTGATACATCACCGCGATACTGTCGGCGATGGCACGGACCGTCGCCAGATCGTGGGTGATGAACAGATAGGCGACGTCTTCGATCTTTTGCAGATTCAGCAACAGCTTGAGGATACCGTCCGCCACCAGCGGATCAAGCGCCGAGGTGACCTCGTCGCAGATGATCAGCTTGGGCTTGGCGGCAAGGGCGCGCGCGATACAGACGCGTTGCTTTTGACCGCCTGAAAGCTCTGCCGGATAGCGGTCTTGGAAACCTTCGCCCAATTCGATCTCGTCCAGTAATTCCTGAATACGCTTCTGCTTGGCTTTTCCTTTCAGGCCGAAATAAAACTCCAACGGGCGCCCGATGATGGTTCCCACGGTTTGGCGCGGGTTCATTGCGGTGTCGGCCATCTGATAAATCATCTGCATTTCGCGCAGGTCTTCGATGGGGCGTGTCGCCAGTTCAGGGTTCAACACCCGCCCGTCAAAGGTGATTTGCCCGTCGCTGGGGGGCAATAATCCGGTGATGACGCGCGCCAATGTCGATTTGCCAGACCCTGATTCACCCACCACGGCAAGGGTTTGGCCGGGGTGAATATCAACGCTGATGTTCTTGAGCACGTCGAAATTTGTGCCCTTGTAGCGGGCTGTCACGTTCTCTACCCGCAGCACGGGATTGTCTGTCGGGGTCTTTTCTTCGTGGTTGATCGACCGCACAGACACCAGCGCCTTGGTGTATTCTTCTTGGGGATTGTTGATGATCTGATCAACGGTGCCGTATTCGACCATATCACCCTGTTGCAGCACCATGATGTGGTCGCTGACCTGTGCCACAACGGCAAGGTCATGGGTGATATACAGCGCGGCCACACCGGTCGCTGCAATCGCTTCCTTGATTGCGGCCAGCACGTCGATCTGGGTGGTCACGTCCAGCGCCGTCGTGGGTTCATCGAACACCACCAGATCGGGTTCGGGGCACAGCGCCAGCGCCGTCATGCAGCGTTGCAGCTGACCGCCAGACACCTGATGCGGATAGCGGTCGCCGATGTGCTCGGGATCGGGCAGGCCCAGCTTGGCAAACAGTTCCACCGCACGCGCCTCGGCCTCGGCTTTTGAGAACTTGTTCTGGAAAATGGCGGCCTCTGTGACCTGCTCCATGATCTTTTTCGCGGGGTTGAAGGACGCCGCCGCAGATTGCGAGACATAGGTCACTTCGGCACCGCGCAGACGCCGGAGGTTTCGCAGGTTTTCCTGAAGGATATTACGCCCGTTGACCCAGACTTCACCGCCGGTGATTTCAACGCCGCCGCGACCATAGGCCATCGCGGCCAGACCGATGGTGGACTTGCCTGCACCGGATTCACCGATCAGACCCAGCACTTTGCCGGCCTCAAGTTCGAAATCGACGCCGTGTACGATCTTGATGGCGACCGGCTTTTCACCCGGGGGATAGGCCGTCGCACCAATTTTCAGGCCGCGTACCTTAAGCAGTGGTTCGGTCATCCCCGGCCCCCTTTCAGCGATGTGGTGCGGTTCAAAATCCAATCCGCAACAAGGTTGATCGAGATGCACAAGGTGGCAATCGCATAGGCGGGATAGAGTGCTGCCTGAATGCCGTAGTTGATGCCTTCCTTGTTCTCTTTCACGATGCCGCCCCAATCGGCTTGGGGTGGCTGAACACCCAAGCCAAGGAACGACAGGGTGGACACGAACAGCACCGCAAAGATAAAGCGCAGACCCATTTCAGCGACCAGCGGCGACAACGCGTTTGGCAAGGTTTCGCGGAAAATGATCCAGCCGATTTTCTCGCCGCGCAGGCGGGCGGCTTCGACGTAATCCATGACGGTGATGTCAACGGCCACGGCGCGGGCCAGACGGTAGACGCGGGTGCTGTCCAGCAGACCCATCAGGATGATCAGGATCGGGACGGTCGTTGGCATCACCGACAAAACAACCAATGCAAAGATCAACGAGGGGATCGACATGATAAGATCGACAAAGCGCGAAAGGGCTTGATCGACCCAGCCGCCAGACACAGCGGCGAAAAAGCCCATGACGGACCCCAGCGTAAAGCTGAGGATTGTCGCGGCTGTGGCGATAAAGATCGTGGTCTGCCCGCCATAGATCATCCTGCTAAGCAGATCGCGGCCGATGCTGTCAGTGCCGAGTAGAAACTCGCTTGAGGAGGGCTCCCAGACGTCACCGACGACTTCGGCCATGCCATAAGGTGCGATCCATGGGGCAAAGATTGCCATGAGGAAATAGATGCCGGTGAAGAACAGGCCGATCATGGCAGAGATGGGGATGTTTTTCATGAGGTTGCTCCCAAAATTTTGATTGGGTCAACGGGCGGTGGCGATGCGGCGAATGGGCGTCTTCCCGCGGTTTTGCTTTGCAAAAACGCTTGGTCGCGCACAGCGCATTTTTTCGGGGAAAAATGCACTGAACTCATTTGGGATGCCTCAGCCGTGGATTGGCAAGGATCGACACAATGTCGGCAATCAGGTTCAGACCGATATAGACGGCAGCAAAGATCAGACCGCAGGCTTGGACCACAGGCACATCACGTTTGCTGACGTGGTCCACCAGATATTGCCCCATACCGGGATAAGCGAACACAACCTCGACCACGACGACACCGACCACCAGATAGGCAAGGTTCAGCATCACCACGTTCACGATCGGCGCGATGGCGTTTGGAAAGGCGTGCTTGCGGATGATCTTGAGCATGCCCAGGCCTTTAAGCTCAGCCGTCTCGATGTAGGCAGATTGCATTACGTTCAGGATCGCGGCACGCGTCATGCGCATCATATGCGCCAACACCACCAGCGTCAGGACCATGACGGGGATCGCGATGGCGTTCAGTTTGGCCCCAAGGGTCATGCTGTCATTGATGATCGCCACGGACGGGAACATACGCCATTTGATCGCAACCCAATAGATCAACACATAGCCGATCATGAATTCAGGGATGGAAATCGTGGTCAACGTCACAGCCGAGATCAGCTTGTCCGGCCAGCGGTCTTTGTAGCGCACGGCCAGCAGGCCAAGGAAAATTGCCAACGGGACCGATATGGCGGCCGCCCAGAAGGCAAGGAAAAGAGTGTTTTTCAGTCGTCCGCCAAGGCTTTCGGCGATGTCGCGGCCATTGGTCAGCGCGGTGCCCAAATCGCCCTGCAACACACCACCCAGCCACGAGAAATAGCGGGTAACGGCGGGGTCATTCAGTCCAAGTTCGCGGCGTAAATTCGCCAGCGCTTCGGGCGTGGCAGATTGGCCTAATATGGATTGTGCCACGTCACCGGGCAAAATCGAGGTGCCAACGAAAATCAGGATTGACGCGGCAAAGAGGAGTAGAAGGCCCAACGCTAAGCGTTGGGCGATCAGTGTCAGTATCGGGTGCATCTAATGGTACCCTTACGCGTCTTTGACCCAGCATTTGATCGGCGCTTTGTTGTTCATCAGTTCGGCGTTCGGATCTTCGATCCAGCCACCAACGTTGCTGGCAACACCGTCGACAAAGTCGTTGAACATCGGCAGGATCACACCGCCTTCGTTGCGCAGCATCTGGCCCATCTGGGAATAGATCGCCTTACGTTTGGCTTCGTCCAGTTCGGCACGTGCCTCAAGCAGCATCGCGTCGAATTCAGGGCGCTTCCAACGGGTGTCATTCCAGTCTGCGGTCGACAGGTAGGCTGTCGAATACATCTGGTCCTGCACCGGACGGCCACCCCAATAGGATGCGCAGAACGGCTGCTTGTTCCAGACTTCGGACCAGTAACCATCGTTAGGCTCGCGCTTGATTTCCAGCGGGATACCAGCTGCTTTGGCGGATTCAAGGAACAACGACGCAGCATCAACAGCACCGGGGAAGGCACCATCGGCAACGCGCAGGATGATCGGGCTGCCATCGTGTCCGGACTTGGCGTAATGCTCTTTTGCTTTCTCGATGGAATGCTCGCGCTGTGGAATGGACGCATCGAACAACGGATAGGATGCGTTGATCGGCATGTCGTTCCCGATAGAGCCATAGCCGCGCAGGATTTTGTCGACCATTTCTTCGCGGTTGATCGCGTATTTCAGCGCCAGACGCAGGTCGTTGTTGTCAAAGGGTGCGGTGTCGATATGCGCGATGAACACATAATGGCCACGGCCCGAAACGGACTTTACGCTCAGGTTCGGGGCACGGTCCAGCAGGGCCGCAACCTTGGGGTCAACGCGGTTGATCATGTTGACCTGACCCGATTGCAACGCCGCCGTACGGGCAGTCGCATCATTCAGTACCAGCACTTCGTTATAGTCCGTAAAGCCGCGGTTGTCGGCATCCCAGTAGTTTTCGTTGCGGGTAAATCCGTGGCGCACGCCGGGTTCGTCGACCTCAAGCGTGTAGGGGCCTGTACCGATGCCGGCACCGGGGTTGTCGATGCCGCCGCCGGGCTGGATCATCAGGTGATAATCGGCCATTAGATAAGGAAGGTCAGCGTTGCCGACTTCGAGTTCGACGATAAAGTTGTCGCCATCGACCTTCATGTTGGAAATGCCGCGCATGATGCCCAAAGCACCCGACTGGCTGTTTTCATCCGAGTGGCGCTGCATGGTCATCAGCACGTCTTCGGGGGTCATGTCTTTGCCGTTGTGGAACTGGATGCCCTTACGGATCTTGAACGCCCAAGTTTTTGCATCGGCAGAGGCTTCATAGCTTTCGGCCATACGTGGTTCAACTGCGCCGCTTGGATCGACTTCGACCAGTGTTTCATACAGGTGACGCAGGTTGTCCAATGGCACTTCGGACGCGGTCAGGGCCGGGTCAAGCGTGTTGGTGGATTCACCACCCGA
This sequence comes from Sulfitobacter sp., assembly GCF_041552635.1. GTDB lineage: Bacteria > Pseudomonadota > Alphaproteobacteria > Rhodobacterales > Rhodobacteraceae > Sulfitobacter. The sequence continues at coordinate 5,218 of NZ_JBFEKM010000009.1, forward strand.
GGAGCCGATCTTGAGCGAGCCACCCCGAACCGGTGCCTCGTGTGCGGCGGCCTGAGCATTGCCGGCCAGCATCGAGTTGGCGACTGCAGCAGTGACCCCAAGAGCAGCAGCGCGGCCCACGAATTCGCGGCGCGTCATTGTACCTTTGGCCACTTGGCCTGTCATATGTTTTAGTTGATCATCCATGATGATTTCTCCCTGGTGTTGTGCGTGATTTTATCCACGACTTTGTGCCGTGGTTTTTATTGACTGATGACACAACGTTAAGCATTTCCGTTTGTGTCGCAAGACTTAATAGCTGGGTGAATGTGTCGGTTTTATTACATGAAGTGTCGTGGAATACCATCCTCGACGTCGCGTTCGTAAATCAATGTACCGTTTTCGTACGCTTCTAATCGTGCGGTCAGGTAAAATGTTGTCGCATCCGACCACATTTTTGAATGAGTCTCTGTCCGCAATTTGATGCCATCGCGCTCGAGTTCTTCGGTCCAGTGACATAGGCCCGTGGCGCTAAGCGGATCATCGGGATTGATCGTCCAGCGTTCGCGCGCAACCGACCCGTTGATCAGCCCGTGATCGGCGTCTTTTACTTTGCCAAAGTCGTCTTCGATCACCAGCGACACATTGCCCGTGACCATATCTGTTTCCTGTCGCCGGATGTGGTTTTCGGGGCGCAAGGTTTCGGTTTGCCAAGGCTCTGCGGCTGTGGGCGGGGGGAACGCATATTCGTCGCCGCCTGCCGTGGGCCGTTGGGGCAGGGCGATTGTGCCGCCCGAAAGGGTCAGCGCTGCGGTCTCTGGCGTGGGCCAGATCAGCGGCCAATAGGCGGTTGAAATCGACACCCGCAGACTGTGGCCCGCAGGTACGCGGTAGGCGATGTGATCCAGATCAAAGCTGATCTCTTCGGTCTTGCCAGGGACCATGGCGGCGGGGTTCTCAGCGCTATTGCGATGGCTCAGGTTCAACACGCCATAGGTAATACGCGCACTGGCCCCGTCGGGATGGATGTGGTTCAGCCGTACGGCGATCTGCCCTTGGGGTTTGTCGCATGACACCCGCAAGGTGATGCGCGGTGCGCCGACAATATCCATATTCTTAACCAGTGGCCCCGTATCGAACGTCGTGGACAATGCATCATCCTGCCGTTGATCGCCGGGCATTTCCGGCCCCAGCCAGATGGCGCAGTATTCGCCAGCGCTTGCGCCGCAATGTGCAGGCGATGCGACGGTCGCGTCCAGCGGCGCGGTTTGATGCGCAAGGCCAGCGTTGGTCAGATGCAACGTCTCGACGGGCAAATGTGCAGTGGCACCTGTGGGTTCAGCGATCCAGCGACCGGGCCTTTCCAGCACCCACGCCGCGGGGCGCATGCCGTCCATCAAATAGGCACGATAATCGGGGTCGCTTTCTACGCCTGTGTCGATGTCTTTCAACCAGCGATCCCACCAGCGCAGCGCCTCTTGCAGGAAACCGATGCGCGGTTCGGGGATCGCGAAATGCGGATATTTATGCACCCATGGTCCGACAATGCCTTTTGCACCGGGCAATGCCTCAACAAGTTGCGGAACGGCGTTTTTATAGGCATCGCCCCAACCACCGACCGCAAGAACCTTGGCCTTGATGGCAGAGTAATCCTCGATGACCGAACCCTGCTTCCAATAGGCATCGCGCGATTGGTGCCGCAGCCAGAGAGAGGGCAGGAACGGTTCAGCCTTGAGCCTTTCCAGCCACATTTCGCGCCAGTCCGACCGCAAGGCGGGATCGGGCGCGCGGCTGGAATAGGCCCACATCGTCGCCCCCCAACCAAGGTTTTCGTTCAAAAGGCAGCCGCCCTTATAGTGGATGTCGTCGGCAAAGCGGTCCACGGTGGAACACAGGGTGATCACCGCCTTAAGCGGCTCTGGCCCATGTGCTGCGACCTGCAAGCCGTTAAAGCCGCCCCAACTGATCCCCATCATACCCACATTGCCGTTGCACCAGTCCTGCTTGGCCAGCCAGTCGATGACCTCGATGCAGTCGGATTGTTCAAGCGGGGTGTATTCGTCTTCCATAATCCCGTGGCTGTCGCCATTGCCGCGCATGTCGACGCGCACGCAGGCATATCCGCGTTCAGCAAACCATGGGTGTGTCAGCGCATCGCGCGCTGTGGTGCCATCGCGTTTGCGGTAAGGCAGGTATTCAAGGATCACGGGCACCGGCGCATCGCCGGAATTTTCGGGTCGCCAGATCCGTGCGGACAGGCGGCAGCCATCGGACATCGTGATGCCCATATCCGGATCTTCAATCAGCGGCAGCGGGGTGTTTGTGGGTGTTTTCATAGCTTAACGTTTGCCCTGAGGCTGCGCGTTGTCAACGATTCACATGCATCTGTTCCTGACGTCCTAGGTGTCCCGTCATGGTTGTAAGTCCGCGAAACTTAATAGCTATTGCCTTTCGGCGCGTTAATGTTGGTTAACAAAGCCGGTCTGCGGGCAAAACTGTTGCGCCAGTGCAAGGACGAATGCGGCCTTAGTATGACGGGACGAAATAAAACTTGGCAATTTGCATTCGAAAATTGTAAGTTGATGCTTAATAAACAGTTTCGTTTGGGTAAGACGAACAATTTCAGGCGGCTGCACGGTGCGATCAACGGATCGGCAGTCAATTAAACAAACTAGATGATCCGCGTAGAACGGGCATCGAGGTAGAGCGGTGGCATTATGAAGACGATAGATTTCGTCGTTCGCGATCAAGCGGGCGCAGTTCAACGTGGTATGGTAGCTGATGGCTCCAACTTCCACGTCATTCAGGCAACATCAGGTCAGGAAATCTCGCTTAATTTGCGGCAGACCGACCTTCTGGCCCAGCAGCGCGCGGGCAACGACCTTGTTATGACCTTGGCAGACGGGTCTGTCATCACAATCGAAAATTACTTTAACGAGATCGGTGCTGCGAACCGGTTGTTTATCTCGTCGGATGGATATCTGAACGAGGTGGCTTTCGTCGAAGGCGACGGCGGCAGTCTTTTTGCGCAATACGGTCCGACCGAACAATGGGGCAAATGGAGCCCGTCTGACGACCTGATCTATCTGGGTCGCAATGACATGGTGACCGGGCCCGGTGGAATGGTCGGCGGCGACGACGAAGTGTCGATGCTTGCGGCACCCTTGCTTGGCGCGGGATTGCTGGGCGGTGGCGGTACTGCTGCGGCGGCGGCGGCTGCCGTTGTCGGTGGTGCAGCTGTTGTTGGCGGTGTCGGTGGCGGCGGTGGTGGCGGTGGCGGTACGTCCACTGCGACACCTTTTGTGAACGAAGCCGACTCCTCGGCGACGGTCGGCGGGGACGGCGTTGAGAAATCCGTGACTGTCACTGGCGGTGGAGAGCCCGGATCCGATGTTGTCGTAACGATAGGCGACAAGGAAATCGAAACAGTCATCGACGAAGACGGTAAATTCGAAGTCGTCTTTGAAGGCGATGACTTTCCGGCAGATGGCGACTACGAGGCTGTCGTGACAGTGACAACCGGCGGGTCCGTGGCCGTTCTGGACGGTCCCACATTTGTCATCGACACAACTGGCCCGACAACCACCGTATCCGAGGGTACCAAAGGCGCGTCCGACTTCTTTAATGCCGAGACATTCGAAGACGGCGTCAAGATCGAAGGCCAGGGCGAAGCCGGTTCAACGGTTCAAATCACCATCGACGGCACCACCCGCACCACAACTGTGGGCGAAGACGGGTCGTGGTCTGTGACCTACGAAAATGGCACTTTGGCTGGTGGCGAATACGAGCAAGAGATCACGATCAAGTCGACCGACCAATATGGCAATTCGACCACGACCACGGAAACCCTTGTGGTGGATACTGTGGCCCCGACTGTGACCATCACGTCTGGTGCGCAATCCTCTGGCGACAGCTTTAACGCAGAAAGCTTTGGCGGCGGCGTCACCGTCAGCGGCACGGGCGAACCCGGTGCCAAGGTCGAATTGACCATCGACACCTTTACGCGGACTGCGACGGTCGGCGAAAACGGGTCTTGGTCTGTCACATGGCAGTCCGGTGTTTTGCCTGCTGGCGAATACGTCAAAGACATCACCGTCAAGACAACCGACAGCTATGGCAACGCGACCACGACCACCGAACAGTTGGTGGTGGACACGGTTTCCGAGGTGTCCGTGTCCGAGGGTTCAATTGCAGGCGATGGCACGATCAACGGTGCAGAACGCGCCGAGGGTGTCACGCTGACCGGCAGCACCCAGCCCGGATCCAGCGTTTCGGTGACATTCGGGTCGGCAACGCATCCGGCCACGGTCGATGCAAACGGCAATTGGTCCGTCGTCTTTGCGGCAAATGAAATCCCTACCGGCGAAAGCACCGGCACCGTCACTGCTGTGGCAACCGACAGCTTTGGCAACACATCGACTGCGAATGGTCAGGTCAGCATTGATACGCTGGTCAACCGCCTGTCGTTCGACAGCCAAGCGGGCGGTTCGGATGCGACAATCAACGCGTCCGAGGCCAATCAGGGCATCGTCATGACTGGCAAAGTCGAAGCCGGATCGTCGGTTTCGGTTACGCTGGGCACTGTTTCCCACAACGCAACTGTCGACAGCGCTGGCAACTGGACTGTGACCTTTGCGTCCGGTGATATTCCTTCGGGCACCTACGCGTCGTCGATGACCGCCACTGCAACCGACAAGGCTGGCAACACCAAGACGATTTCGCAATCTGTCGCGGTCGATACCGACGCTGGCCTGCTGACCATCAGCCCCGAGCCGATCAAGGGTGATGATGTCATCAACGCCGCCGAACGCGGCGAGGGTGTCGTGATCTCGGGGACCGCTGATGCGGGGGCTTTGGTCGAAGTATCGCTGGCTGGTGTGACGCATGCCGTGCGTGCCGATGCAAATGGCAACTGGACGTCGTTTTATGCGGCTGGCGAAGTGGCCCAAGGCGTTTACACCGCGCAGATCACCGCGACAACGACCGATGCTGCCGGGAACACCCGTTTCGAACAAGACAGCGTTCAGGTCGACACCCGCGTGGACAATCTGGCGCTGAACGCGGTCGAAGGCGATGACATCGTCAGCGGCGCAGAGCGTCTGGCCAATGGCGGCGTGCTGGTCACCGGTACGACAGAAGTCGGATCAACTGTGGTAATTTCGCTGGGCAATGCCAATGCGAACGGCACGGTTGACGCAAACGGCAACTGGTCTGTGACCTTTGCCCCCGGTCAGGTGCCGCAGGGTACCGAATTCACGACCGTCAAAGTCAAAGCAACCGACCGCGCCGGCAACTCGGCTACGGAAAGCCATCAGGTTCTGATCGACACCGTCGTTGATCCACTTGATATGGCGCAGGCCGGTGGCAGTGACGGTGTTGTCAGCGCGCGCGAAGCCGCCGTGGGCATTGACCTGAACGGCCGCGTCGAAGCGGGATCAACCGTGACAGTCACCTTCGACGGGCGCAGCTATGCCGCCGATGTTGATGGCAATGGCAACTGGAGCGTTACCGTGCCGGCAGGCGATATCCGCGAGGGTACCTATGACGCCGATATTACGGTCGCAGCCATTGATCACGTGGGCAACATCGCGTCGATCACCGACACGCTGGCGATTGATACCTATGCGCCCGACGGCCCTGTCATCGCGTCCTACACCCGTGACGGCGACGGCATCCGCGGTATCTCGACCGAGATCAGCCCGGACCAGTTGGATGTGCATCAGGTCAACCCGGACGCCTCAATTACCGAGGTTGAATCGACCAGCTTTGATATCGACCAGATCGGCGAACGCAACTTTTTGTTCACCACCGATGTGCCGGACGGGTCTGACCTGATCGTGACGGCTACGGATGCGGCGGGCAATTCGTCGGGCACCTATCTGGCGCTGGACGACGAAAGCGCGAACACCCAGCTTGGCCTGACAAACCCGAACTTGGCCCAGTTCAACATCGAAACGATTGATCTGCAATTCGCCGAAGAAGCGCAACTGACGATTACCGAAGCCGCATTGGTGAATTTGTCCAGCAACACCAACACGCTGGTGATCAACGGGCACAGCGACGATCGTGTCACAATCACAGGTGCAGTGCGGGCTGGGTCCGAAGCGAAAGATGGCCAGACCTATGATATCTACACCTTGGGCAACGAGGGCACATTGATGATCGACGACGACATCAACGTCGTGATCTAAAACCAAGACCAGCCGATGGCGCGGGGTGGCAACGACCACCCCGCGCCCAAAAAAACAAAAACGGCATGTTTGAGGGCAGGATATGGGGCACAGTTTAACATGGTCAGGAGGGCTTTGCGCAGCGGCGCTTGCCTTGTCTGGCTGCATGTCGGACATCGGCGGCGGGTTTGATCCGGCGGACATGGTGGCACGGATGAAAACCCCCGATGCCTCGCAAGCGATGAAACCAACCTATGCAGAGAAAATAACCGCAGACAGTCAGATCATTCAGGGTCTGTCCCTGCGGTCTTCTGTTTTGCCACAGGGCACCGTCTCTGATCAGGTCGCCTCGGCGGTTCTGGCCGCCAACAGCCGCACCGCCGAGGCAGAGCTGCGCGCCGCCACGTTGCGCTCTGAGGCGGCCAGCAAAAACTGGCTGCCGAAGATCGGCCCGCAGGTCAGTTTGACCTCGCTGGGGTCGCTTGCCGCAAATCTGGTGGTTGATCAAGTGTTGTTCGACAATGGCCGTCGCAAGGGCGAACGTGCTTTTGCCGTGGCCGATGTCGAAGTTGCCGCCGTGTCACTGGCGCAAGACACCAATAAACGGGTCGCAACCGCGCTCAAGCTATACACCACCGCCGCCGAGGCCCGCGAGGCTGCTGTGCTGGGGCAAGGCACGCTCAAGGATATGACCCATTTCAACTGGGTGATGGAGGAACGGGTCAAGGGCGGTGTGTCAGACATGTCCGACCTCACCATTCTGCGCCAGAAACTCTCCGAGATCCGCGCCAGCCAAGAAGCTGCCATGGAACGCGAGGCGACGTCGATTTCCGAGCTGAACGCCATGTCGATCAGCCCGCTGGACGCAGTGCGCGGCGTGCCTGATATTCCCGTTAACACATTCGCGGGGGAACCGCTGGCTGTGATCCGGTCCGAGGCCGAAAAAACCCGCGCCATTGCCGCCGCCAAGGTCGCGCGCGCAGGGCAATTGCCGGGCCTGTCTGCGGGCGGTACTGTGGGCGAGGGCAGCACTTTGGGGCTGCGCGTCAGTTCCGATCAACTGTTGGGCTTTGGCACCAAAGCGTCGCTTGAAGCCATCGCACTGGCCGAAGAAACGTCGACCCGCAAGGTGCGTCAATCGGTCGAGGATTCGAACCGCAACCTGCGCCGTCTGGAACGGCAGATCAGCGCCAAGACGCGTCAGGCCGCCGAGGCCGCGACCCTTGCCGCGCAAGCCAAACGCAATCTGGATATCTTTCAAGAACAATATGATGCCGGCCAGCGTCAGGTGATGGATGTGGTGGGGGTGTATGAAACCTATGCCCGCCAGCAACAAACGCAGGTCGTGCTGAAATATGATGTGGTGCGGTTGAAAATCGACATGGCTGAAATTCAGGGCGTACTGGCCGACGGGAGCGCGATTTGACCCAGAAGCCTACCTTTACCCTGACGATCACCAACGGCAATCAAGGCCGGATTGCCGCAGCAAACGCAGCGCAGCCCAAGGCCGATAACGTCAACCGGCTGGAAGACCGTCTGATGGCGCGCGCGCAGCTTGCCGCGACCTATGCCGGTCTGCTGGGGGTAGAGACAGCGCCGCGCGACGTGTTTGATAAAATCGCCGCCCATACCGTCGAAGGTGCCAAGGCGGACCAAGAAGCCGGGGCGATTGCCAAGGGGCTGGAAGGCGCTGGCCTGCTGACCCAAGTCAGCCGGGTGAGCGCCTTGTCGAAAGACATCTGGCCCGCGCTGGCCTATATGACATCTGGTCAGGTGCTTTTGGTCATGGGCCAGACGCGCGGCGATTTGATCGTCTATGACAAGACCTGCACAGACAATCGCGCCATGGTGCCGATGACGGATTTCAAACCGTTTTTCGCAGGCCTCATTGTGCGCGCCGAAGCATCGCTGAGCACTGTTGCCAAGACCCATAAAACCGACGGCGCGCCTGCGCACTGGTTTTGGGGGCAGTTCCCGAAATTCCGTCGCCAGCTGATCGAAGTCGCGATGGGGTCGTTTGTGGCCAACCTTTTGGCCGTCGCCGTGGCGCTGTTTTCATTGCAGGTTTATGACCGCGTGATCCCGCACCAGTCCGAGGCCACGCTTTGGGTTCTGGCCGCCGGTGCCGGCCTTGCGCTGTTGATGGAGGCGTTCCTGAAGATGGCCCGCGCGCGGTTGATGGATGGGGCAGGGCGTCAGGTTGAACTGTCAGTGCAAGATATCTTGATGAAGCGGATTTTGGGGATGCGGTCCGATCTGCGCGGCCAGGCACCGAACCAGCAGTTTTCGGCGATGCGTGAATTCGGATCGGTGCGCGAATTTTTCACCGCATCGACCATCGGCACCATCGCTGACATCCCGTTTATCTTTGTCTTTTTGTTCCTTGTGGCCAGCATTGCGGGCAATGTGGTGTGGGTTTTGGTGCTGGGCGGTATCTTGATGCTGGTGCCCAGCTTTTTCCTGCAGAAAAAGGCGATCCAGCTAACGCAGGAAACCCAAGGGGCCACGACCAAATCATCGCGGCTACTGCACGAGGCGATTTTCGAGCTTGATACGGTCAAGACCCAGCGGGCCGAAGATCGCGTGATGCGGTTGTGGACAGAATTGAACACTTTGGCATCACTGAAATCATCCGAGCAGCGGAAACTGTCGTCCTTCCTCACGTTCTGGAGCCAGGGCATCCAGCAAGGCACCTATGTCGCCGCCGTGATCACAGGTGCCTATCTGGTGTTTGCCGGTCAGTTTACTGTGGGCTCGATCATTGCGGTGGGCATCCTGACGGGGCGTACGTTGGGGCCATTGACGCAGTTGTCAGGTACGATGGCACGCTGGGGCAATGTCAAAGGCGCGCTTGACGGGTTGGACGCCATTGTCGGGGCCGCGCAGGACACCGACGAGGCACGAACCTATCTGCGCCGCGAAAAACTGAAAGGCCAGTTCGAGCTGCGCGATGTGATTTTCCGCTATGAAGACGATGGTGCGCCGACGTTGGATGTCAAAGGCATGATGATCCAACCGGGCCAGCATATCGCGGTTCTGGGCGCGAACGGGTCTGGCAAATCGTCGCTGCTGAAACTGCTGAGCGGTCTTTACGCCCCCACCGAAGGGCGCATCTTGCTTGACGGGACCGAGATGTCCCAGATCGAACCACGCGACCTGCGCCGTTTGATCGGCTATCTGGGGCAGGACGTGCGCCTGTTTTCCGGCAGTTTGCGCGATAACCTGAACCTGACCATGCTCGAGCGGGATGATGACCGCTTGATGGCTGCGCTTGATTTTGCGGGGCTGGGACCGTTCGTGAAAAAGCACCACAAGGGTCTGGACCTTGAGATCAAGGATGCAGGGGCGGGCCTGTCCATCGGCCAGCGCCAGTCCATCGGATGGGCGCGGCTGTGGTTGCAAGACCCTGCGATTTGCCTGCTGGATGAACCGACCGCCGCGCTGGACCAGCAGCTTGAGGCTACGCTGGTGTCACGGCTGCAAAAATGGATGGCAGGCCGCACGGCCATCATCGCCACGCACCGCGCGCCCATTCTGGCGCTGACCGACCGCACCGTGGTTTTGCAAGACGGGCGCATGACGATTGATGGTCCGAAAGAGAAAGTTCTTGCACATTTGGCCGGCCAGAAGATGCCCGACCAAAAAGAGCACAGCCACAAGGGAAGTGTCGCATGAGCACGGTCAGCACCACCCATCTGGGCACGCAGATGAATGAACAGATGCGCGGCCCGTCGATGGTGGTCTGGCTGTGCGCTGCCAGCCTACTGGTCTTCCTGCTTTGGGCGGCATTTGCTTGGGTGGACGAGATTGTGCGCGCCGAAGGGTCGATGATATCTTCTTCGCGCCCGCAGATCATTCAGAACCTTGAGGGCGGTATTCTGGCTGAACTTGCCGTAGGCGAGGGCGATGTCGTTGAAAAAGGCGATGTGCTGGCGCGGCTGTATGGCACGCAGTTCCAGTCGTCGGTTGATGATCTGCAAGACCAGATCAGCGCCTTTGAAATCCGGCGTCTGCGCCTTGAGGCCGAGTTGGCAGGCCAGTTCGATCTGGACATTCCCGATGAACTCGCGCAGCGCACGCCGGATATCGTTGCCTCGGAGCGGGGGCTTTTGAAGGCGCGGCAATCCGATTTTGTGTCCCGGTCAGAGGGGGCGCAGCGGGTTCTGACGCAAGCTGCGAAAGAACGCGAACTGCTGGAGAACATGCACAAGAAAAAGATCGTGTCGCTGATCGAAGTGACCCGCGCGCGCAAGGTCCATGCCGATGCTCGCATAAAGTTGGACGAGATCACCACGGGCACCGAGCTTGAGCGCGCGCAGGAATATTCTGACGTGCTGAAAGAGCTGGCAACGCTGAAGCAGAACCTTAAGTCCAGCACCGACCAGTTGAACCGGACCATTCTGCTTAGCCCGCTGCGGGGGATTGTGAATAACCTGAGCGTCACAACCATCGGCGGCGTTGTGCGTCCGGGCGAAGAGATTTTACAGATTATCCCGCTGGATGAAGAACTGTTTGTCGAAGCCCGCGTCAAGCCCGAGAACATCGCAGGTGTCCGGCCGGGCCAAGAGGCGACGGTCAAGTTGTCGGCCTATGACTATACGATTTACGGCACACTGAAGGGTACTGTGAAGCTGATTTCGGCAGATACGTTCAAGGACGAGCGGTCCCGCAGCCCTGATGGTGATCCGCATTACAAGGTGACCCTGCAAGTTGACACAGAGCATCTGACACCGCGTCAGGCATCGTTACAGATTAGGCCCGGCATGCAGGCAAGTGTCGAACTGCACACCGGATCAAAGACGGTTTTGCAGTATTTGTTGAAGCCCTTGTACAAATCCAAAGAAGCGTTTCGCGAGCCTTAAGCCGTGGAAATGGGGGCTGTCTGCCCCCAAACCCCCGAGGATATTTTTGAGCCAGAGAAGCCGGGTGGCCAGAACAACCGGTTGAAACGCGTCAGGCTTGGGTGTCTATCCAGAGGGTGACAGGGCCATCATTGGTCAAGGCCACGGACATGTCCGCGCCGAATTGTCCGGTCTGGGTCGGCACATCGAGCGCTTTGATACAGGTAATGAAGTGTTCGTAAAGCGCGTTGGCCTGATCCGGTTTGGCGGCGTAGGAGAAGCCGGGCCGGGTGCCGCGTGAAGTGTCTGCGGCGAGGGTGAACTGGCTGACGATCAGCGCGCTGCCTTCCGTCTGGGCAAGGCTCAGGTTCATTTTGCCCGCGTCATCTTTGAACAAACGCAGTTTGGCGATCTTGGCGGCAAGCGCTTGTGCCGTGGCTTCGGTATCGTCGGGCATGGCGCAGACGAAGATCAGCAGACCTGCATCGATTTGCCCGATGATTGCCCCGTCGACGGTGACAGAGGCGTTGGTGACCCTTTGTAAAAGCGCGCGCATGTCAGCTGTTCCAATCTATGATGTCTGAGGGGGCGGCGCGTTCTGTCCGGAATTGGTTGATTGGGGCGTCCTTGTCGGCGTAGCCAAACGAGATCGCGCAGAGGATCATCCGATCCTCGGGGATGTTCAGCTGGTCGCGCACCAGGGGCGCATAGGTGGCAATGGCGGCTTGGGCGATTGTTGCCACCCCGAGTGCGGTTGCGGCCAGCGTAAAGGCGGTGACAAAGCCGCCGCTGTCCATCGCGCCGTAAGCGCCCAGTTGAGTCGGTGAGGTGATGATTGCCACGTGGGGCGCGTCGAACAGGGCGTAGTTGCGCAGCATCTGTGCCGTGCGACCTTCGCGATCTGATTTGTCGATCCCCACGGCGTCGTAGAGTTGAAAACCGCAGGTCCGGCGGCGGTCGTTGTAGACGCCCGAGTACCCTGTAGGCCAGTCAAGGTCGGGCTGGGGCACGGCCCCTTTGGTTGCGTGCGCCAACAGGGCTGTGCGCAGGCGGTCGGTTGCGGCCCCTTTGGTGATGCTAAGCTGCCAAGGTTGGGCGTTGCACCAACTTGGGACGTGCCGCGCAGCCGTGACAATGCGGGTGATCACATCATCGGCGACAGGATCAGGCAGAAAGGCGCGGCACGAATAGCGCGCTTGCAGGGTGTCGGTCAGCGTATCAATCTGGGTCATTTTTGGAGCGCCATAAAATAGCCGGCAATCCCGGCGGCCAGCAGGCCAAGGATCACGGCGAAGGTGATTTTGAGTGCAGAGTAGGGCCGTTCGCCCTGCACATTTCCGGTGCGGCCATTGACCACAAAGCGGTAGGTCTTGCCGCGGTATTTATAGGCTGCCAACCAGACGGGTAGCAGCACATGTTTAAACGTCACATTGCTGACGCGGGTCTGGATGTTGTGGATACGCTGGCGGTCGCCGCCGATGTCAAAGCGCACGTCGCGTTCAATCATCGCATCCATGACATGGCGCGCCTCGGTATAGCCATCCTCGAGGGTGATGGCATAGGCTTCGGCGCGAAACCCCGCGAGGTATTCTGGCGCATAGGGTTCAAGGGCCGACAGATCCCACGGCTCAAGCGCGTCCGTGAACCGTTTGGGCAGGGATTTCGATGCCAGCACCAGCACGTCGTCAAAGAACCGTGCGACCCGCCCGGAGGCATGGTTCCAGCGGACTTTGGGCACCTGTTTTTGCACACGCTTGCCATCGACCATCATGGTCTGCGTGACGTAATACACCGTGCCGCGTTCGCCACTATAGTCGGACTGGGTGTTGGCGTCATAGGTCCAGTACGGCACATAGATGCCCTGCATCTTGCGCCCCTTGCGGGCATAGTCCTGCAAACCGTTGGGCGCGAACCACAGTCCCCCCAGCCAGTTGGTCATCGCATCACGGGCGACGGTTTCTGTCAGGGCAAAGGGCAATACCCCACGGGGTTTGATGTGGCGGTTCAGGCCGGTATCGACCACCACAGGCGTGGCGCAGAACGGGCATTCCGTGGCGTGTTTGGTATCGTCGAATTCAACTTGAGCAGCGCAATTGGGGCAATTGGTGACGCGGGTTTCTTCCATTTCAGCTTGGGGCAATTCGCGCGCGATGGCGGCGCGGAAATCAAGCTCGGCGATGGGGTGGTGGGCGCGTCTGCCCGAGATGGCTTCGGTATTGCCGCAATGGTCGCACACCAGTTGATATGTGTCGGGGTCAAACCGCAGGTCAGATCCACAGGTGTCACAAGGAAAACGGTGTTCCTCCTCCGGGCCGGGGGGCGGAGGGGGCGTATCAAAGGCGGGGCTATCGGGCATGAAGACGTCCATTGGGCAGGCTTGCACAAGACATAGCGCGCAGCGGGACGCGTCGCTAGGGAAGACTTGAAAAAAGGTCGGGCGTGGGCGGCGTCAAAGAAAACGGTAAAGCGCCTTGGGCACCATGATGCGCAGGGCGTTGTCACGCAGGCGGACATGTCGCCAGATGTGGAAGCCGGCGTGCAGGGCGGCAATCAGGGCAAGGCCGTAGAATTCGATGCTGTGCAGCGTGCCAACCCAGTCATTGGCGCGCGGCATATCCAACGGGACGGCGATCGGCACGATCCCCCCGGCCCAAAGCTGCACAGTCGAGGTGATGCCAATCAGCAGCCCCGTCAAAGCGACCCCGAAGATGCCCCAGATCAAGGTCTTGTGCAGGATTGGATGCAGCCACCGCGCCCAGCCTGTCAGCTTGGGGCCGGGACGGCCAAGCAAGCCGTTGCGCAGATAGAGCCCCGTCCAGAACAGCGCGGCACTGACGAACACCAAACCCATCACGGAATGGAACCGCACCGCAAGGGGCCCTATGCGCGCCACGTCGGCGGGCTGCACCAGAATGAACCACGCAAACATCGGGACCATCGCCCAATGGACCAGTTTCAGAATGCGGCGTCGGTGTGGCCAGCGCATCTACTGCGGTCCGCGCGTGAGAGCAGGTAAGGACGGGCGCCGCACGATGCCACAGATCGCCCTATAGGCGGATCGCAGGGGAAATGCGGGACCGACTGTGGCCGGACAGGCAAAGGGGGTATGTAATAAACGTTTCATTCTGGGGCAACCACGGCGCGGCGCGGGTCAAAGTTTCGGGACGGGGCAATATCCCCCATCCTACGCCGCGCTATGACATCCCGTTTAGCCGGCTGGCGGCGGGGGCGGTGGCAGAACAGTGAAAAGCTGTGCCAACTCGTCCACGTCATCGGCGGTTTTCCAACCGTCCTGACCCGGCGTCCAGACAAATGTCGCCCGTGTCAGGCTGCCATCTGCCGCCATACGGCCCAAGGAGGCCTTGGAAAATGGACCCTTGGTTTCGCCATTTTCGGCAAGATGCCAGACCTTTTCGGGCATCGGTGGTGGTGTGTGGGCTGCGGCGGTCGGGCGCGGGCCCCACGGGCCTGCTTGTGCGGCGGCGGCCTGACCGATCTGCATGCCCAGACCTGCACCCAGACCTGCCTGCATCGCGGCCCCTGCGCCACCATCGCGGCCAAGCGCTTCGGCGGCCTGAAACTGGGTGTATTTGTTCAAGTCCCCGACCATCCCCATCGAAGACCGCTTGTCCAGCACCTCTTCCACCGCAGGGGGAAGCGATACGTTTTCGACGTAAAGTTCAGGGATCATCAGGCCGTATTCCGCAATGGTTGCCGAAATCTCGGTGCTGACGACCTTGCCCAATTCGCGGGTGTTGGCGGCCATATCCAAAATCGGAATTTGCGACATCGCAATACTACGCGAGAATTCCTGAACGATGATGTTGCGGATTTGATAGCTGATCTCGTCCATGGTGAATTCACCGTCGGTGCCAACGATTTCGGACAGAAAACGCGCGGCATCCGAGACTTTGACAGAATAGGTGCCATAGGCGCGCAGGCGCACGGGGCCGAATTCAGGGTCACGCACGATAATCGGGTTCTTGGTGCCCCATTTCAGATCGTTGAACCGCGTTGTGTTGACGAAATAAATCTCGGATTTGAACGGGCTTTTAAAGCCGTGATCCCAATGCTGCAGCGACGTCATGATCGGCATGTTGTTGGTTTCAAGCATGTAGAGGCCCGGCGTAAACACATCGGCCAACTGCCCTTCGTGGACAAACACAGCGGCCTGACCTTCGCGCACGGTCAGCTTGGCCCCGTATTTGATCTCGTGACCTTCGCGTTCAAAGCGCCAGACCATGGTGTCGCGGGTGTCATCGGTCCAGTGAATGACGTCGATAAATTGGCCGGAGAGGAAATCGAGAATACCCATGGTGTGGTCCTTTCGGGAGCGTGGCAGCGGGGCTAGATTGGCCCGCCAGTCAGTTCGCGGGCGATGATGCGGGTGATCGGGGCTGCTTGTTCGGCGCTCATTCCGGCCTGAAGGCGCGGGTCATACAGCATCTGGAGCAGCTTTTCGTCATGGCGGGTCAGCAGCGCAAATTCATCGTCATCGTTAAAGATCGACGGGCGCGCGATGGGGCTGTCATTGGCCAACCCCAACCCTTGGGCCAGTTCTTCGTG
This sequence comes from Sulfitobacter sp., assembly GCF_041552635.1. Lineage (GTDB taxonomy): Bacteria > Pseudomonadota > Alphaproteobacteria > Rhodobacterales > Rhodobacteraceae > Sulfitobacter. Next base: position 20,774 of record NZ_JBFEKM010000009.1, read on the forward strand.
GATGCAAGACAGACGCATCAGCGACGGGTTTTCGGCGCGGATCACCGCGACCGCAGCGGTATAGACGCTGGGGTCGGCACCGCCTGCATAAGCCGCCACGATGCAATAGGTGTCGCGGCGCAGGTCGCGCAGGGCGGCAAGGCTGGCAGGGGTCACGCCGGGGATGCGCCGCGCGGCTTCTTGCAAGGCGGTATCGCGGTCATCTTCGCCGGCGACGATAACCATGAAATTAGGGGCACTGCCTACCACCGTAATCGGATGACTGGTTATCCCCGCCAGCCGCGCGGCATAGGTGCGGATCGTCGCCGCATCGGCTTGCTGTTCAGAAGGCGGTACGCTGTCACCAAAGACGATGGCCATGCGTACCGGGCTTTCCCAGCGGCGCATCAAGGTCTTGTCGCCATGGCCTGTCAGGTTGGCATTGTATTCGTTATAAAATGCGATTTTCTCAAAGTTGCGCACCAGCATATCGGCGGTAAAGGGCGTGTCAGGCCCACCACCATCGCGGCGCAACAGCCCAGAGTTAAGCTGCGCCTGTTGGATCTGGTTGAAATAGCTGCGCAATTTGGCGCTGGCCTCCGAGGTCGGCTTGGCCACCACGGGGGGGGGCATTGCGGCAAGCGTGGGGCGCGCAATGGGTTTCAACGTCGGGGCCACGGGGGGCGCTGCACAGGCGGTCAGCAGGGCCAAAGCGGCCCCTGCCATCATACCCCGCCTGTGCTGAAAAACTTCAAACCTCATCCCGAAGCACCCAAAATTTAACCGGCTGTTGCCGCTGGTTTCGGCGCGCTGGCCGATGCAAGCGTGTCGCGCAGCTTGCCTTCCATCTCTTGCAGTTCCTTTTCAGCCAAGGCACGGCGCGCCTTGCCTTCGTCGGCGATCTGAAGCGATTCCTCGATGGTGCCGATCAGGTCTGCATTGGCCTGTTTGACGGCTTCGATGTCGAAAACGCCGCGCTCCATCTCTGTGCGGATGATCTTGTTGCTTTCACGCAGGTTTTTCGCGTTCGAGGTCAGCAATTCATTGGTCAGATCATTGGCTTCGCGCACGGCCACGGCGGCCTCGGCGCTACGCTGGATGGTGACGGCTTGGGCCAGTTGGGTTTCCCAAAGCGGCACGGTGTTCACGAGGGTCGAATTGATCTTGGTGACCAAGGATTTGTCGTTTTCCTGAACCAACCGGATCGAGGGCAGCGATTGCATCGTCACCTGACGGGTCAGTTTCAGATCATGCACACGGCGTTCCAGATCGTCGCGCGCTGCGCGCATGTCGCGCAATTCCTGCGCAAGGATGACCTGATCATCCTCGGGTGCTGCTTTGACGGCGGCCTCTTTGGCGGGAATGGCAGTGGCATCCAGATCGGCCAGCTTGGCCTCGCCGGCGGCGATATAAAGCGCGAGTTCATCGTAGAATTGCAGCGTCTTTTCGTAGAGCATATCCAGCGATTTGATGTCTTTGAGCAGCGTATGTTCATGGGTTAACAGCTCACCTGTGACGTGATCGATCTGGGACTGGACCTTTTCGAACTTGGCGGTGAACTTGGCAAAGGGGGCGGCACGTCCCAGCAGGCGTTCCCACCAGCTGCGTTCGCGGCGGACATCAAGCTCGGATACCGAAAAGTCACGGATCGTCGTGACGATGTTGCGCAGGCTGTCACCGGCGGGGCCGATATCCTTGTTGCGCACGTCTTGCAGCATGGCCTGACTGATTTCTTGCAGTTCCGCCTGCGCACCGGACCCGAAACCGATGATGGAATGCGTGTCTTCCATGTCGATCTCTGCCATGCGGCTTTTGATTTCAGCGCTCATCGGGCCGTCGGCCTTGTCCAGGGTGATGACGGCATCGGCAGGCAAGGGCTCGGGTAATACAACAGCGGTGACCTCATCGACCAAAGCGATGGATTGCGATGCTTTTTCACGGACGGTTTCAGACATGGTTTTTGGGTTCCTGTTCTAGGGCAAAGCGGGTCACTTCAGACGCACACCTTCTTGGGAAAGCCGCTCGCGCAGCACGTCAATTTCGATGGTCAGGTCGGTTTTGTCATCCAATAACGACTTTTGGGTGCGTGCGGCAAAGTTTTTATCCAGATCATCCAATAAGATAAGATAATCGGCTTTGGCTTGCGCATCCTGAGTATTGGCAAAGATATCGGCGAACTTGATCGTGGCGTCGCGTGCGCCTTGTAAATACACCGACAGATATTTGCGTGCGCCGGTCAGATCGCGCGGATCTTCTTCGACGGTGCGGATCAGGGTTCGGGCGGTGGTCTGGAACTGTTCCAAGCGCTCTGTCGCTTGGCGATCGCGCGTGCGCACGATTGCGGCGCTCATCGCGGTCAGGTGTTTTTCAGCCTCGTCGACGACGCGGGCAACACGGTCTTTTTGAAAGCTGTCGACGCCCTCCATTCCCTTTGAGGTCAGCGGATCAATCCCAAAGGCGGACACATGCAGGCCGATGGCCGCAGCGCCGTAAAGAACCGCCGCCATCACACCGGGGTCGTTCTTGTAGGCGGCCAAGGCGACCCCGATACCGGTCAGCGCGCTGGCAATCATCTTGCGGGGCAGGGCGGGGCGTTCGGCCACTTTGCGCGCGCGGTAGGCCGCCTCGGCCTTGACCCCTTCGCGCAGCATCAAGGCGGCACCGGTCAGCGCTGCGGCTGCGACCAGTCCAAGGGCCAGCCCCTGCGCGCCATCGTTCAGCGACGTGAAAACCAGCACAATGCCAGGGATAAAAAGCAAGTTCGACCGCGCGCCGACAGGATCGACTTCGATCCTTTTGGTCTGCTTGGCATCGCCGCCCTGACTGTATTTTCCGCCGAAACGCTGCGCCATTACAGGCCCCCCAGCCAACCGGTGGCGACACCGAACAGCAGCACAAGCAAGGCCACATAGGTAATTTTTTGAAATGGAGTGGGTACCATAAGGCCCTCTTTGAATTGTAAGTTTGTGGGGCTTAAGATGTTCTGTGCCAAGTTCATGGCGCGCGCGACAAGTGTTGTCAAAATTAAAACAATCACGACAAGCAGCGACAAAAGAACGATAAATAGAAACAATCGACCCATCTGAATTTTCCCTCTGCACCACATATAGGGGTTCTGTCGTGGTGCTGCTAGGGATTATCCGGCAAGGGATCGTTGCCCCTTGCCGATAACGCCCAAATTCAGGGCTTGCGGGTGCTTTTCACGCGGGTGCCAAATTTGCGTGGGCTGGGCGCGTCTGACGGCGGTCGGGGCGCTTTGGATTTGCCGTAACCGGGCTTGGGCTTGCCGGGAATGACCTTGCCGGTCGCGGTCTTGTCGCCCGGTTCCTTGGGCAGGCCGGGGCGACCGGGGCCGGGAACGCCGGGTTTGCGCGGCTTGCGTTTTACGATGTGGCTTGGCTTTTTCTTGATGGCCGTGCCGGTGTTGTCCTCGATCTCGATGCCCAGCTGGTCCCGCACGACCTTGCGCTTAAGCTCTTCAACCTCGCCGGGTTTTAGTTCGCCCAACTGGAACGGGCCATAGCTGGTGCGGATCAGGCGGTTGACCGACAGATTCACCGCCTCCATTGCGCGGCGGATTTCGCGGTTCTTGCCTTCGCGCAAACCGATGGTCAGCCACGCATTCGCGCCTTGCTGGCGGTCCAGCGTGACGGTCATGGGTTGGAATTCTTCGCCGTCCACAGTGATGCCGGTGCGCAAAGGTTCCAGCATCTCGTCCGAGGGGCGTCCATTGACGCGCACGCGGTATCGGCGCAGCCATCCGTTTGACGGCAGTTCCAGCTTGCGCTTTACCTCGCCGTCATTGGTCAGCAACAGCAGTCCTTCGGAGTTCAAATCAAGTCGTCCGATGGTCATCACGCGGGGCATGTCTTCGGGCAGATCATCGAAAATCGTACCGCGGCCTTTTTCATCGCGATTCGTCGTCACAAGGCCGGTTGGCTTGTGATATAGCCACATGCGCGGCGGTTCGGGGTCGCCGACAGGTTTGCCATCGACGCTGATCTTGTCCGAGGGCGTCACGTTCAAAGCGGGCGAATCGATTTGCACCCCGTTGACGCGCACGCGGCCCGCTTCGATCATGCGTTCGGCCTCGCGGCGGCTGGCAAGCCCTGCGCGAGACAGAACTTTGGCAATGCGATCACCGGGCGGGGTGTCGGATTTGGGCGGCTGTGTTGGGTTATCTTGGCTCATGCACCAGCGCTTACCCTGTTTCAAACGCTTGCGAAAGGGTGCCGTTTGCGGCCATGTGGTGCAATGGTTTTTACGTCCTTCATGAATATCGCCCTCGAGGAAGCCCGCGATGCCGCTGCGCGCGGCGAAGTGCCTGTGGGTGCCGCCATCATTTCCCCCCAAGGGCAGGTCGTTGCACGGGCAGGCAACCGCACTCGCGAACTGAATGACCCGACCGCCCACGCCGAGGTGTTGGCGATCCGCGCGGCCTGTGCGGCGGCGGGGGTCGAACGCTTGGGGGGCTATGCGCTTTATGTGACGCTGGAACCTTGCGCGATGTGTGCCGGTGCGATTTCGGCAGCGCGGCTGGCGACCTTGTATTACGGGGCATCCGACCCGAAATCGGGTGGGGTGGCGCAGGGCGCGCGGGTGTTTTCCCATGCGCAGTGCCACCATGTGCCGGATGTGTACGACGGCATTGCGACGGCGCAAGCCGAGGCGTTGCTGAGAGATTTTTTCGTAAAGAAAAGAAAAGGATAGCCCGATATGGCAAACCAAGACGCGCTAAGCCTGTTTGTACGCGATGCCTTGGTCGCGGGCAAAACCCGGACCGAGATTTCCACCGCCCTGACCCGCGCGGGTTGGAGCGTCAGCGAAGTGCACGACGCATTGGCGGCTTGGGACGAGACCCCGTTTTCGCCGCCGATCCCGCGGCCTGTGGCGACCGTATCGGCGCGCGATTTCTTTGTTTACGCGCTGACCTTTGGGCTGTTGCTGACCGGCGCTGTGAATTTGGTGCTGGTGCTGCAAGCACTGGTTGATCTCGCCTTTGCCGAAGAGAATTATGGCACGACACGGCAGATCCGTTGGGGCGTGTCGGTGCTGATCGTGATGGCACCGTTGTATCTGTGGCTGACCCTGCGCGAGCGGCGGAAACTTGCGCAGGATCCCGCGCTTTACCGGTCGGCGATGCGCAAATGGCTGACGTATATTGCGCTGCTTTTGGCCGCCATGACCTTGTTGGGTGATCTGGTTGCGACGGTCTTTGCCTTGCTGACGGGGGATTTGACGGGGCAATTCTTGATCAAGGCGCTGATTATTATGGTCGTCGCAGGGGGGATATTCTTGTTCTACTTCAAGGACATTCGGCGCGGCGAACCGCAATGAACCGGATTTTGCTGATCGGGTTTTGCGCGCTGGTTGCTGCGGCCATCGGCGGCGGTCTTTGGGTTGTCGGCAGCCCGACCCACGCGCGGCTGCAAAAACAAGACGCTGACCGGCTTGAGGATCTTGCCGGCTGGCGCAGCCGCTTGCGCTGTGTCGGGGACGATGAGGTGCTTCCTCAAAGCCTTGCAGAAGTGCCGGATTGCCCCGGATCGACCGCTTTCGCCAGCAGGGCATTGCCGACCCAAGACGCGGTCACCGGCGCGCCCTATGTTTATCACCGCCTAAGCGATCAGGCGTTCGAGGTTTGTGTCACACTGGCGTTGGACCCCGAGGAGGCACGCAAGGCCGGATCCCTGCGCACGGACATGGAGCTGCGCGCAGGGAATGTTGTGTGTTTGACTGGTACGATCGCGCCGAAAAACTAGATCGCGATGGCTTTCATCACTTCGGGTTCAATCACATTGACGCCGGGCAGACCGTCGACCAGCGCTTGGGCGGATTGTTCAAGTGCGGGAAACGTTTTGTAGTGGCCGGGGATTACCGTTTTGAAGTCAAAGTATTTTTTGGAGGCATAGGCCGCCTGCGCCATGTCCATCGTATAGAAACCGCCCGCACTTAGGATGCCGATATCGGGTTTGTGATAGTCGCCCATCCATTCCATATCTGCCATAATGCCGGTGTCGCCCGAGACATAGATCGTGTGGCCCTCGCCCGAGATCATGAAACCGGTTTCGGCCCCCATATAGACCGGCCCGCTGTCCCCGCTGACCGATGAGGAATGCGATGCGGGCACCATGGTCACCGCGACTTTGCCGCAGTTGATCGTGCCGCCTTTGTTAAAGCCTGTGGTGTTCTGGACGCCTTGGGCATCGAAATATCCCATCAGTTCGACCATGCCCGCAACCGGTGCGCCGGTTGTTTCTGCGACCATTTTCAAATCTTGCGTGTGGTCGAAATGGCCGTGGGTGATCAGGATTTGCGTGGCCCCCTCAAGGGCTGCTGCGTGGTGTTCGCTGTCCAGCATCGGGTTGCCCGTCAGCCAGGGGTCGATCAACAAAACCTGATCTTCTAATTCAATGCGAAAGCTGCCGTGGCCGAGCCAGATAATGTTCATGTGGGTTCTCCCTTGGGTAAGTCTGAACGAGAGCTTAGCCCATGTTGCCGCTTTGGGGAGCCTCCGGCGGGAGTTTATTTGGCAAAATGAAGCCAAGGCGGGGTGATTGGGCCGCTTAGGGCCAGCCCAGACTTGCAGGGGGCAGCGGGGGGCGGTAAACGGCTGCCAAAGAGATAAGGAGCGCCCATGTCCATTGACGAGACCACAGCCGCACGGGTGGCCAAATTGGCCCGTATCAAGGTTGACCCCGCCGCGTTGCCAGCACTTGCGCAAGAGTTCAACAATATCCTTGGATTCATCGAGCAGCTGAATGAAGTCGATGTTGAGGGGGTCGAGCCGATGACGTCTGTCACGCCTCAGGTGCTGAAACAGCGCGACGACGTGGTGCGCGACGGTGGCCAGCAGGCCAAGATTTTGGCGAATGCGCCAGATGCGCGCGAAGGATTTTTTGCGGTCCCGAAGGTGGTGGAATAATGGCTGATCTGAACAAACTGGGCTTGGCCGATGCGCGCGATGCATTGCGCAAGGGCGATGTGTCGTCGGCGGAACTGACGGGCGCATGTCTGGGTGCGATCGAGGGTGCGGGCGCGTTGAACGCATTTGTGCACCACACCGGCGATCTGGCGATGGATCAGGCAAAGGCTGCCGATGCGCGGATCAAGGCGGGCGATGCGCCTGCGATGTGCGGTTTGCCGATTGGCATCAAGGATCTTTTCTGCACCAAAGGTGTGCCGTCACAGGCCGGATCGCGCATTTTGCAGGGCTTCTTGCCGGAGTATGAAAGCACCGTGTCACAGAACCTGTTTGATGCGGGCGCTGTGATGCTGGGCAAGCTGAACATGGACGAATTCGCCATGGGATCGTCGAACGAGACATCGGTTTATGGCAATGCGGTGAACCCTTGGCGGCGTGCGGGCGATGATGCCCAACTGACGCCCGGTGGTTCGTCTGGTGGGTCAGCGGCGGCAGTTGCGGCTGATTTGTGTCTGGCGGCGACGGGTACGGATACCGGCGGGTCGATCCGCCAGCCCGCGGCGTTTACCGGCACCGTGGGGATCAAACCCACCTACGGGCGGTGTTCGCGTTGGGGTGTGGTGGCGTTCGCGTCCTCGCTGGACCAGGCCGGACCGATGACCAAGACCGTGCGCGATGCTGCGATCATGCTGGGTGCGATGGCGGGCTATGACGCCAAAGACAGCACATCCGCAGATCTGGCCGTGCCAGATTTCGAGGCCGCCCTGACCGGCGACATTCGTGGCAAAAAGATCGGCATCCCGCGCGAATATCGCATGGATGGCATGCCCGAAGAGATCAATGAGCTTTGGCAGAATGGCATTGCGATGATGCGCGATGCTGGGGCCGAGATTGTCGATATTTCCCTGCCGCATACGAAATATGCGCTTCCCGCCTATTACGTGATCGCCCCGGCCGAGGCGTCTTCGAACCTCGCGCGCTATGACGGTGTGCGCTATGGCCACCGCGCCAAGCTGGATCAGGGCGACGGCATCACAGAGATGTATGAAAAGACCCGCGCCGAAGGGTTTGGCCCCGAGGTGCAGCGTCGCGTGATGATCGGGACATATGTGCTAAGCGCCGGTTTTTACGACGCCTATTACAACCGTGCCCGCAAGGTGCGCACCTTGATCAAGAAAGATTTCGAAGACGTATTCGCCAGCGGGGTCGACAGTATTCTGACGCCCGCGACCCCGTCAGCAGCCTTTGGTCTCGGCGAAATGACGGATGCGGATCCGGTCGCAATGTATCTGAATGACGTCTTTACTGTGACGGTCAACCTTGCAGGTCTGCCCGGTATTGCGCTGCCCACGGGCACCAATGCCCAAGGTCTTCCTTTGGGGCTGCAATTGATCGGCCGCCCTTGGGAAGAGGCGGATCTGCTGTCTACCGCCTATGCGCTTGAGAAGGCGGCAGGCTTTGTAGCCAAGCCTGCGAAATGGTGGTAAAAGGCCCGAAACAATGCAGTGCAGATAAAAAAGCAGGTCCAATGATCATACGTTTCTCTCTTGTTGCAGCCATGGGCATGGCCCTGTCCGCGTGCCAGCCCGCGATCCCCGACAGCGGGCGCGGCGTCGGGTTCAACGACAGCTTTCAGGCGGGGCAAACGCAACGTGATGCGGCCTTGACCAGCGGATCATCGGCGGCACTGCCAGCACCTGCTGCGGTGACCGCCGCGCCGCTTGCGCCCATGGACGGCTCTGCCGAAGCAACAGCGGCCGAGACCGCGCGGATACTGGACGCGACACGCCCCGGTGGTCTGGGCAATGATGCGGCGACCAATTCGGGGGTTGAACCGGTGAACGCCAGCCCGTCAAACCCGGCACCACCGGTGTTGAACGCCGAAGGCATATCGCAGGAAAACAACTTTGACGCCGTGGCAGGGGAACGCAGCATCGCGGGTGATGCCGCAAGGATCGCCGCAAACCGCGCGCAATACCGCGTTGTCCAACCCGAGGCATTGCCAGACCGCGCCGATGCCGGACCAAATATCGTCGCCTACGCTCTGCAAAACACACATGCCGTGGGGACCAAGATTTACACCCGCCGCGGCTTTAACAAAGAACGCAAATACGCGCGCGCTTGTGGCGAATACAGCCACCCAGACCAAGCCCAGATCGCCTTTCTGAGCGATGGTGGCCCACAGCGTGACCGCGCGGGCATGGACCCCGATGGTGATGGCTTTGCCTGCACTTGGGATCCAAGCCCCTACCGCAAGCGTGTTGACGGCTAACTGCGTTTTATCGTGGACGTGAAACAACACCCGTCCCCAAATTTCGGGCCGCGCCGCGATGGGCTGCGGCCCTCTTTGGTTGTGATCCATTACACAGCAAAGGAAAACGCCGCAGCGGCGCTTGAGAGGCTTTGTGACGCAACGGCCGAAGTCTCGGCGCACTACCTGATCTCGGGTCAGGGATGCGTGACGCAGATGGTCGCAGAGGACATGCGCGCGTGGCATGCGGGGCAGGGCGAATGGGCCGGGCAGAATGATATCAACTCCCGTTCTATCGGGGTTGAATTGGACAACCGTGGCACGCACCCGTTTTCGGAACCTCAGATGTCTGCGCTCGAAACGCTATTGCGGGGCATCATGGACCGTTGGGGTATCCCGCCTGCGGGCGTAATCGGCCACTCAGATATGGCACCGGGCCGAAAAATGGACCCAGGCCCAAAATTTGACTGGGCCCGCCTTGCCCGGCAAGGCATGGCAGCACTTGGTCATGTGGCACCTGAGACAGCCGTGCCCCTACCAGACAATTTCATAGCAACGGCCAACCAAGCAGGCTTTACGGCTGAAGCAGAGTTGGAAACATTGCTACACACGACCCGCCTGCGCTTTGCTCCGTGGCGCAAGGGGCCGCTGTGCACGGCAGACTTCGATCTTTGCCACGTTCCTCCTTCCAAATGGAAATAAATCCCCGCCGGAGGCATCCTTGGTTCAAAACAGATTGACCCCGCCCGACCCAAGGCGCTAGGCGTGCAGCGCGCGGAAGGCTGGATGGCCGCGGGCTTGGCAACAGGTTCGAGGAAAGTCCGGACTCCCAGAAGAAACGGTGCCGGGTAACGCCCGGGCGGGGCAACCCGACGGACAGCGCCACAGAAAATATACCGCCATCCCAGCGGGTCGGGCAACCGATACCACCGGGGCGGTAAGGGTGAAACGGTGCGGTAAGAGCGCACCGCGGGGGTGGTAACATCCCCGGCATGGCAAGCCCCACCGGGAGCAATGCCAAATAGGGACCGCGCGCCGCGTCTGGCAACAGGCAAGGCGGGGCTTCTTCTGCCCCAGCAGGTCCGGGTTGGCAGCTATAGCCATGCAGGCAACTGTATGGTCAGAGGAATGGTCATCCCCTGTCTTCGGGCAGGGACAAAATCCGGCTTATAGGCCCTCCGCGCATCTTTTTCGGCTGAAACTCGGAATTTTAAAAATTCCGGACCGGAAAATTCGAATTTTCCGCCTCCTTTCCGCTGACGTCGGGAAATAGCGGTTGACTCGGGCGCAGGCGTGACTAGAACCCAAATCTCAGGATTTCACGAGTACGGGGTCGATTAGCGGTCCGCTCGTTGTTGCAGGAGAACGACTATGGCGAAGCCAACCACGATCAAGATCCGTCTGAACTCGTCCGCGGGCACAGGCCATTTCTATGTTACAAAGAAAAACGCGCGTACCATGACCGAAAAGATGGTCATCAAAAAGTACGACCCCGTTATTCGTAAGCATGTCGAATACAAAGAAGGCAAGATCAAGTAAGATCTGCCGATCTTTTTGAACGCAGGACCGCGCCCTTGTGTGCGGTCTTTTGCGTTTTTAGCCTATGATTCTCTGCCGCCTGTTCCGAAAGTGATCCGATGCCCAAAGAAGGTCATTACATCAATCGCAGCAATTGGCTGCGTGCTGCCGTTTTGGGCGCAAATGACGGAATCGTTTCAATGTCGAGTCTGCTGGTAGGGGTTTCCTCGGCGGGGATGGAACCTGGAAATGTCGTGCTGACAGGCTTTGCCGGCCTTACAGCCGGGGCATTGTCCATGGCAGCAGGTGAGTATGTTTCGGTTTCTGCGCAGGCGGATGTTGAAGCGGCTGATCTTGAACGTGAACGCATCGCTCTAGAACAAGATCCGGACTACGAATTGGAAGAGCTTGCAGAGGGCTTGGAAAGCCGGGGGGTTGAACCCTCGCTCGCCATCGAAGTTGCTACGCAGTTGACCGATCACGACGCTTTGGGGGCCCATGCCCGCGAAGAGCTAGGGATGTTCGGCCTTGCTGGTCAGGCGAACCCGTTGCAGGCCGCTGGGGCGTCTGCCCTGGCCTTTGGCGTCGGGGGGGCATTTCCCCTTGCTGCAGCCCTTGTGGCACCGACGGCGACGGATATCGCGACCATTGCAGTGACCGCTGTTCTGGCGCTCATCTTGCTGGGGGGCGGTGGTGCTAAACTTGGCGGTGCGCCCATTAGGCCCGCGATGGCCCGGGCGGTCATTTGGGGGGTGGTGGCAATGGCCTTTACCGCCGGGGTCGGTCAGCTTTTCGGCGCTACTGTCGTCTGATCCGCAATGCTTGCACCGGATGGCTGGTGCCAGACGGGACCAGGGTGCTTTGATAGGCACAGCCAAGCCCGTCAGACCACGGTCAAGCAGTCTACCGATCTTTCGGCGCGATGCCCTTTGTTGCGGCGGTCTGGCGCGCAATATCTTCAATGTCATATTTCAAACCGCGCCGTGTGGTCGACGCAGGTTGATGCGCGCGGCTGACCCCGTTGCGCCGGTCCAGCTTGGGTCGGATCGGGCGCGGCACAAAGCCACCTGCGCAGTTGGGGCAGACATTCTCTAATACATCCTCGACGCAGGCGGCGCAGAAGGTGCATTCATAGCTGCATATCCGTGCATCAGAGGCATCTGCTGGCAGGTCCTTGTCGCACATCTCGCAATTGGGGCGTAGTTCAAGCATGGTGGTTCTCCTGTCATAGCGCGCCTTTGTTCATCAAACGCTGAGGCTGTGCCCAGTGCAAGGCGACATTGCAGGACGAACGAAAAACGCCCGCCAGATTTCTCTGACGGGCGCTTGATTTCAGGGTCGGACCCTTTCGGATACTGCCGGGCAGATGTCCGCTTATTCGCGGTTCCCAAAGAGCTGCAGCAACATCATGAACATGTTGATAAAGTTCAGGTAGAGGCTAAGCGCGCCCATGATCCCGGACTTTTGCAGCCACTCTTGGTCGCCGTGCTGGGCGTGGGCCAAGTATGTGTTCTTGATGTTCTGCGTGTCATAGGCAGTCAGACCCGCAAAGATCAGCACACCGATGGCAGAGATTGCGAATACCAGTGCAGGCGATCCAAGGAAGATGTTCACGACCGATGCCACGATCAGGCCGATCACGCCCATGATCAAAAAGCTACCCCATCCCGAGATGTCTTTCTTGGTGGTGTAGCCCCACAGGGACAAACCCGCGAAAGAGATCGACGTGATCAAGAAAATCTGGATGATCGAATAGCCGGTGAACACCAGAAAGATCGAGCTGATCGAAACGCCCATCACGGCTGCGAAAGCATAGAACAAGGTCTGTGCCGTGGCTGCCGAGATTTTGTTCATCGCGGCACCTAGGCCGAAGACAAAGGCAAGAGGTGCGAACATGACCACCCATTTGAGCGGCGACAGGTACAGCGCCGACCCGAGCGACGTGAGGTAGGTGTCAGCCCCGATCTGCGCCACGGCAGCAGCGGGATCTGTCGTTACCGCAAGGCCGGAAATGGCCCAGGCAGCAGCAAAGGTGATGAGCATGCCAATAGACATGGTGCCATACACCTTGTTCATGTGAGCGCGCAGGCCCTCGTCGATAGTGGCGGCGCGGGTTCCGGTTGCGGACCGGATGGTGTTCACGTCGGCCATGAATGTCCTCCAAAAAGCTAAATAATGGTTGCGGTGTCGGCAATCCGACCCCGGTATTGCAACGAATATCGGGTCAGACGCCCCGTTTTTCAAGAGTTTAACGGCGATAAAAGGTTCTTGTTCCAACAAATTATCCGGTTTTTGTCCGGCCCCAGAGATGTACAGCGCAAATCTTTGTATTAGCTGTATTTTTATGGCTATGTGGGTGCGCTGTTTTTCTGGCAGCTGTTGTAACTGGTCGCGAGGTTTGGATGCAGGCACAGGGCTGGCAGCCAAAAGCTTCGTAACCATCGCATCTCGTAACGCCAAAATACCGCTGTGCCAGGACAAAGATCTCGCGTTGGTTGTGTAACTGTCTGCGGTTTGATCACTTGAAGTGGGTGCGAAACTCTTGCCGGCGACCAACCAAGGTGCTGGGTGAAACCGTACGGACCAACGTCCTTCGTGATTCCATTTTTCAGTGGTTTCTGGCGCATCTGAAGGGGCGTTTATAGCTGTTGCGACAACTACAGTGTATTTAGGTTGCAAATAGGCAAAACTTTGCCAGTTGACTCAAGGAGCGCGTTATCGGTCACAAGTGCATGTTAAAATATTGATATTAAATTATTTAATCTGCTTTCGTTGCGGGCATTCCCTGCTTTATATGCTCAACTATAACGGTACAACGCAGCCTTATTCTTAAAAAAAGGCAGAAGTCATTTTGACCTGTCAGGTTTCAGCGGTAGGTTGTGTGCACGGATAAGGAGAGTTAATGTGGAATTACTCAACACGTTCAGTGTTTCTGGGGAGAAAGCGCGAATGTCAGAGTTTTTGAACGGGCGTTCATATTCATTTTGTTTGCGCAACATTGATATAATTGTAAGATAACGTCCAAGCTAAAGCTTGGTACCTCTGCCAAAGATCCCCTTGTCACGTAACGATCCGGACGTATGTATACGTCCAATTTTTTAGAAAGAAGAAACTGATGCCCCATAAAGTTGATATCCACGTAGGAAAGCGCATTCGCCAACGTCGCTGGCTCGCTGGCGTAACGCAGCAACAGCTTGCTGAAGTAGTCGGGATCAAATTTCAACAAATCCAAAAATACGAAACAGGTGCAAATCGCGTCAGCGCGTCCCGTCTTTGGGATATCGCAGATGCCCTGAATGTGAGCGTTGCGTACTTCTTCGAAGGTATGGAAGCCGAGAAGATCAAGACCGACGCTGTGCCAGACAATATCCCTGCCGATCTGATCGGCGACAAGGAAGCGATGGACCTTGTGCGTTCGTATTACGCTATTCCTGAAAACCAGCGTCGCCGTTTGTTCGAACTTGCGCGGGTTTTAAGCGACGTAGCATAAGATGTGACTGTTTCATCCGATCTTGCAAAGGCCTGCCGATGATGGCAGGCCAAGACCTATGAAACAGCATCCTCACGACACCCCCGATGTATTGCGTGTAGGGCATCTGCTTGCAGATGCTGCACGCCTCGCCACCTTACCGTATTTTCGTACCGCTGCATTATCTGCGGACAACAAGCTGGCGGGTGGGTACGACCCTGTTACCGAAGCAGACCGTGCGGCTGAGCGCGCGATGCGCGAAATCCTGAGCAAAGAGCGCCCGGATGATGCGATTTTGGGCGAAGAATATGGCTCGGCCTCGGGGCAATCCGGGCTGACTTGGGTTTTGGACCCGATTGACGGCACGCGGGGCTTTGTGTCTGGCACACCGACTTGGGGTGTCCTGATTGCCCTAAGCGATGACAATGGGCCGTTTTTTGGCATCATCGATCAACCCTATATCGGCGAGCGGTTCATCGGCACATCATATGATGCCATGTTGACGGGCAGCAGCGGAACCCATCCGCTGAAAACCCGCACAGCACGAGATATCTCCGAGGCGACGGTTTTCACCACATTCCCCGAAGTGGGTTCTGCCGCCGAAGGGGCTGCCTTCGCCGAAGTCTCCCGCAAAGCGCGCCTGACCCGCTATGGTATGGATTGCTATGCCTATGCCTTGGTCGCCGCAGGACAGGTTGATCTGGTCATAGAGGCGGGGTTGCAGGCCTATGATATTCAGGCACCGATTGCGGTTGTGCAGGCCGCAGGCGGCATCGTGACCGATTGGCAAGGTGGTCCAGCCCATCTAGGTGGGCGCGCAATCGCGGCTGCGAATGCAGAAATCCATGCGCAGGCATTGGCAATCCTAAGGGATTGCGCGCCATGACGACGCTGCTGATCCGGGGGGCGGATCACCTTTTGACCATGGATGATGACCGGCGCGAATTGGCGGGTGCTGATGTTCTGGTGCGCGATGGGGCCATCGTTGCCGTAGGTCACGGGATAATTGGCGACAGTCAGGTGATTGACCGGGTGATCGACGCCAGTGGCTGTGTCGTGACGCCGGGGCTGGTGAACACGCACCACCATTTGTACCAGACCTTGACCCGTGCTGTCCCCGGTGGACAAGATGCGTTGTTGTTTGGCTGGCTCAAGACGCTTTACCCGATCTGGGCGCGGTTTACGCCCGATCATATGTTTACCTCGGCGCAGATTGGTCTGGCCGAATTGGCGCTGTCGGGCTGCACGCTCAGCTCTGATCATCTGTATCTTTACCCCAATGGATCGCGTCTTGAGGATACGATTCATGCTGCCGCCGAAATCGGCCTGCGGTTTCAGCCGACACGCGGCGCGATGAGCATCGGTGAAAGTGACGGCGGGCTGCCGCCTGATGCGCTGGTCGAGAACGAGGCCGCGATCCTGAACGATTGCATTCGTGTAATCGACGCCTTTCACGACCCGTCGCAGGGATCGATGTGTCGCGTCGGCATAGCACCCTGTTCGCCGTTTTCAGTAAGCCGCGATTTGATGCGCGATACTGCGGTACTGGCGCGCGACAAAGGGGTGATGTTGCACACCCATCTGGCCGAGAACGACGAAGATATCGCCTATTCCCTTGAAAAATTCGGCTGCCGTCCGGGGGAATATGCCCAAGACCTAGGCTGGACCGGCCCCGATGTCTGGCACGCCCATTGTGTCAAGCTGGATGCCAGCGAAATTGATCTGTTTGCCCGCACCGGCACCGGTGTAGCGCATTGCCCCTGTTCGAATTGCCGTCTTGGGTCGGGTATCGCGCCGATCCGCGCCATGCGTGATGCGGGCGTGGCCGTTGGGCTGGGCGTGGACGGATCGGCCAGCAATGATGCGGGCAATCTGGTGGCCGAGGCCCGTCAGGCGATGCTGTTGCAACGCGTCGCCCGCGGGGCCGATGCGATGAGCGCGCGCGAGGCGCTTGAGATTGCCACGCGCGGCGGGGCGGATATTCTGGGCCGTCCCGAATGCGGCCGCATTGCTGTGGGCGCGCGGGCCGATATTGCCATATGGGACGTCAGCGGCATTGAGGCGGCTGGCAGTTGGGATCCGGCAGCACTGTTGCTTGCCGGGCCAACGGCCGTACGCGATCTGGTCGTCGAAGGCCGTATTGTGGTTGCTGACGGCCAGTTGAAAACCATTGATCTATCAAAGCAAATTGTGAAGCAAAACCAGATGGCTCGGGCTTTGCGGGATCGGGTATGAGACGATTTTTACTTTGTTTTATTATGTTGGCGTCATTCGGGGTGCCCGTCCTTGCAAACCCCGCTGCGATCAAAGCGCTGAACGATTTGCGCGCGTCCAAAGGCGTGGCCCCGGTTGTTTATTCGACCAAGCTTGAGGCCGCAGCACAGGCGCATGTGCTGGATATGGCCAAGCATGGCTATTTCGCCCATGAGGGGCGCAGCGGGTCAAGTGTCGGAGACAGAGTTAGAAAACAGCGCTACAAATGGTGTTTTGTTGCGGAAAACCTTGCCAAGGGGCAGCGCGATTTGAACCAGGTTATGCAGGGATGGGCTAATTCGCCCGGCCATTATGCAAATATGATCAACAAGAACGCCCGCGAGTTCGGGTTGGTCCAAGGACCGGACCGGATTTGGGCAATGGTTCTGGCAGCACCTTGCTGACCCGCTAGCGTGTTGATCCGTTAGGCGGAGCGGCTGCGCCGCATTTCTATTCCGGGCACTTGATGCTGCGTGAGCCAACGGTTTTGGACGGCAGTGTCTGGTGTGGGGCAAGGACGCTCCGCGGGGAGTTTATTTGGCAAAATGAAGAGGATTCAGGGCCGCTTTTGGCCGTTGACCCAGACGTCTGTGATCGCGCGGTCGTCGCCCATCATAATGGTCGCAAAAACCTTGTCCCAGATGTCCTCTGCCGTTGTGGCGCGTTGGGTGATGGCGGGTGTCGAGGCGAGGTCGAGGATTGTGATATCAGCCTCAAGCCCTGTTTGAAGCGCGCCTATATTGTCTTGCAGGTGCAAGCTGCGCGCGGAGCCTGCAGTGGCGAGCCACATCAGCTGAGCGGCATGGAGCGGGGTGCCGCGCAGTTGGCCGATCTCGTAGGCCGCGGCCATGGTGCGCAGCATCGAGAAAGAGGAGCCGCCGCCGGTGTCGGTGGCAAGGCCGATGGGTATGTGGCGCGCGGCAAGGCCCGCCATATCAAACAGGCCCGAGCCGATAAATGTGTTCGATGTCGGACAGTGAACAACGGCAGCGCCGGTTTCCGACAAACGGTCGATTTCGCGTGGCGTCATGTGGATGGCATGCCCAAAGACCGCGCGCGGGCCTAACAGGCCATGTTCTTCGTAGGTATCAAGGTAGTCGCGGGCATGGGGGACAAGGTCACGGACCCATGCGATTTCATCGACCTGTTCGCTAAGGTGGGTTTGCATCAGGCAATCTGGGTTTTCGCCCCAAAGCGCGCCAAGGGCCGCCAGTTGGTCGGTGCTTGAGGTCGGCGTGAAGCGCGGTGTGATTGCATAGCTGGCGCGTCCTTTGCCGTGCCAACGGTCGATCAGGGCCTTGCTGTCGTCATAGGCGGTCTGCGCCGTGTCGCGGAGCCCGTCGGGCGCGTTGCGGTCCATGCAGGTCTTGCCAGCCACGATGCGCTGGCCCCGCGACGCGGCAGCGTTGAAAATCGCATCAACGCTATGGGGGGCGATGGTCGCGTAAGAACACACCGTCGTTGTGCCATGGTCCAGCGTCAGATCAAGATAACGGCCCGCGATATCAGCCGCATAGGCCGGATCGGACAGGCGCATTTCTTCGGGGAAGGTATAGAGGTTGAGCCAGTCAATCAGGCGCTTGCCCCAGCTGGCGATGATGGCGGTTTGGGGGTAGTGCACATGCGCATCCACAAAGCCCGGACAGATCAGCGCATCGCCATAATCAGTCACCTGTGCGCGCGGGTGGGCGGCGCGGAGTGTTGCAGCCGGGCCAACGGCCGCGATATGGCCGCCTTCGATCAGGACACCGCCTGCGTTGTCGATATGGACGGTTTCGTTCCAGCTGTCGGTAAGCGGATTGCCGTTGAAATGCAGGGTCTGGCCGAGAAGGAGTGCTTGGTTTTTCATGGCTCCCTTTTAGGGGGTGGTCGGGGCGGGGACAATCGCCCAAATGTCACGTTGCGCGCCATTGTATCCCCTTGCAGGCCCCCCTATTATCGTTGCGACCGGAAAAGGGGTGTGTGATGGCCGATGAACTTCAAGAACTTGAGCACCCCGTTGAAGCAGAGGACGATTCCGAAGCCTACCGGTTGAACCCCAAGGCTGTTGCCTCGATCCTTTATGCGGTCGAGATTGATGATGCCGCCAAGCTGACCGAGCTGATGGAGCCGCTGCACGCGGCGGATATCGCTGACCTTTTGGAGCAGATCAGCAGTTTCGAGCGGACCAAGCTGATCCGGCTTTATGACCGCGAATTCGACGGCGAAATCCTGTCGGAACTTGACGAATCCATCCGCGAGGAAGTCATCGGCATCCTGACCCCGCAGGTGTTGTCCGACGCTGTGCGCGACATGGACAGCGATGATGTTGTCGACCTGATCGAAGACCTTGAAGATGCGCAAGCCGAAGCGATTTTGGGTGCGCTTGAAGATGTGGACCGTGCCGCTGTCGAGCAGGCGATGGCATATCCGGAGTATTCCGCCGGTCGTCTGATGCAGCGCGAGGTCGTGATGGCCCCCGAACACTGGACGGTGGGCGAGGCGATCGATTATTTGCGCAAAACCCCCGAGGATGATCTGCCCGATCAGTTCTATCACGTCGTGATGGTTGATCCGCGGCTGCATCCGGTGGGCAATGTCACGCTGGGCAAGCTGATGCGCTCAAAGCGGGCGACGCCGCTGCGCGATATTCTTGAGGATACCTTTCAGGTGATCCCGGCCACCCAGCCCGAGGGCGATGTGGCCTATGCGTTCAACCAGTATCACCTGATCTCGGCCCCTGTGGTCGATGACGAAGGCCGGTTGATCGGGGTCATTACGATTGATGATGCCATGGCCGTACTGGACGAGGAACACGAGGAAGACATCTTGCGTCTGGCCGGTGTCGGTGAAGGGTCGCTGTCCGACCGCGTCATAGAGACGACAAAACAGCGCCTGCCGTGGTTGGCGGTCAATCTGGTGACTGCGATTGCAGCGTCGATGGTTATTTCACAATTCGAAGTTGCGATTGCGCAGATCGTGGCGCTGGCTGTGTTGATGCCGATTGTTGCGTCGATGGGCGGCAATGCGGGCACCCAAAGCCTTACCGTGGCCGTGCGCGCCATCGCAACACGCGACCTTACTGGGTCGAATGTTTGGCGGGTGATCCGGCGCGAATGTCTGGTGGGGCTGATCAACGGAATCATCTTTGCCGTTGTTATGGGGATTGTGGGGATCGTTTGGTTCGGCTCGCCCGCGCTGGGCTATGTGATTGCGACGGCCATGGTGATTAACATGGTTGTTGCAGGCCTCGCGGGGACAGGCATTCCGATTGTGTTGGAACGGATCGGTGTTGATCCTGCGCTGGCCTCGGGGGCGTTTGTGACGACGGTCACGGATGTGGTGGGCTTTTTCGCGTTCCTTGGCCTTGCTGCCGCCGTGTTGCTGTGACCGATCTGGCGGCGATCAAGGATGCGGCCCGCAAGGCAAGCTTTGCCCGCCGTAGCCCACTGTTCAAGGCTGCGAATGCCGCACAAGCCGGATATCTAAGCGAGGTTCTTGCAGGCTATCGCGGTGTGCCGCTGTCGGGATTTATGCCGATCCGGACCGAAATCGACCCGTGCCCGGCCATGGCCGAAGCATCTGCGCATGGTCCCGTCGGGGTGCCCGTGATCATGGGCGCAAACCAACCGTTGCGCTTTTCGCGCTGGACGCCCGAGGGGGTGATGATAGCGGGTCCCTTCGGGGCGAAAATTCCCGAGACTGACGATTTTTTCGACCCCGAAATCGTGATTGTCCCGTTGCTGGCCTTTACGCGCAAGGGCGACAGGTTGGGGTATGGCGGCGGGTTCTATGACCGCACGTTGGAACAGCTTCGCGCGCGGCGGGCCACGTTGGCCATAGGCTTTGCCTTTGCGGGGCAAGAGGTCGACGCGCTGCCGCTTGAGCCCACAGATCAACCGCTGGACCTGATCGTGACCGAGGCAGGCGTTATAGATGTCCGCGGCTAAGCCGTTGAAAGTTTCTCGATGAGATCGCCCCGATGATATTGGCGCTCGCAATCCTTGGCGCGATCACTGTGGCGGCGGGTGTTTTGTGGTCGGGGCCAGTGCGGCGCAGCGTGACATGGGCTGCGATGACGACACCGCTGGCGTCGATCATCGGCAGCGGATTTCTGGTATTGGGGCCGATCCTGATGGCCCATTATGGCTGGCTGGCCCCTGTGGTCATGGCCGGACTATGTGGCGTCGCCTATCTGTTCGGGGCCGCAATCCGCTATAATATGCGCCGGCTTCAGGCTGGCGAGGCAATGCCAAAAGGGCTTGAGGCGGCATCATCCTGGGCGCTGAGTTTTGCCTATATCGTGTCTGTCGCCTATTATCTGAACCTGTTCGGCGCCTTTGGCGTAAGTTTGACGCCCTTTGACAGCGCAGTTGGGGCCAAGTTACTGACCAGTGCTGTCTATCTGCTGATCCTGACCGTCGGTTGGACGCGCGGCTTTGCCTCGCTTGAGCGGTTGGAATACCTTGCTGTGACGATCAAACTGGCGATTATCGCGGGTCTGTTGGTGGCGCTGTCGGCGTTCTTTTGGGGCAAGGTGCAGGTGGGCGCGCTGGTGGTTATCCCGATAGAAATGTCCGGCTGGGCGGCGGTCACGCTGGCCTTTGGACTGATCGTCACAGTGCAGGGGTTCGAGACCTCGCGCTATCTGGGTGATACCTATGAGGCTGGCACCCGTGTGCGGTCGATGAAGTGGGCGCAATGGCTGTCGACCCTGATTTACATGATCTACATCGTGCTACTGGCCTATGTCTTTCACCGCGATGACCTGCATTTCAGCGAAACGGCCATCGTTGACATGATGGCCGATGTGGCACCGATCTTGCCGTTTTTGTTGGTTGCTGCCGCTTTGGCGGCGCAGTTTAGCGCCGCAGTGGCCGACACCAGCGGATCAGGTGGACTTATGGAAGAACTGTCGGCAAAACGTATTTCCGTGCGCATGGGGTATCTGCTGCTCACGGTGGTTGGGTTGCTGCTGACGTGGGGCGCGGATGTGTTCCAGATCATCAGCTATGCCTCGCGGGCATTCGCGGTCTACTATGCACTGCAAGCGGCCATTGCGGCGATCAGCACCAGCAAGCAGGGTGCAAAAAACCGCAGCTTGGGATTTGCCGCCTTGGCGGC
>NZ_JBFEKM010000010.1:0-40214 GCF_041552635.1 Sulfitobacter sp.
CGATCTTGTTTTCAACCTCGTATTCGCGTCGGGTCACCACCGAAATCCATTCGATGTCAGATGCTTTGACGGCCACGCAAATGGCGCTGGCGCGTGAACAGAAACTGACCGATCTGGGCGGTGTCGTCGCTGCGGCTGCGCATGAACTGGGCACACCGCTTGCCACGATCAAGCTCGCCAGCACAGAGCTACTGCACGAACTGCAAGAAAACCCGGAACTTGCAGAAGACGCCGCGTTGATCCGTGATCAGGCGGATCGTTGTCGGGACATTCTGCGCGATATGGGACGCGTCGGCAAAGACGATTTGCACCTGCGTCAGGCACCCTTGATGGCCGTTTTAGAGGAAGCCGCCGAACCCCATCGGGCACGGGGCAAAACCATCGAATTTTCGACAGAAAATTTGGGCGGCGCGGCAGATCAACCCGAAGTATTGCGTAAACCCGAGATTATTCACGGCCTACGTAACCTTGTCCAGAACGCTGTCGACTTTGCGCAGACGACCGTTTGGGTTGATGCAAACTGGACCGATGATCACATTTCCGTACGCATTTTTGACGATGGCAAAGGGTTCCCGCCACATCTGCTGGGGCGCATTGGTGATCCGTTCATGCGCAGACGGCGAGGCGGGCGACCTTCGACACAAAGACCCGGTTACGAGGGGATGGGGCTTGGTCTTTTCATCGCAAAAACACTGCTTGAACGTTCAGGTGCCGAACTGCGCTTTGCGAACGGGTCCGATACTGTGACAGGCCAACATGGTGCTGTGGTCGAGGTGATTTGGCCGCGCCGCAAGCTTGATCCGCAAAACGGTGAACCGCGAACAGCATTGGGGGAAAACACGCCGATCAAAGCGTGAATTGCCCGCAAAACCCTGCTGCACCCATCTTCAGTTAATCAAAGGTTAAGGTTTTGCTCTCTAAGCTGGTGTCAACTTTTAAAGGAGACCGGCTTTGATCTCTTATTTTGATGTCCTTATTGTCGTTCTTGCCACGTTAACCAGCGGCACTTTGGGCTATCTTTGGCTAAGATCGCCAGCTGTGGAACCAACTCAGGATCACTCTTCTGCTGCAGATATCTGTTATCTTTTTGATGACGGCATCCTTCAACATGCGACCGAAGCGGCGGATAGTTTTCTGGCGCTTGAACCCGGATTTCACGACTGGTCCGATTTACACAAGAAAGTCAGCGACCGATTTGCAGATTTCCCAGAAACGCTGGAAACCGTTGGTACCGGCAGTGTGACATTTGCCGCAAACGATGGAAACGCGCCCAAACAGATCACGATCACATGGCAAAGCGGGCTGTGCCGTGTCAGGCTTTTGGCAAATACTGAGAAAAGTAAAATCACCGAAACCACTGAACAGGCGTTGGTCCAACGTCTGACAACTAGCCTTGATTTTCCCATCTGGCACACAGATCAAAACGGAAAGCTGCTTTGGTCCAACGAGGCGCATCAAAAGCTTCGCGCGGCAGTCGGCTCTGCCAATCAAGACGAACAGCCGCTGTTTGGCGACCAGACGCCTTCACCCTCAGGTCGGGTCTTTCTGCAAGATGCAGAGTCCGGCGAGACAGACTGGTATGAACTCAACCATACCGAACAAGATGGCGTGATTTGCCATCAGGCCATCTGTATCAATTCATTGGTTCAGGCCGAAGAAGCCCAGCGCAAGTTCGTACAGACGCTGACCAAAACCTTTGCGCAACTGTCCATCGGGCTGGCTATTTTCGACCGTAACAGCCAGCTTGTGCTGTTCAACCCCGCCTTGATTGACCTGACCGGCCTGCGCGCAGAGTTTTTGAGCGCGCGCCCGACCGTTCAGACTTTTTTCGACAAGCTGCGCGAAACCCGAAAAATGCCCGAACCGAAAAGCTATTCCAGCTGGCGCACCGCCATCACCGAAATGATCCGCGCCGCGCATGACGGCCGCTACGAAGAAACCTGGTCCCTTGATTCCGGCCAAACCTATAACGTCAAAGGGCGCCCCCATCCGGACGGCGCCACGGCATTTCTGATCGAAGACATCAGCGCCGAAGTCAGCCTGACCCGCAATTTCCGTGCGGAGCTTGAGTTGGGTCAATCCATGCTGGACACGCTTGATGACGGCATCGCTGTATTCTCGGCCTCGGGCATTCTGACGTTTTCGAATTCAGCCTATCAGGATCTTTGGAAAGTCGATCACGAAACCAGCTTTGCCGATGTCACCGTCCATGACGCCATTCAAGACTGGAAACGCAAATGCGCGCCCTACCTGATGTGGAATGAAATCGAAGATTTCATTCGCGATTTCGGTGATCGCAAAACATGGAATACGCCATTGTATCTGGCCGACGGGACGCAATTGAACTGCATTATCTCGCCGATTGTTGCGGGTGCCACCTTGATCCGGTTTGATATTGTTACAAACGCCGTCTTGTCCTCTGATCAAATCAACGTGGTTGACGCCAATCTAGTCCCCTGAAACATCGGTTTTGCCTTGCAGCGGACCAACACGCGCACGTACCTTGTGCGCATGTCATCGCAAACCCTCACCCTTTCCTTGCTTAGTCCTGAACAGACCACCCAAACTGCGCGCGATCTGGGTGCCGTTTTAAAGGGCGGCGACACGATTCTGCTGACTGGCGATGTCGGTGCAGGTAAAACCCATTTCGCCCGGTCTTTGATTCAGTCATTGCTAACGACACCCGAAGACGTCCCGTCGCCCACATTCACGCTTGTTCAGACTTATGAAACACGGCTGGGTCAGATCTGGCATGCGGATCTATATCGTCTAAGCTCAAGCATCGAAGTCGAAGAACTTGGGCTGACCGATGCGTTTGATACCGCAATTTGTTTGGTCGAATGGCCTGACCGGCTTGGAACTCTGCGCCCTGACGATGCGCTTGATCTGACCTTCGAGACGACCGGCGACGACACCCGCCGCCTGACCGCCAAATGGAGCGCTGAAAAGTGGTCGGAAAAGCTGGGCGTACTGCGGACATGAAAAACCGGACAACAGCGCTTAATGATTTCATCACCGATGCAGGCTGGGGGCAAGCCACACGCAGTTTGCTGGCTGGTGACGCGTCGAACCGCAGGTATGACAGACTGACCCAAGCAAATGGCAGCACGGCTGTAGTGATGGACGCGCCCCCCGACAAGGGTGAGGACGTGCGACCTTTCGTGGAAATCGCCACCTATCTGACGGCACAGGGCCTAAGCGCGCCGCGCATTTTTGCCCAGAACGCGACCAACGGCTTTCTGTTAATCGAAGATCTTGGAGATGCGCTTTTTGCGCGGCTGATGGTTGACACCCCTCAGATGACCGGCCCGCTTTATACTGCTGCAACTGATTTGCTAATCGCCCTGCATGGGTCAGCCCCCCCCGATCTGCCGCTTTGCGATTCTGAATGGCTGAGCGATGCAACCGGTCTTGTGTTCGAATGGTTTGCGCAGGACCCCGACGCAATTGACCCGTTCAACGCGCTTTTTCGTCCCTTCGCCCAAAGTCTGGACAATGCACCCCGTGTCATGATCCTGCGGGATTTTCATGCCGAAAATTTGCTGTGGCTGCCAGATCGCACTGGCGTCGCGCGGGTCGGTTTGCTTGATTTTCAGGACGCGTTGCTGGGCCATCCGGCCTATGATCTGGTATCCATCCTGCAAGACGCCCGCCGCGATGTCGCCCCCGAGATCGAGGCCGAGATGATCGCGCATTACATCGGCAAAACCCATGCTGATGCCGACACCTTCCACCGCGCCTATTGTCTGCTGGGCTTGCAGCGCAATCTGCGCATTCTGGGCATATTCGCCCGACTGTGCCTGCGCGACGGCAAGGCGCATTACGTTGATCTGATCCCGCGGGTGTGGCGCTATGTGCAGCGCAATCTTGCGCATTCGGAGTTTGCTGAAATAGCAAAGTTTCTTGGCGACACCCTGCCCGACCCAACCCCCGCCTTCCTAAAGGACCTGAGATCCAAATGCGCGACACACCCAATGCCGTGATGATGTTTGCCGCGGGTTTCGGCACGCGGATGAAACATCTGACCCAAGATCAGCCTAAACCTATGATCCAAGTCGCGGGCCGTCCGTTGATTGATCATGCGCTTGATCTGGCGGAATCGATCGCACCAGACCGCATCGTCGTGAATCTGCATTACAAACCTGACCCCTTGCAGCGGCATCTGATGGGCCGTGATGTGCGCACGATCATTGAGGCACCCGATATTCTTGAAACCGGCGGCGGTCTGCGAAATGCCCTGCCAATGCTTGGCGAAGGTCCGGTCTTCACGATGAACACCGATGCGATCTGGGCGGGACCGAACCCACTTGCCCTGCTGCTTGATGCATGGGATCCGTTGAAAATGGACGCGTTGTTGATTGGCATTCCAGTGCCGCAGGCTGTTGGTCATTCCGGAAACGGGGATTTCACAATGGCCGCTGATGGCCAGCTGACACGCGGGCCGGGTGTCATTTATGGCGGCGTTCAGATCATCAAAACGTCCTTGTTAGAGACGATCCCCAAGCGTGTTTTCTCGTTGAACCTGCTTTGGGATCAGATGTTGGACCAACGGCGCATCTATGGGCTGGCCTACACCGGACATTGGTGCGATGTCGGCCATCCCCAAGGGATCACACTGGCCGAAGACATGCTAAGGACCCACAGTGTTTGATCAGACAAAGACCCCGCGCGTCTATGGCTTGGCCCCCGGCATTGATTTTCCACAGGAACTTGTCACCGGCTTGGTTGCGCGCCTGAAAGGGCAGTCGCCTTTGGCCATTGGGCAAATTGATCTGGTCGTCAACACCCGCCGCATGCAGCGACGCCTGCGCGAAATTTTCGACGCAGGTCCCGCCAGCCTGTTGCCGCGCATCCATATGATCGACAACCTTGATACGTTGGCCACGGGCATCGCCCTACCCCGTCCCAGTCCCGCGCTGCGCCGCAGGCTTGAACTGATCACGCTGGTGTCGAAACTGCTGGACCAAGCCCCCGAACTGGCCCCGCGTGCATCGCTTTATGACTTGTCCGACAGTCTGGCCGGATTGATCGACGAAATGCAGGGCGAAGGCGTCCCCGTCGAGGCGATCACAAATCTCGATGTCAGCGATCAATCCGGCCACTGGGAACGCGCCAAGCAGTTTCTGGACATTGCGCACCGCTATCTGGGGGAAAGCGTCACGCGCCCGGACCCGCGTGCGCGCCAGCGGCAGATCGTTGCGCAGATGATCGCAGGTTGGGCCGAAACGCCGCCGCAACATCCGATTATCGTTGCAGGTTCAACAGGGTCGCGCGGCACGTCCGCGATGCTGATGCAAGCGGTTGCCGGATTGCCCCAAGGTGCCGTGATCTTGCCCGGGTTTGATTTCGATATGCCGACCGCGGTTTGGGCCGATATGGGAGAGGCGCAAGAACAGTTGTCTCAGGACCATCCCCAATACCGTTTCCGCCATTTCGTGCGCGCTCTTGATCTGTCGCGCAGCACAATTGAACCTTGGACCACACGTGAACCGCCATCGCCAGAACGCAACGCCCTTGTATCGTTGTCGTTGCGCCCTGCCCCCGTCACCCATGTCTGGCTGACCGAGGGGCCGAAACTGCCCGATCTGGCAAAGGCAACACAGGACCTGACCCTGATCCAGGCGCCCACCCCCCGCGCCGAAGCATTGGCCATCGCGTTGCGCCTGCGTCAAGCGGTCGAAGACGGGCAGACCGCTGCGCTGATCACGCCTGACCGGATGTTGTCCCGGCAGGTCACATCCGCGTTGGATCGGTGGAATATTCTGCCCGATGATAGTGCCGGTATGCCCTTGCATCTGTCCCCTCCGGGTCGGTTCCTGCGCCATGTGGCCGATCTGTTTGTGCGCAAGCTGGATTCAGAAGCGTTGTTGACCCTGCTCAAACATCCGCTGACCCATAGCGGTGGCGACCGGAACATTCACCAGCTCAACACCCAGCGGCTTGAGCTGCAAGTCCGCCGCGATGGTCTCCCTTATCCTGATGCCGACGGGGTGCTGCGACTTTCGCAAAAAACAGTCTCCAGATCAAAGAAACCTAACCAAATGGACGCTTGGGCCATATGGGTCGGGGCACATTTCGCTGGTATCGAGACCGGGCAAGACAAACCGCTTGAGGATTGGGTCGCAGATCACCTTGCTGTGGCGACCGCAATTGCCGATGGATCAAACCCCGTCGAAGAAAGCGCGCTTTGGCTTCGTAAATCGGGCGAAGAGGCCCGTACCGTGATGGCCAACCTGACCGAAAACGCCCCGTTTGGTGGCGAAATGTCAGCGTCGGATTACGCCGATCTGGTCAGTGCCCTGCTGCAACAAGGCGAAATCCGCGACAGCGACACACCCCATCCCGGCGTCATGATCTGGGGCACGATGGAGGCGCGCGTGCAAGGTGCCGATCTGATTATCATGGGCGGCCTGAACGACAGCACGTGGCCCGAGGCACCGCCGCCCGACCCTTGGCTGAACCGGCAGATGCGGGTGCAAGCGGGTTTGCTGCTGCCCGAACGGCGCATTGGCCTGTCGGCGCACGATTATCAACAATCCATCGCCGCCCCCGAGGTTTGCCTGACCCGCGCGATCCGGTCTGATGAAGCGGAAACCGTACCGTCCCGCTGGCTGAACCGCTTGGGCAATTTGCTGAACGGCTTGCCAGAACAAGGCGGCGATGAGGCGTGGAAAACAATGATTAAACGCGGCGATCACTGGCTGCATCAGGCGCGTGCGATGGAGGCCGTCGATCGGGTGGAATCTGCTATTCGCCCCTCTCCCCGGCCACCGCGCGCCGCGCGCCCCCACGCCCTGTCGGTGACCGAGATAAAGCGCCTGATCCGCGATCCCTATGCCGTCTATGCCAAGCACAGCCTGAAACTGCGCGCGCTGAACCCGTTGGTACAATCGCCAGACGCACCTGTGCGCGGCATCATCGTCCACGAGATCATGGAAAACTTCATAAAATCTGTCACCGCTGACCCTGCAAAACTGACGAAATCCCATTTGCTAGACACTGCATCCGCGGTTTTGGAAGCTGAAGCCCCATGGCCCGCCGCCCGTATCATGTGGCTAACCAAACTTGAACGTATCGCGGATTGGTTCATTGAAAACGAGATTAGGCGCCAAAGCTATTCCAGCCCCGCCGCCTTTGAAAAAGCCGCGAAAGGAAGTCATATCTTTCCCGATCTTGGCTTTACCCTGACCGGATATGCCGACCGGATCGACCGCACGGATGACGGTGATATCCTGATTTATGACTATAAAACCGGTGCGCCCCCCAGCAAACCCGAACAAAAAGCGTTCGACAAACAATTGCTGCTTGAGGCGGCGATGGTCGAAGAGGGCGGTTTCAAAGAAATCGGCGTCGCGACCGTGGCCCATGCGGCCTATATCGGGCTTGGCAGCAAACCTGTTGAACTTGCCGCGCCGCTGGAAGACGAACCGCCCCATGAGGTTCTAGCGAAACTGCATGCGCTGATCAGCAGCTATCTGTCTGATGAACAAGGGTTTACCGCGCGCCGCATGGTCAAGACGACAGATTTCGCGGGCGATTATGATCAGCTTGCACGGTTCGGCGAATGGGATGCCACCACTGACCCCACCCCCGAGGATCTGACATGACCGCCCCTTTTGACGATGCCACCCGCGCCCAGATTGATGCCGCGCGGCCGGATGCTTCGACGTGGTTGGGTGCCAATGCGGGGTCGGGCAAGACCCGTGTTCTGACAGACCGTGTGGCTCGTTTGCTGCTGAACGAAGTCGAACCGCAGCATATCTTGTGTTTGACCTATACCAAGGCCGCCGCCTCCGAGATGCAGAACCGCTTGTTCAAGCGGCTTGGGGCGTGGGCGATGCTGAAAGACGCTGATTTGCGCGCCTCGCTTGCCGAACTTGGCGTGACCGATGCGTTTACCCCCGAAAAGCTGCGCATGGCACGAACCTTGTTTGCCCGCGCGATTGAAACCCCGGGCGGGCTCAAAATTCAGACGATCCATTCGTTTTGTGCGTCTCTATTGAGGCGTTTTCCGTTAGAAGCAGGCGTCAGCCCCCAATTCACCGAGATCGAAGATCGCGCCGCCGATCTGTTGCGTGCCGAGATTGTGGACAACATGGCCGAAGGCCGCGACGCGGACCTCGTGACCGCCCTTGCGCGGCACTATACCGGAGAGGATTTCAGCAAACTGACCAACAGCATCGTCGGCCAGCGCGAAGGGTTTGCGCAGCCCATGACGCGGGACGATGCCTTGCTGCTGTTTGGTCAGCCTGCGGATCTGACCGAAGATACGGTCGCGTCATCGGTCTTTCTGGGGTCCGAACAGGCAATATTCGCCGAGATGATCCCGCCGATGATTGAAAAAGGCGGTTTGGACGGCAAAGCCGCAGTCAAGCTTCAGACGCTCGACAAGATGGACATCACTGCCCTGCCCGTTTTGGAGGATGTTTTCCTGACGGGTGCCAATGCCAAAGCCCCGTTTACCGCTAAAATCGGTGCCGTCCCCACCAAGCCGACGCAAAAGATTTTGTCCCATCTGATGGCACAGATCGACGATCTGATGGCGCGGGTGGAAAGCGCACGAGACGCGCGTTTGGCGTTGAAAGCTGCGCAAAAGACGCTGGTTCTGCATCAATTCGCAGGGTCTTTCCTAAAACGCTATGCGCTGGAAAAACAAAAACGCGGCTGGCTGGATTTTGATGATCTGATCTTGAAGGCCCGCAGTTTGCTGACCAATCCTGCCGTCGCGGCATGGGTTTTGTACCGAATTGACGGCGGCATAGATCATATCCTGGTGGACGAAGCCCAAGACACCAGCCCCCGCCAATGGGACGTGATCGAACGGCTTGCCGATGAATTCTATAGCGGCGATGGCGCGCGCGAAGATGATGCGCGGACGCTGTTTGTTGTGGGTGACAAAAAGCAGTCGATCTATTCTTTCCAAGGGGCCGATCCGCGCGAATTTGACCATAAGCAAGCTCTGTTCGAGCAGAAAATACTTGATGCCGGACAGATTTTTCAGCGGCGCAGTCTGGATTATTCCTTTCGGTCGTCCTCGGCCATTTTGCAGTTGGTCGATACCAGCTTTGCCCCCCATGCCAGCGCAGGGTTTCAGGCTGACACGACCCACAAGGCGTTCAAATCCGCCCTGCCCGGTCGCGTTGATCTGTGGCCCTTGGTCGCCAAATCAGAGGACGGGGATGAACGCGAATGGTCCGACCCCGTCGACCAGAAATCCGAACATCACCATAACGTCATTCTTGCAGAACAGATTGCCCGCCAGATCAAAACGCTGGTCGACGGCGACCACTACATCCCCGTTGACGGCGATACCGCTGGCAGTTTTGAACGCCGGCGCATTCGGGCGGGTGATTTCCTGATCCTTGTGCAGCGACGCAGCGATCTGTTTTCCGAAATCATTCGCGCCTGTAAAACCGCTGATTTGCCCATCGCCGGGGCGGACCGGCTGAAGGTCGGCGCGGAACTGGCGGTCAAAGATCTTGCCGCGCTGCTGTCCTTTCTTGCCACGCCCGAGGACAGCCTGTCGCTGGCAACTGCGCTAAAATCGCCGCTGTTTGGCTGGACCGAACAGATGCTGTTCAGCCTGTCGCATTACCGGACCGAAGATCATTTGTGGCAGGCGTTGCGCAACAGCAGTGAACATCCCGAAACCGTATCTATCTTGCGGGATTTGCGCGCGCAGGTCGATTATCTTCGCCCCTATGACCTGATCGAACGCATTCTGACCCGCCATAAAGGGCGGCGGAATTTTCTGGCGCGGCTGGGGCCAGAGGCCGAAGACGGTATCAACGCGATGCTGGCCCAAGCGCTGTCCTACGAGCGCGGCGCGATCCCCAGCTTGACCGGTTTTCTGGTCTGGATGCAGACCGATGATCTGGAAATCAAACGGCAGATCGACAATGCGTCAGACCAGATCAGGGTGATGACCGTGCATGGTGCAAAGGGGCTAGAGGCACCGATCGTGATCCTGCCCGATACCGGCAAGCGGACCCTCGTTATTCGTGACGAAATCATCAAGGTCGACGACACCCCCGTTTGGAAAATGTCTGACGCGGATATGCCAAGCGCCATGCGCGCGGCTTTGGATGCGCGCAAAGAACGCGAAATGAACGAACGCCTGCGCTTGCTTTATGTGGCGATGACACGCGCGGAAAAATGGCTGATCGTTGCTGCTGCAGGGGATTTGCCCAAAGACGAAAGCAGTTGGTATCAGATGGTCGGTGCCGCGATGGGTCAGGCTGGTGCGGCACCTATGGGTCAAACCGGTGTGCTGCGGTTCCAGCAAGGGGACTGGGACGGGCTGCCCATCCGCACCAAGGCGCAAGAACCCCGCATTTTCCCCGTGCTAGAGCCGATTTTTGACCAACCCATCAGCAGCATTCCCGAACGAGAAAAGACCACTTCCCCCTCTGATCTTGGTGGTGCCAAAGCGCTTGCCGGCGAAGAGGGCATGGCCGAAGACGCTGCGAAATCCTATGGCAACCTTGTGCACAGGATGCTGGAAACCCTGCCCCTGATGCAAAGCGACATGTGGGATAGCGTGCTGAAGACGCTGAGCGACGGCTATGATCCGCAGATCGCCAGAACCGCGCTGGACGAGGCGATTACCCTGATCGAAAACCCCGACATCCGGCACATCTTTGACCCCAGTGCGCTGGCAGAGGTGCCGATCACGGCGGCGATTGCTGGCAAACGCATTCACGGCACGATCGACAGGTTGCTTGTGACCGAAACCGAGGTCTTGGCCATCGACTACAAAACAAACCGCGTGGTGCCCCACACAGCGGATGCCTGCCCCGAAGGATTGCTGCGCCAGATGGGTGCCTATGCCGCGGCACTGCGCCAGGTTTTCCCCGATCACGACATCCGCACCGCGATACTTTGGACCCGGAATGCGACCTTGATGACCCTGCCCGATAGACTGATCACAAACGCCCTATCGCGCGCGCTCAACCTTGACGACGGTGCTGTGGCTACATAAGTTCGCACTCTAATCAATCGCTGTCAGGAGAGCACCATGGCCACCGTCGCAGTCACAGACGCAACATTCGACGCCGAAGTTAAGAATTCCGATATCCCCGTAGTTGTGGATTTCTGGGCAGAATGGTGCGGCCCATGCAAGCAGATCGGCCCCTCGCTTGAGGAGCTTTCGGCTGAAATGGACGGCAAGGTAAAGATCGTCAAAGTAAACGTTGATGAAAACCCCAACAGCCCGGCGCAAATGGGTGTTCGCGGTATTCCGGCACTGTTCATCTTTAAAAACGGCGAAGTCGTATCGAACATGGCAGGTGCCCGCCCTAAGGCAGCCCTGCAAAGCTGGATCGAAGAGTCGATCTAAGCCTTTGGCAACATGAGAAATTCAAAGGGCGTGTCGGAAACGATGCGCCCTTAGTCTATGGGCCAGCCAAAACGCCGAAACCGCGCTGTGATCTTGCCATAGACGTCATCACGCCCGGCATTGATGCTTTGATCTTGCCAGAACCAATAGAGATATCTTGCATACTCCGGCTTGGCCTTGGACACTTGGGCAAAGCTTTGCGCCAGATTGCCCATGTCGGCCTGTACCGCGATATGGTGAAAGTCGATCTTGCCGAACAACAGCGCGGGCTTGCCAAAGAAATAGCCCGCAAATGCGACGCTTGAGTTCTGCGTGACCACGTAATCACAGCCTTGCAGCAGCGGTATCATATCGCCCACATCGACGCGCAGCCGTTTGTGTTTGCGTTCAAGCGCCTCGAGTGCGGCGATTTCTGCATCAGAATAAATCTCGTTCGGGTGGATCGTTGCGATAACCTGACGCGACGGGTCATGGGCAAGGCAGTGTTCGATCATCTCAAGCGGGCTGCAAGACTGAAACGACCGGCGATCCCTTAACCGCCCTTGCAAAGGGACATAGATGAACCCCGCCCGCGAGGTCTGCATGGGCGCGTCCTGATACTGGCGTTTTTGCCAGAACGCGTAAAATTGTGCCGCGTCTTGTGCCGAAATCTGCGCCGGATCAAACGTGGATTTGGCGACATCCCATTCCCAACGTTCAGCCGAAGATTCTATTTGCCAAAACGGATATTCATAGACCCGCCGGAAGACGAGGCCGCGGTTGGTCGGCGGGGCCTTCATGTGGCTAAGCACATAGGTTTCGGCACTGCGGTCTGTATCGTTATGACCCCGATATGCGACCCTAAAGCTGGCAGATTCCAGCACCAACGCCATTTTGGCGATAAACGGATGGTCACCGGCTTGCGCAGCTTCGCGCAGTTCGGGCTCAAGCAGGAAATGAACGGTTGGATCTTGGGTCATAGGGCAAGGCTAACGGTGGCAAGACTTTGCCACAAGGGACCCTGCCCTTGTGGCGCGGCTTTGCTGCGGCCATATAGGAGGCAAGAAAAGGAGACCGCGCATGTCGAGCCAAGAATTCCCCGGATGGCACGGGACCACCATCATCGGTGTGAAAAAAGCCGGTGAAGTCGTCATCGCTGGCGATGGACAGGTCAGTCTGGGCCAAACCGTTATAAAAGGCACCGCGCGCAAGGTGCGCAGGCTTAGCCCTGGTGGGTTTGACGTGGTCGCTGGCTTTGCCGGATCGACGGCGGATGCGTTTACCTTGTTGGAACGCCTTGAGGCCAAGCTTGAAGCGACGCCAGGGCAGTTGGCCCGTGCGAGTGTCGAATTGGCCAAAGACTGGCGCACCGATAAATATCTGCAGAAACTCGAAGCGATGCTGATTGTCACTGATGGCACCGAACTGCTGGTGATAACCGGTGCCGGTGACGTGCTAGAGCCTGAACATGACGTGGCTGCCATCGGATCTGGTGGGAATTACGCGTTGGCCGCAGCCCGCGCCATGATGGACAGCGAACGAGATGCAGAAACCATTGCCCGTGACGCGATGAAAATCGCATCGGACATCTGTGTTTATACAAATGGCAACCTGACGGTGGAGAAAATCAAACAATGACCGATCTGACCCCCCGCGAAATCGTATCCGAACTTGATCGCTTTATCATCGGCCAGAACGACGCCAAACGCGCCGTTGCCGTGGCCCTGCGCAACCGCTGGCGCCGCAAGCAGCTGGGCGATGATCTGCGCGACGAGGTGTACCCCAAGAACATTCTGA
This sequence comes from Sulfitobacter sp., assembly GCF_041552635.1. Taxonomy (GTDB): domain Bacteria; phylum Pseudomonadota; class Alphaproteobacteria; order Rhodobacterales; family Rhodobacteraceae; genus Sulfitobacter. The sequence goes on from NZ_JBFEKM010000010.1 coordinate 13,115, forward strand.
TGATCGGGCCCACAGGCGTCGGCAAGACAGAAATCAGCCGCCGATTAGCCAAACTGGCGCGCGCGCCTTTCCTCAAGGTCGAAGCGACCAAATTTACCGAAGTCGGTTATGTGGGCCGAGACGTTGAACAAATCATCCGTGATCTTGTTGACAGTGCCATCATGATGACCCGCGACCACATGCGTGAAGACGTCAAAGTCAGCGCTCATAAAGCTGCCGAAGAACGCGTGATTGACGCCATTGCCGGCGAAGATGCCCGCGAAGGCACCCGCGAAATGTTCCGCAAAAAGCTGAAAACCGGAGAGCTAGACGCGACGATGATCGACCTTGAGGTGTCTGATACATCGTCGCCTTTTCCCACCATGGATATCCCCGGGCAGCCCGGCGGTGGCATGGGCATGATGAACCTTGGCGATCTGTTCGGCAAAGCCATGGGCGGCCGCAAGGTCAAGAAACGGCTGACTGTCGCCGAAAGCTATGAGGTGTTGATCGGCGAAGAAGCGGACAAGCTGCTGGACGACGAAACCGTGAACCGTGCCGCAATTGACGCGGTTGAACAAAACGGCATCGTATTTCTGGATGAAATCGACAAGGTTTGCGCACGGTCCGATGCCCGCGGCGGCGACGTGTCCCGCGAGGGTGTGCAGCGCGATTTGCTGCCCTTGATCGAAGGCACCACCGTTTCGACCAAACACGGGCCGGTGAAGACTGACCATATTCTGTTCATCGCGTCGGGTGCCTTCCATATCGCCAAACCGTCCGATCTGCTGCCCGAATTGCAGGGCCGTTTGCCAATCCGCGTCGAACTGCGCGCCCTGACTGAAGGTGATTTCGTGCGTATTCTAACCGAAACCGACAACGCCCTGACCTTGCAATATACCGCCCTGATGGGCACCGAAGAGGTCGCGGTGTCCTTTACCGAAGACGGTATCAAAGCATTGGCCAAGATCGCCGCAGATGTGAACCAATCCATCGAAAACATCGGCGCCCGCAGGCTCTACACGGTGATGGAGCGTGTATTCGAAGAGCTATCCTTTACCGCGCCGGATCGCAGTGGGGAAAAAGTCGTTGTTGATGGCGACTTTGTCGAAAAGAACCTGGGCGAACTGACCAGATCAACCGATCTGTCGCGCTACGTGCTTTAACTCTTTTCTTTCCGCCATGCGCCTGAGAATGATGGCGCATGGCATACCTTCAGTTTATCCGCGCCAATTGGCTGTTTTTGTTGGCAGGTTTTCTGCTGACATTCACGTCATCCTATGGGCAGACCTATTTCATCTCGCTTTTCGCGGGCGATATTAAAGGCAGCTTTGGCCTAAGCGACGGGCAGTGGGGCGGCATTTACACGATTGGCACGACGCTTTCCGCGATCACAATGGTCTGGGCAGGGGTTTTGACCGACCGTTTCCGGGTCAGGCGCCTGTCATTTTGGGTGATGATTGCATTGGCGACGGCCTGTCTGGCGATGGCAGCTGTGCCAAACTGGATCGCGCTGATTTTCGTTATCTATGCGCTTCGCCTGACCGGTCAGGGGATGATGTCGCAACTGGGTGCCGTTGCGATGGTCCGCTGGTTCGAGGCGACGCGCGGTAAGGCGCTTTCACTATCGTCGATGGGGTTTGCCATGGGGCAAGCGATCTTGCCTGTGGTTTTTGTGGCCCTTTTCGCCGTTTTTCATTGGCGTAGCCTTTGGGTGCTGGCCGCAGTGCTTGTGCTGGTCACCATGCCCGTGATGCTGGCGCTATTGCGTCAGGAACGCACCCCGCAGTCGATGGCCGAAACCACCCAAGTGGCGGGAATGGACGGCATGCATTGGACGCGAATGCAGATGATGCGCCACGGGTTGTTCTGGCTCATGATCCCGATGATTATTGGCCCAGCGGCTTGGGGCACCGCGCTGTTCTTCCAACAGGTCCACCTGACCGAGGTCAAAGGTTGGTCTTTGGTCAGTTTCGTCGCCCTGATGCCGCTTTATACCGTCACATCTGTCATCTCGACTTTCGTTTCCGGCTGGGCCGTTGACCGCTTTGGCGTCAACCGGGTGACGCCAGTACAGATGTTGCCCTTTGCGTTGTCCTTTGCCGTGCTGGCCTATGCCGATACGATTTTCGTGGCTGGCGTCGGGCTGATGATATTTGGTGTCGGGCAGGGGATGCAGGCGACTGCAACCTCGGTCTTTTGGGCCGAATTCTATGGCACGCGCTATATCGGGTCGATCAAGGCGGTTGCGGCGGCGTTGATGGTATTCGGGTCGGCGATCGGGCCAGGTGTTACCGGGCTGTTTATCGATCTGGGGGTGAATTTCCCTGAACAGATGATCCCGATTGCGATCTATTATGTAATTGCAGCCGCCATGGCGACGGCAGGCGTCTTGAAATATCAAGGCAAGCTGGCCCGCCTTCAGCGGTGACGGCGCAGATAGACGTAATAGGCACCACCGCCGCCGTGGCTGATATGGGCCTGACTGACCTGCATGACGGCGCTGGCCAGCGGTGCCATGGCTAACCATTGCGGCACCTGATGGCGCAAGACACCGTGACGGACGGGGATTGGCCCGCCTTCGTCGCGCATCTTGCCTTTGCCGGTGATGACCAGAACCAGACGTTTTCCATTCTTATGCGCGTTCAAAATGAACCGCGTCAGGGCAGGGTGGGCACGGTCCAGCGTCATACCGTGCAGATCAATCCGACCTTCGGGACTGATCTTGCCACGCTTCAGTTTGGTGAATGCCTTGCTGTCCATCTGGACAGGTGCCTTGCGGATCTGGTCGGGCAGGGACGGCATTAAATCATGAGTGCTAAGGCGTGGTTTCGGTTTTGGTTTGCCCATGACAACCGAAGTCGATTTCCTGATCTGCGGGGCGCTTGGCGGGGGGCCGTCAATTTCAGGGCGGAACAGTTGGTTCATGTCCAACTTTTCAGTCCGCTCGGTCACCTTTTGCCACAGTGACAGGTCATCCTTGTTCAGGCGCTTGCGCTTCATAGCAGCGGCTCTGGCAGCATGGCATAGGCGCGCTGGATCGGCATCAACACCATCATCCGGCCCGGATCGCGCAGTTTGCCTGCCTCGCGTCCGGCAGTATCACCTGTGCCAAAGAACACATCGGCGCGCTGCGCACCCTTGATGGCTGATCCGGTATCCTGCGCGATCATCAGGCGGTGCATCGGTTTGGCACCTGCCTTTTCAATCCAGACCGGTGACCCAAGGCGGACGAAACTCGGGTCCACCGCAATTGTGCGTTTGGTTGTCACGGACCGGTTCATCGCCCCAAGCGGGCCTTGATCAGCGGGTACTTTGCTGACCTCGCGGAAGAACACGTAGGACGGATTGTGAAACAACAATTCGCGCCCCTCGGCAGGGTTACGGCGCACCCAGTTCTTGATCACATCGGCGCTGACCTGGTGGGCGTCATAGACCCCGCGCCGGACCAGTTCGACCCCGATAGACCGATAGGGATGCCCGTTCGCACCGCGATACCCGACACGGATAAAGTTGCCGTCGGGCAATCGGATGCGGCCGGAACCCTGAATTTGCAAAAAGAAAAGTTCAACCGGATCATCGACATAGGCGATTTCAAGGCTGCGCCCCTTCATCACATCGGTGCCCAGAATATCGCGGCGCGTCAGCCACGGATTGTTTTGCTTGGCCTCGGGCGGCATGGCGTAGATCGGATAGCGATAGCGCGCGGACGGGTATAGGTCGCCATCAAGTTCCGGTTCGAAATAGCCAGTGAACAGCGCATCCTGGCCATCGTCGATCAACACGGGACGAAAGAAAAGTTCAAAGAACTGGCGCGGTTCAGGATCTGAATTCGCGAATTTGCACAGGTTGCGCCAATCAACGTCCTTCATGTCTCCGCAAGTGTTCTGAAAGGTTTTGAGTGCTGCGGCGTGATCGTCAGTTTCCCAGCCGTCAAGCTGGGAAAAATCCATCACTGTATACGTCACATCAGCAGAAGCGGGCGGCACCATCAGGCCCGCCCCCAGTATTGCACCCGCACAGGCACATCTTAACCGTCTGTAGAAACGAGAAGCCAATTTGGATCATCCGAACCCATGACACGCGCAAAGACCCACGTGTCCTTTTGACGTTTGACTTCCGTAGGGCTGCCTTCGACAACATTGCCCTCTTTGTCCTTCACCACAGAGGTCAACTCGGCGACGAAACGAATTGTCAGCTCTGCCTCGTTGGTATTTTTATCGATTGTAGCTTTTTCCAGTTCCATCTCGCGGATGCCGATGAAGGTGGATTCAACGGTCAGCCCCTGATCTTCGCGGGCGGCAACGCCATCGACAAAACTTTCGTAGATGTCTTCGGACAGGAACGGTTTGATGTCATCCAGATTGCCGTGCTCAAAGCCCATCACGATCATCTCGTAGGCACCGCGCGCACCGCCCAGAAAATCGCTGACGCCAAAGGACGGTTCGACCCGCTTCATATCCGCCAAGGCCAACGCCGTGTCGGACCCTTCAGGAGCGTGGTCGATAATATCAAGGTCAGGGCCGCCTTCGATCACTTCGAACGCTGGGCCGGATGCCTTTTGGGGTTTCGCGTCTATTTCTGGCGTCTTCTCAAATCCTTCGCGTGTGCCAAGCACATTCTTTAAACGCAGGATCAGAAACACGGCGATACCGGCAAGCACCAGAAGCTGTATCATGGGCGAATTCATAGGTACCTCTTGGTGAGAAACATGGAAAGATCGTTCATTGATCCTTATGTAGGGTGTGAACCGGGCCAAGTCCACTCTGGCCCTTATGAAAGGACCCTAGCCATGTGGCTATTTTTAGCGTTTATCGCTGTACCGTTGATAGAAATAACACTTTTTATTCAGGTAGGTGGGGCAATTGGCCTCGGTTGGACCTTGGCGATTGTTATTTTGACGGCGATCCTCGGGACGTCTTTGATGCGCACGCAAGGCGCGATGGCCCTTAGTCAGATCAAATCCTCCTTGTCCGAGGTCCGCGATCCCACGGAGCCACTGGTCCATGGGGCGATGATCCTGTTTGCCGGTGCCTTACTGCTGACACCGGGGTTTTTCACCGATGCTGTCGGCTTTGCCCTGCTGGTGCCCGGTATTCGGAAGGCAGCATTCAACGCGATCCGCAGTAAGATCAATGTTAGCGGGACCGTAAACATGTCGGGCGATTTTGGCCAAAAACCCAACCGCCACCCGCACCGCCCCATGCAAGGGGACGTCATCGATGGCGAATATCACGAGCTTTCCGAAGAGGAACGGCTTGCCAAAGATCCGTCCGGCTGGACAAAGCATTGAGCGCAGCCCACGAAGCTGGTATGCCCGCGTAAATTATTTTTCAGATCGAAGGAGCCCGATAGATGGCTGAAGAAGAACAAACCGCCCCAACCCAAGCCCCACAGCCGCAAATGCGCATCTTGGGTCAATTCATCCGTGATATGTCCTTTGAGAACATCATGGCACAAAAAGGTGCACCGTCCGACGTGCAACCCGACGTGCAGGTTCAGGTCAATCTGGATGCGAAGAAGCGGTCTGCCGAAAACCAGTACGAATCCGCGATCAAGCTGCAAGTAACCTCCAAAGCCAAAGACGGCGACGCGACGCTGTTTTTGCTAGAGATTGATTACGTCGGCATTTTCAACATTGAAAACGTCCCAGAAGACCAGATGCACCCGTTCTTGTTGATCGAATGCCCGCGCATGATTTTCCCGTTCCTGCGCCGTGTGGTCAGCGACATCACGCGCGACGGTGGCTTTCCGCCGCTGAACCTTGAGAACATCGATTTTGTGGCTCTGTACCGGAACGAAATCGCGCGTCGTCAGGCCGAGAACCCGCCAAAAGCCGACGCTTAAATCGTTTTCCAAACAGCGCCGTCGCCTAGCTTGCTGACAAATTCAGCGTGGGCGGCGGCTTCGTCTTGCGAGATCCGCGAGGGCAGGGGTGTTGGCCGCGGTTTTGGTGTCCAATCAACCGACGTATCGCCTTCTTTTCGCTGAGGCTGGGTAGACAGGCCGAAATCAGGTTGCCGCCCGCCGATCAGTTCCAGATAAACTTCCGCCAGAATTTCACTGTCCAGCAAGGCACCGTGCAATGTGCGCGACGTGTTATCGATGTTGAACCGCCGGCACAGCGCATCAAGCGACGCGGGCGAGCCGGGGAAGCGTTTGCGCGCAATCGCAAGCGTATCAAGCGCCTGCGCCCAAGGGATTTGTGGCAGGTTCATCCATTTAAGTTCGGCGTTCAGGAATTTGATGTCAAAGGCCGCATTGTGGATGATCAGCTTGGAATCGCCAATGAAATCAAGGAAATCCCGACCGATTTGGGCAAACTTTGGCTTGTCACGCAGGAAATCATCACCCAGCCCGTGCACCTGAAATGCCTCGTCAGGCATACCGCGTTCTGGGTTGATATATTGGTGATAGGTTTTGCCCGTCGCCATGTGACCCATCAGTTCAACGGCACCAATCTCGACGATCCGGTCACCGCTTTCGGGGTCAAAACCGGTGGTTTCAGTATCAAGAACGATCTCACGCATGGGTCAGTTTTCCTTTGATGTCGTCAATGATGGCCAACACTTGGGCGCGGGCATGGTCCAACGTATCGGTTTCAATCACATAGTCCGAAAGCGCGCATTTTTCAGCATTGGGCATCTGCTTGGCGCGGATATTTTCAAACTGTTCCAGCGTCATTGTGCCCCGCGCCATCACGCGTTCTTGCTGTGTTTCCGCCGAAACAGTGACACATGCAACCGCATCCATCCGTTTATTTCCGCCAGTCTCGAAGATCAGCGGAATGTCGAGAACCACGATATCGGATTGTGCCGCTTCAAGAAAAGCCGCGCGATCCTGACCGACCAGCGGATGCACGATCGCTTCGATCTTTTTCAGGGCGGTGGGGTCTTGGCCGATGATGGTTTTCAGCGCTGGCCGTGAGACCTCACCATTGACCACCGCGTCCGGAAAGGCGGCTTGAAATGCCGGAACAGCGGCACCACCCTTTGAATAGAGCCTATGTACAGCGGCATCTGCATCCCAAACCGCACATCCCGCATCGGCGAACATAGCCGCCGTTGTTGATTTACCCATACCGATGGATCCGGTCAGCCCCAGAATAAACATCAGCGTAGTGCCGCCGCACGCGTGGCGCGGTCCACTTGGGGTCGGGTACCGAACCAACGCTCGAACCCCGGCACGGCCTGATGCAATAACATGCCCAGACCATCGACCGTGATGCACCCTGCTTCTTCGGCGGTTTCAAGCAGCATGGTTTTCAATGGGGCATAGACCAGATCGGTCACGACCGTCGATGGGCGCAACCCATCCAGCGGTACCCGCAACGCTGGCTTGCCGATCATCCCAAGAGAGGTGGTATTCACAACCAACGCGGCGTGATCCAACATATTGCCAGCCTTCACCCAATCGTAAACAGTCACACGCCCGCCAAAGACCGATTTCAACCGGTCGGCCCTAACCCGTGTGCGGTTGGACAGCATGATTTCCGGCACACCTGCATCCAATAGGGACGCAATAACGGCACGCGCAGCGCCACCGGCACCCAAAACGGCGGCGGGGCCATCCGTGCCCTTCCAAGACGGCGCACCAGCGCGCAGGTTTTCGATAAAACCGTAGCCGTCTGTATTATCAGCCATAATCTTTCCATCGGCGCGAAAGGTCAGCGTGTTCACTGCCCCGATCAAAGCGGCACGGTCGGTGATCACATCGACCATGTCCATCACGGCCTCTTTATGAGGGATGGTAATATTTGCACCGACGAAACCCATCTTGGGCAGGGTTTGCAAAACCTGTTGGAGATCTTCGGGGGCGACATCCATCGGGATGTAGGCCCCCTGAATGCCAAGTGTTTTAAGCCAATGCCCATGTATCTGCGGGGATTTCGAATGCGCAATCGGAGATCCGATCACCGCGGCTAGCGGTATTTTAGGCAGGCTCATGCGGTCAAATCCCCCCGGAGCGTCAAATAGTTCAGCAATTCCAACAGGGGCAATCCTAAGACATTAAAGTAATCGCCTTCAATACTACTGAACAACCTCACACCTTCTTCTTCCAGCTTATAGGCCCCGACTGCATGCTGGATGCTGTCCCAATTGCGCGCCACATAGTCCGCGATATAAGCGTCAGAGGCATCGCGCATCCGCAGGCGTACCTGACCGATGTGGCGCCAGATCGGCTTCCCATCTTCGACAATCACAGCAGCGGACAGCAGGCTGTGGCGATCCCCGCGCAATGCAGTCAACTGGGCAATCGCGTCTTCTGGAGTCTTGGGCTTGGACAGTAGGCTGCCGCGATGATCAAGAACCTGATCACAGCCCAACACCAAGGCACCGGGATTTTTATCGCTGATCTTGCGGGCCTTCATCTCGGCCAGGGTGTCAGCGATGTCGCGCGGCGGGGCAGAGTCCGCCATCAGGGCTGCCTTAATCATTTCTTCGTCAATTCGCGCGACGCTGATTTCATGGGCGACATTCGCCTGCCGGAGCAACTGCGTTCTAATGCTTGAGCCTGAGGCAAGGATAAGCGGTTGTTGTGCCATGTTGATAACCTGTGTGTGAAGTTAAGAAGTTTTTAGGGACTTATCCCTCAGAATGCGAGAGTTGCTGTTGGCCTATGTAAAAACCGCGCCTTCCGCGGCACTTTTCGCGGTTTATACCGCGAGGGATAAGGATAAAGCTGCGTCATAGTGACATCAAAGTATCCCTAACTTATCCACAGATTTTTCACGGATTTTAAAGTTATAATTCAAAATTAAAGTATTGATATTGTTTATTAATATTAACATATAATTTAGTTGTCACCGTCCACCTTCATCTATCACACACAGGTGGATAAGCACTGGTATATCTCATTAATCCACAGAAATCAGCCTCCCTACTTACATCATCATCTTTCTTCTTTTCTTATTTATTATAGAAAGGGATCAATGAACGGAGCGTGATATGTCTGACTTTCTGGCCCTAGCTTATCCTTGGACAAAGTCGATCCATATCATGGCTGTGATCTCGTGGATGGCAGCGTTGTTTTATCTGCCGCGCCTTTTGGTTCATCACACGGAGCGGGTGGGCCTTACCGGTGAAACCCATGATCTGTTCACGATGATGGAATATAAACTTTCAAATGTGATCATGCGCCCTGCAATGATCGCCACATGGGTCTTTGGCCTGTGTCTGGTGTTCACCCCTGGTATCGTCGATTGGTCGCTTGTATGGCCTTGGACGAAGGCCGTAGGCGTGATTTCAATGACAGTGTTTCACGAATGGCTGACGGCGCGCGTCAATGGCTTTGCTAACGGGAAAAATAACCTGACTGGCAGGCAATACCGGATGATGAACGAAGTCCCGACGCTGCTGATGATCCTGATTGTGCTGTCCGTCGTCGTCAAATTCTAAGCGGATTGACGAAACAGCCCTTTTGGCCTAATGGTTCTGACGTACCCCGTCCGGGGATGCATTTGCCCGCCAAATTCTTATGATACGACCCGCCCAAACCGCTTGGGCCGGAACAGGATATTTCCATGACAATCGAAACGCTCAACCTCGCTGATCTAAAGGCGCAGACCCCAAAGAACCTTCTGGCGATGGCCGAAGAGCTTGAGATCGAAAACGCCTCGACCATGCGCAAAGGCGAGATGATGTTCCAGATCCTGCGCGAACGCGCGGATGAAGGCTGGGAAATCTCGGGTGACGGCGTGTTGGAAGTGCTTCAGGACGGATTCGGATTCTTGCGTTCGCCAGAAGCGAACTACCTGCCGGGCCCGGATGATATTTACCTGTCGCCTGAAATGCTGCGCCAGCATTCCTTGCGCACCGGGGACACGATTGAGGGTCTAATTAAGGCTCCTGATGATACAGAACGCTATTTTGCCCTGACCGAAGTCACCAAAATCAACTTTGAAGACCCTGAAAAGGCGCGTCACAAAGTTGCTTTTGAAAACCTGACGCCGCTTTACCCTGACGAGCGTATGACGATGGAGGTCGAAGACCCGACGATCAAGGACCGCTCTGCGCGGATCATCGACTTGGTTTCCCCGATCGGGAAAGGCCAGCGGTGTCTGATCGTTGCCCCACCACGCACGGGTAAAACGGTTCTGCTGCAAAATATCGCCAATTCTATCGAAAAAAACCACCCGGAATGCTATCTGATCGTCTTGCTGATCGACGAACGCCCGGAAGAAGTCACCGACATGCAGCGCAGTGTGAAGGGTGAAGTGGTATCGTCCACCTTCGATGAACCAGCAACACGCCACGTTGCGGTGTCCGAGATGGTGATCGAAAAGGCCAAGCGTTTGGTTGAGCATAAGCGCGACGTCGTCATCTTGCTTGATTCGATCACCCGTTTGGGCCGCGCGTTTAACACAGTTGTGCCATCGTCCGGTAAGGTTTTGACCGGTGGTGTCGACGCAAACGCGCTTCAACGCCCCAAGCGTTTCTTTGGTGCGGCACGCAACATCGAAGAAGGTGGGTCACTGACCATTATTGCGACCGCCCTGATTGATACGGGTAGCCGGATGGACGAGGTCATCTTTGAAGAATTCAAAGGTACCGGTAACTCTGAAATCGTGCTGGATCGTAAGATTGCTGACAAGCGTGTCTTCCCAGCGATTGATATTCTCAAGTCAGGTACACGCAAAGAAGATCTGTTGATCGATAAAGTTGATCTGCAAAAGACATTTGTTCTGCGTCGGATCTTGAACCCGATGGGGACAACCGACGCCATCGAATTCTTGCTTGGGAAGCTCAAGCAAACTAAGTCTAACTCGGACTTCTTTGATTCGATGAACACCTAAGTTATTACGTTATAACAGTGGGTTAAGTCTTATGGATACGATATTCGCTCAAGCCACGGCGCAGGGGCGTGCTGGGGTTTGCGTAGTTCGCATCTCTGGTATCATGGCGTTTGAAATTGCTGAAAAGATCGCTTCTCCGTTACCGGAGGTGAGGCACGCTGCTGTGCGGCCGATCATCGGCCATGATGGCGGTGTGATCGACAACGCCTTGGTCGTTACATTCAAGGGCCCAAGCAGTTTTACAGGCGAGGATGTTGTTGAACTGCATCTTCATGGCAGCATCGCAGTTGTGCGCGCTGTTTTGGCGTTGCTGTCAACTTTCCCCGATACGCGGCTTGCGGAACCTGGTGAATTTACGCGCCGTGCGATGGAAAATGGAAAGCTTGATCTGACGCAGGTTGAAGGTCTGGGTGATTTGATCGAGGCCGAAACAGAAGCACAGCGAAAACAAGCGCTTAGGGTTTTATCTGGTCATCTTGGGCAACGGGTTGAAGCATGGCGTGAAAAGTTAATTCGCGCGGCAGCGCTGCTTGAGGTTACGATAGATTTCGCTGATGAAGATGTTCCAGTTGATGTGTCCCCCGAGGTACGCAGCCTTCTTACCGATGTTAACCAAGAATTGCTAGAAGAGATCGTAGGCACCCATACGGCAGAGCGTATCCGGACAGGTTTTGAAGTAGCAATTATTGGTCGGCCGAACGCCGGAAAATCCACCCTTCTAAACGCACTTGCCGGACGCGATGCTGCGATTACCTCTGCTGTGGCAGGAACGACCCGTGATGTGATCGAGGTTCGTATGGATCTTGGCGGCCTTCCTGTTACTCTTTTGGACACGGCCGGATTGCGTGAGGGTGCTGATGAGGTTGAAGCGATTGGCATCGATCGGGCATTAAGACGGTCGGCGGATGCTGATTTGCGGATTTTCTTAGTTGAAGCAGATGAAGACCTCCCTGTTGCTGCTATGCCTGATGATATTCGTTTGCTTCCAAAGGCCGATTTGCGTAGCAGTCCGGAAAATTCGATATCTGGTGTTACGGGGCAGGGGGTGTCTGAGCTTGTTGCTAAGATCCAGGCTATTCTTGGGGTTCGTAGCTTGACCGCTGGGCTGGCAACGCATGAGAGGCATCGCATTGCGCTGCAAAAAGCCGCCGACGGATTGTCCGTTTCAATGTCAGTACTGGATCGCGGGCCCGATCAGTATGATATAGCTTCAGAGGAACTGCGCCATTCGATTCGGGCGCTAGAGGCGCTGGTTGGCCGCATTGATGTTGAAAATCTCTTGGATGTGATCTTTTCTAGCTTTTGTTTGGGTAAATAGATGGAGTGTTTCACGTGAAACATTTTGATGTCATTGTGATCGGCGGCGGACATGCAGGCGCAGAGGCCGCGCATGCAGCTGCGAGAATGGGCGCGTCAACGGCCCTTGTTACGATGTCACGGGATGGGATCGGCGTAATGTCCTGTAACCCCGCGATCGGAGGTCTTGGTAAAGGGCATCTTGTGCGCGAAATTGACGCGATGGATGGCGTCATGGGGCGTGTTGCGGACAAAGCAGGTATTCAATTTAGATTGCTGAATAGACGGAAAGGCCCAGCTGTACAGGGTCCACGAGCCCAGGCAGATCGTAAAATCTATCAGACCGAGATGCTTTCGGAAATGGAGCAACAGGAAAACCTGACAATTATCGAAGGTGAAGTGGTCGACTTTCTCCTTAATGGAGACCGGGTGTCAGGTGTCGTTATGGCGGACCAGACCAAGTTCTCCTCAACCTCGGTCGTTCTAACGACCGGTACTTTCCTTCGCGGCGTCATCCATATTGGTGATATATCCAGGTCTGGTGGTCGGATGGGGGATAAAGCCTCGGTCAAACTTGCCGAGCGGATAGATTCCTTTGAGTTGCCACTTGGTCGTTTAAAAACGGGTACCCCGCCGCGGTTGGATGGCCGAACCATCGACTGGGAAAAGCTTGAATCGCAGCCCGGTGACGAAGAGCCGACATTGTTCTCCTTTCTGTCGCGCTCAGTTACCGCGCAGCAGATTTCCTGTGGTATTACCCACACGAACGAACAGACCCACGACATTATCCGCGAGAACCTTTCGCGTTCCGCGATGTATGGTGGCCATATTGAGGGGGTTGGACCCCGCTATTGCCCCTCGATCGAGGATAAGGTGGTGCGATTTTCCGACAAAACATCACATCAGGTGTTTTTGGAGCCTGAAGGTGTCGACGATCATACAATCTATCCGAACGGTATTTCAACGTCTTTGCCAGAAGACGTGCAGATCGCCTATGTTAGGTCTATGGTTGGCCTAGAGAATGTTGAAATCCTTCAACCGGGATATGCGATTGAGTATGATTATGTCGATCCCCGAGCGTTGGATCTGACCCTTAAAGTGCGGTCAGTCCCCGGTTTGTATCTGGCGGGTCAAATCAACGGCACCACTGGCTATGAGGAAGCAGCAGCCCAGGGGCTTGTTGCGGGACTAAACGCAGCATTGATTTCTCAGGGCCGGGACCCTGTAGTTTTCAGCCGTTCGCAAAGCTATATTGGCGTGATGATAGATGATTTAACCACTCGGGGCGTTACCGAGCCGTATCGCATGTTTACGTCAAGGGCGGAATTCCGGTTGTCTTTGCGCGCTGATAACGCTGATCAAAGATTGACGCCTTTGGCAATTGCCCTTGGCTGCGTTAGCAGCAGGCGGGTGAAGGTTTTTTCCGAAAAGAGCAAGCGATTGGAAGAGGCGATGTCGCTGCTTCAGAATATGAGGCTTTCCCCGAAAGATGTCGAGAGATCAGGGATTAAGATCAACCAAGACGGATCTAAACGTACTGGATTTCAGCTGCTGTCATTCCCTGATGTCAAATTTGAGCATTTGATAGCATTGGACGAGGCGTTGGAGGTTATTGACGTTGAAATTAGACGCCAGGTGGAGCGAGATGCGCTATACGCAAATTATATAGCGCGTCAGCAGCGCGATATTGATGTTTTGCAAAAAGACGAAGCGCATCTGATTCCTGATGGCTTTGATTACGCACCGATCGACGGATTGTCGAACGAACTTAAGTCAAAACTCATAAAGGTACAGCCAACCAATTTGGCTCAGGCTTCTCGCATTGACGGGATGACACCATCAGCGCTGACCTTGCTGTTGTCGCACCTAAAGCGGAACGCCAGAAAGAAGTCAGCGTGAGCGGTAATGTAACTGATTATGTTTCACGTGAAACATCCGACAAGTTGGCCCAATTTGCGCAGCTTGTCGAAAAATGGACGGCTAAAATAAATCTTATATCAAAGCCAAGCATTCCACATATTTGGGACAGGCATATTCGAGATTCGGTGCAGCTATATCAACATGCACCAATTGGAAACCATTGGGTTGATTTGGGCAGCGGTGGTGGATTTCCTGCGATTGTTCTTGCGCTGATGTCGCAACAGGATGGTCGTCAAACCAAGTTTACCTTGGTTGAAAGCGATCAAAGAAAGTGTGTTTTTCTTAGAACGGCGATTAGGGAATTGGGCTTGGATGCGTCTGTCATCAACGACCGAATAGAAAAAATAGCGCCGCTTAATGCTGATATTTTGTCGGCACGCGCTTTGGCGAACCTCAAAATGCTCGTGGGTTTTGCAGACGTTCATCTAGCGGAGGATGGCGTTGCACTTTTCCCGAAAGGTTCAAATTGGGAGGCTGAAGATGTCGACGCGCGAAAAGTTTGGCAGTACACCTGCGATCCAATACCCAGCGAAACAGACCCCTCAGCCGCCGTATTAAGGATCAAGGAAATATCGCATGTCTGATTTGTCGCGGCCGTCGGGGCCAAAGATTATCGCCGTCGCAAACCAGAAAGGCGGTGTCGGGAAGACAACGACAACCATTAATCTTGCCGCAGCGCTAGTTGAATTGCAGCATCGTGTTCTTGTTGTTGATCTGGACCCGCAAGGTAACGCCTCCACTGGTCTCGGGGTTGAGCTAGAGGATCGGGAGTTCACGACCTACGAGCTACTCTTGGAAGATATCCCGCTTGATCAGGTGATTTTGACCACTCAAACTGAGGGTCTATGCATTGTTCCTGCTACAGTTGACCTCAGTTCTGCTGATCTGGAGCTGATCGCGAACGAAAAGCGCAGCTTCTTGCTGCATGACGCGCTCCGCCAGACGCAAATGGACAGCTATGCGTTCGACTACATATTGATTGACTGCCCGCCATCTCTCAACCTTCTGACTGTGAACGCAATGATTGCGGCTCACTCCGTACTTGTCCCGCTTCAAAGCGAATTTTTCGCACTCGAGGGCCTATCGCAACTGATGCTAACCATTCGCGAGGTTCGACAGAGCGGGAACAAGGATTTACGGATCGAAGGTATTGTTTTGACGATGTATGATCAGCGCAACAATCTCTCGCAGCAAGTTGAACAGGATGCACGGAGCAATCTGGGCGATTTGGTTTATAAGACCGTAATTCCGCGGAATGTTCGGGTCAGTGAGGCACCTAGTTTTGCGATGCCGGTTCTCAGCTATGATACAGGGTCCAAGGGGGCCAAAGCATATCGGGATTTGGCGAAAGAAATCTTGGTAAATAGTGTGATTTAAGGGGGCTAGAAATGGCAGATATAGAAAAACGACGTGGTCTTGGGCGCGGTCTTTCAGCTTTGATGGCAGATGTGGCTGAAACCCAGACAGTGGCCGAACAGGGTTCAGCCGAGCAATATGTGCCGATCGAGCAAATCTCGCCAAACCCCGAACAGCCCCGGAAGCGGTTTGATACCGAAGATCTAAACGATCTTGCCAATTCGATCCGCGAAAAAGGGGTGATCCAACCCCTGATCGTGCGCCGTCGCGAAAATGGCTCCTTCGAGATTGTCGCAGGGGAGCGCAGGTGGCGTGCCTCTCAAATGGCACAACTTCACCAACTTCCTGTCATAATTCGTGAATTTACGGATGTTGAGGTTCTCGAAGTTGCAATCATCGAGAATATTCAGCGTGCTGACCTAAACTCGGTCGAAGAGGCCGCTGGATATCGTCAGCTTATGGATCGGTTTGGTCACACCCAAGAGAAGATGGCCGAAGCGTTGGGGAAGAGCAGAAGCCATATCGCCAACCTCTTGCGGCTTTTGAATTTGCCTGAAACCGTTCTGGAAATGGTCCGCAAGGGTGACTTGTCTGCGGGGCATGCCAGAACCTTGGTTACATCAGACGACCCGGTAAAGCTCGCAAACCAGATTATTGCTGGTGGATTGTCGGTCCGGGCGGCCGAGGCATTGGTTAAGAAGGCGCAGTCAGGTGACGACGCAGCGCCGGCCAAGAAAGCGCGCTCATCTGCAGAGGAAAAAGATGCTGACACGCGTGCGCTTGAGGGGGATTTGTCCGCAAACCTTGGCCTTAAGGTGACATTGAATCATAAACCTGGTCAAGAAGCGGGGCAGGTGGTGCTTAGCTACAAAACCATGGAAGAGCTGGACGAGATTTGTCGGCGCCTGTCAGCGCATTAATCTGTTAAAAGCTCTGCCAGTATCGAATTCAGAACCATAAACCCTTGTTCTGTTACGTTTAACCGGTGACCAACACATGAAATCATCCCGATGTCCTGCATCCGGATGATTTTTTTTGTGGAAAGGGGGGTACCTGCCAGCGCTTCATAGCGATCAAGGTTAACGCCTTCCTTTAGCCGCAAGCCCATCATCAAAAACTCGCTCGCTTGATCTGCTTTTGTAAGTTGCTCTCGGGGTCTCTCGGTCTCGCCAGAGGCAGCAGCATCCAGCCAGCGCTTGGGATTACTAAAGCATTCGGTCGCAAACCGGTTTCCGCTTTGGGTAAGTCGACCATGTGCGCCGGGCCCAATACCCAAGTAATCCCCATAGCGCCAATAGATCAAATTATGCCGCGATTGCGCACCGTCGCGCGCATGGTTGGAAACCTCGTAGGATGGCATTCCCATGTCGTTGCAGATTTCCTGCGTTGCGGCGTACATGTCTGCCCCAAGATCGTCATCGGGAAGCCCGCGCAGCTTGCCGATTGCATAGCGATCGCCAAACGCGGTGCCTTGTTCGATGGTAAGTTGATAAAGGGAAATATGGTCTATTGCTAAGGATAGGGCCTGTTTTAATTCAACTCTCCAATCCGACAGAGACTGGTTCTGACGCCCATAAATCAGATCAAAACTGACACGGTCGAATGTTGATCGGGCGATATCGAATGCTGCCAAAGCCTCGGAGGTGCTGTGGATTCGACCAAGTTTCTTAAGGTCGGCATCGTTCAATGCCTGAATGCCCATGGATACACGGTTCACGCCGGCCTGCTTGAACCCTTTAAATCGTCCTGCCTCTACCGATCCCGGATTTGCCTCAAGTGTGATTTCAAGATCGTTTGCCACGGGCCACAGTCGATAGATCGCCGCGATGATATCCGCGACGATTTCCGGGTCCATCAAGCTGGGTGTGCCACCGCCAAAGAACACAGCGTTCAGCACACGACCCTTGGTTTCAGCGGCACCGCGCTCAAGCTCTAGCAAGTAGGCGTCGCGCCACGCATGTTGGTTAATTGTGCGACTAACATGGCTGTTAAAGTCACAATAGGGGCATTTCGCCTCGCAAAATGGCCAGTGGATATAGAGGCCGAAACCACCCTGACGCCAGTCTTCAGTCAAAACAGGCCGACGTCAATTTGGCGAAGGCATCCGCACGATGGCTGATCTTGTTCTTCTCGTCATGGCTCATTTCACCAAACGTCTTGTCGTATCCGTCGGGTTGGAAAATGGGATCATAGCCGTGTCCGACTTCGCCGCGCATTGGCCAAACCAACGTCCCGTTGACGTTGCCCTCAAAGATTTCTTCGTGTCCGTCGGGCCAAGCCAACACAAGTGTTGCGCAGAAACGGGCGCGACGGGGGTGAGGGACGTTCTTCTCTTCGAGAAGATTGTGGGTCTTTGTCATTGCCATAACAAAATCACGGCCGGTTGGGGTCTCGGACCAATCAGCGGTATAAACGCCGGGGGCACCATCCAGGGCTTCGACCTCGATCCCTGAATCGTCCGCCAGCGCAGGAAGGCCAGTGGCCTTCACCGCTGCGACAGCTTTGATCCGTGCATTTCCGATAAAATTGTCTTCAGTTTCTTCGGGCTCGTCCAGCTTCATCTCGGAGGCACCCACAACACTGACACCGAAAGGGGCGAACAGTTCGGCCATTTCTTCCAGTTTGCCTGCGTTGTGGGTGGCGATCAGAATCTGATCGCCCGTAAATTTCCGTCTCATTTCGTTGCTGCCTTTTGAATTTCCACCAACTCTGAAACGCCTTTCTCGGCGAGGTCCATAAGCTGGTTCATCTGATCGCGGGAATAGGTGGATCCTTCGGCGCTCATCTGGATTTCGATCAAACGACCAGTGCCGGTCATGATAAAATTACCGTCAACGCCGGCTTCAGAATCTTCGGGGTAATCCAGATCCAGCACGGACTGGCCCGCATAAATACCGCAGCTGATCGCGGCAACAGGATCAGCCAGCGGGTCATTCACGACATCACCAGCCTTCATCAGCTTGTTCACCGCCAGTTTGAGCGCGATCCAACCACCTGTGATCGACGCGCAGCGCGTGCCACCGTCGGCCTGCAAAACGTCACAGTCGATGGTGATCTGGCGTTCACCCAAAGCGCTGCGATCTACGCCAGCGCGCAGGGCGCGGCCGATCAGGCGCTGAATTTCAACGGTACGTCCGCCTTGCTTGCCCATAGCTGCTTCACGGCGCATCCGTGTGTTGGTGGCGCGCGGCAACATACCGTATTCAGCAGTTACCCAGCCCAGTCCAGATCCTTTGATGAACGGGGGTACGCGGTCTTCGATGGTCGCGGTGCACAAGACATGGGTATGGCCCATCTTGATGAGGGCAGAGCCCTCGGCATGTTTGGTAAAGTCCGTATCAACAGACACAGCGCGCATTTCGTCAAGTTTCCGGCCAGAGGGGCGCATAATTTTATCCTTTTTGAGTTGCATTGGGGATAACTCTGCACGCTGTCTTGATGCAACCCCGATTGACGTTTGCTGCCCAAGCCCCTTTATTGGGGCATCATGGAAAAAACACCTACAGTTCTAGACGAAATGAATGACCGGTCGCGCGAAGTGTTCCGCCGCGTGGTCGAAGGATATCTGGCGAATGGTGATCCTGTCGGGTCACGGACATTGACGCGGGACTTTAGCGAGAAGGTCAGCGCAGCGACCATTCGCAATGTTATGCAAGACCTCGAATACATGGGTCTGCTGGGCAGCCCTCATGTCAGCGCGGGGCGAATTCCGACGCAGATGGGCCTGCGGATGTTCGTCGACGGGATGATTGAAATCGGTGATCCGACGGATATCGACCGCGAAAAAATCGACGCCACGATGGGCGACAATGGCGCGGATGTCAGTGGAATTCTGGATCGTGTCGGATCGGCGCTGTCGGGGGTCACGCGCGGTGCATCGCTGGTTCTGACGCCGAAACACGAAGCGCCGATCAAGCACATCGAATTCGTCTCTTTGTCGCAGGATAGAGCCTTGGTTGTTCTTGTCTTTTCGGACGGTCATGTTGAAAATCGACTGTTCACGCCACCACCCGGACAGACGCCAAGCAGCATGCGAGAGGCCGCGAATTTCCTGAATGCGCTGGTCGAGGGTAAAACCATTTCGGAATTGCAGCGCACGATCTCAAACGAGATCAGGCAGCGGCGGCAAGAGATTGATATCCTTGCGCAGCAGTTGGTCGAAAGCGGGCTTGCCCTGTGGCAAGGCGATGGAGAACATACCGAGCGTTTGATCGTGCGGGGGCGATCGAATCTGATCAACGCAGAAGGCGAGGCAGAGAACGTCGAGCTGATACGCCAGCTGTTTGACGACTTGGAACGCAAGCGTGATATCGCCGAATTCCTTGAACTGGCCGATGCAGGCGACGGTGTGCGCATTTTTATTGGTTCTGAGAACAAACTTTTTTCACTTTCGGGTTCCTCTCTGGTGGTTTCCCCTTATATGAACGCAGATCGTAAGGTGATTGGTGCCGTCGGTGTGATTGGCCCCACACGCCTTAATTATGGACGTATCGTGCCGATTGTGAATTACACGGCGCAGCTGGTTGGGAAATTGATTTCGAACCGCAGCTAGAGGTGGACTATGGCAGAGCCGAGAGACAACGAATTTCTGGACGACATTGATGATGCAGAGGCTGAGGCCTATGCCGCTGAAATGGAAGAGATCGACGATGAAGCGCTGGAGCTGGACCAGCTGCGCGCAGAGCGTGATTTGCTGAAAGACCGCTTTATGCGCGCTTTGGCAGATGCTGAAAACGCGCGTAAACGGTCGGACAAGGACCGTCGCGAGGCCGAAAACTATGGCGGGTCAAAGTTGGCCCGTGACATGTTGCCGGTCTACGACAACATGAAGCGCGCGCTGGAAGCGGCAACAGATGAACAGCGCACGATTTCGGGGCCGTTGCTGGAAGGAATCGAACTGACCATGCGCGAACTTTTGAACGTTTTCAAAAAGCACGGCATGGAAGTCATCGCACCCGAGGTAGGGGACAAGTTTGACCCGCAACAGCATCAGGCGATGTTCGAGGCACCGGTTCCCGGAACCAAAACAGGCGACATCATCCAGGTCGCAGCCGAGGGTTTCATGCTGCACGACCGTTTGTTGCGGCCGGCGCAAGTGGGTGTTTCGTCCATGCCGGCAAGCTAAGCCATTCGGTTTAAGCGCGGACCCTTCGGGGAGGATTTAGTTCCATTTAGAATTTAAGGGAGGCGGTCAATCTTTGGCCGCCTCTTTTAGTTTATAAAGCAGATCAAGGGCTTCGCGCGGGGTAAGTTCGTCGGGCAATATTCCGGCGAGCGTCGCTTCGACTTTGGAGGTTTTTTGCGGTTGGGGCGGTGGTGTGGGTGTCACGGCAAACAGCGGAAGGTCATCTATCAGCGTCTTTTGTGTAGCGCCGCCTTCGCGTTCGCCTTTTTCCAATGCTTCAAGCACGACACGCGCACGGGCGATGACAGAGGGCGGCAGCCCGGCAAGCTGCGCGACCTGCACGCCGTAGGATCTGTCAGCGGCACCCTTCTTTACTTCGTGCAGAAAAATGACCTCGCCTTCCCATTCCTTGACGGTGACGGTCGCGTTTTCGACGCCGTCCAGTTTGGTCGATAGCGCGGTCATTTCGTGATAGTGTGTGGCAAAAAGGGCGCGGGATCTGTTCACATCATGCAGGTGTTCCAGCGTCGCCCACGCGATCGAAAGACCGTCATAGGTCGCCGTGCCACGCCCGATTTCATCAAGGATCACCAAAGCGCGATCATCCGCCTGATTCAGGATCGCAGCGGTTTCGACCATTTCGACCATGAAGGTGGATCGCCCGCGGGCAAGGTCATCAGACGCACCAACACGGCTGAAGATCTGGCTGATCAGGCCGATATGTGCCCCCGCTGCAGGAACAAAGCTGCCCATTTGCGCCATCAAGGCGATGAGGGCGTTTTGACGCAAGAAGGTGGATTTACCCGCCATGTTGGGACCGGTGAGCAACCAGATATGCGCATTGTCCGCATCAGCAGAAAGGGCGCAGTCGTTGGCGATGAAAGCGGCACCTGATTGTTGGGCAAGGGCGCGTTCAACAACCGGATGCCTGCCGCCTTGAATATCGAAAGCCCGCGAATTGTCGACACGCGGTTTCACCCAGTTTTCGGTTTGCGCGATCTCTGCAAGTGCGCTGGCCAGATCAATTTCGGCAAGCCCGGCAGAGGCGACACCGATTGGCCCGGACTGATCCAGAATTGCGCGCTTCAGCGATTCGTACAGGCGCTTTTCGATCTCAATGGCGTGGTTGCCCGCATTGAGTATTTTCGTCTCCATCTCGGAGAGTTCGACGGTCGTAAATCTGACTTGGTTTGCGGTCGTCTGGCGAAGGATGAACTTTTCCGACAAGGGCGCAGACAGCACTTTCTCGGCATGGGTCGAGGTGACTTCGATGAAGTACCCCAAGACATTGTTGTGTTTGATCTTGAGCGCCGAAATGCCCGTCAGCGTGACGAAGTCCTGCTGCATTTGCGCGATGACGCTGCGGCCTTCGTCGCGCAGGGTGCGCACTTCGTCAAGTTCGGCGTCATATCCTTGGGCGATAAAACCGCCATCACGTGCAAGCAGCGGCGGTTCGGCAATCAACGCATCGTCCAGCAGATCAATGAGGGTGTCGTGACCGTGCAACCCTTTGACGGCTTGCGACAGCAGATCAGGCAAGTCGATGTCGGAGGCTTTGTCGGCCAGTTGGCCGGCCTCTGTCAGGCCGTTTCGGATGGAGGACAGATCGCGCGGGCCGCCACGGTCAAGCGACAGTCGCGACAGGGCGCGATCCAGATCGGGGACGTTGCGCAGGTGCTGGCGAAGATCCTCGCGGAAACGCGGGTTTTCATGGGCAAAACTGATCGCGTCCAGACGCGCATGGATCGTCTCTAACACACGCGAAGGCGATGATATGCGGCGTTCAAGAAGGCGTGCGCCGCCTGCGGTTACAGTTTTATCCATCACGGAAAGCAATGTGCCTGCGCGGCCGCCGGTCAGGGCGTGGGTCAATTCAAGATTGCGCCGGGTGGCAGCGTCGATTTGGACCGTACGGGATTCAGCCTCTTTTTGTGGGGGGCGCAGAAGCGGCAGTTTGCCTTTTTGCGTGATCTCGAGGTAGTCGATGATCGCGCCCATTGCAGAAATATCGGCGCGGCTGAAACTGCCAAACGCATCCAGCGAGCCGATACCAAACAGATCGCAAATACTTTTTTCAGCGCTGGTGCTGTCAAAGGCAGAACGGGCGAGGGGGGTAAGCGACAGATCAAAATCAGAGACTAAAGGGTGCAATTCCGCTTCTTTTGCATCGGAAATGATCAGCTCTGACGGGGCAAGCCGCGCCAGTTCAGGCCCCAAACGTGCCAAGGTCAATGGCATGACGTGAAACGCCCCGGTCGAGATATCCACCCATGCCAGGGCGTGTTGGTCACGAACTTCCGCAAAGGCGGCAAGATAGTTGTGGCGGCGCGCCTCGAGCAGGGATTCTTCGGTCAATGTGCCGGGCGTCACCAGCCGGACGACATCGCGTCTGACAACTGACTTGTTGCCGCGTTTCTTCGCCTCGGATGGGCTTTCCATTTGTTCGCAAACGGCGACACGAAACCCTTTGCGGATCAGGGTTAGCAAATATCCTTCGGCAGCGTGAAACGGCACGCCGCACATGGGAATGTCTTCGCCGCCATGTTTACCACGTTTGGTCAAGGCGATGTCCAACGCTTCGGCTGCGGCGACGGCATCGTCAAAAAACATTTCGTAGAAGTCGCCCATGCGGTAGAACAGCAGCGCCTCGGCGTATTGCGCTTTCAGCTCAAGATACTGAGCCATCATCGGTGTGATTTTCTCGTCGCTCACTGCAAACCCCCATTTTGGCTTGGTGCTGTCTACAAAACCAAGTCCGCGCATGAAAGGGCGTATCATGATGGACCCCTGATCGAACTATGGTAAATTTGGAAATGAATGTTAACAAAGGTTAACCACGAGCAGAAAGATGAGGCCGCGTTGCGAAACCAAGTGAACCTTGCCCAAGAACCAGAGCAGGTCTTTCTAAACCCTTGGGCAGATGACGGCGTAACGCTGTTGGCAGAGCCGCCGTACTTCTGGCAGGCCAGTTCTGCGTCTGCGCTGATTGAAGGGGTGGGGGCCAGCGAAAGCGATCTGCTGAACGACAAGATCGAAGCGTTCCTGACCCAGACGCGCAGGCATCGCAAATTCAAGCATCCAATTGTTTATGCCAGTGTGCCCGCCATTCTGGACGAGGTCGGATTTCGCAAGTCTTTCATTATGGCCAATGATCGTATCGTTTTGGGCGGTGCGCCGGGAACGCGCGCCATTAACCGATACCGTTGGGCGAACGAAGCCGAGGCAACTGATCCGCAACAACGGGTGGTCGACTATTTCGCCAAAAGCCTGAAGGCGAACAAGGGAAAGAAGCTGCAGATCGATCCCGAGGCCCTTGGTTCGGATATGGATTTCGCCATCACCTGCCGGAATACGTTCAACTACTATCACTTCGTGACGGAATCCCTGTGCCAATTGTGCGTGCTGGATGATCTGGATTTTCAGGGCCGGATTTTCATCCACTTCCCCAATAACGAACGCAAGCTGCGCGACTTTGCCCGTAATTTCGTCGAGGTGCTGTTTCCAGAATATAAGGATCGCGTGTTTTTTGAACGCGCGCCCAAGGATTACGATCGCGTCCTGACGGCCTTTGATCTGATGGGCGTTCATTTTCTGAACCCCGAATTGAATGCCAATCAGGTGAACAAGCTCGCGCCGTCTGATCAGTTCTGGCAGGGCCGGACAGCGACGGTCGCGTCTCAGGGTGTGCTTCAGATGAATGCGGTTGGCTCAAGCCTGATTACCCTGCGCGAGAGAGCCTTGCGGAGCATAGAGGGGCTGGACTTTAGCGACCTGCCCAAGAAATTCTTTGTCGGGCGTGATACCCGTCAAAGCCGAACCCGGCACATGGAGGGTGAGGATGAGCTGTTTGATCATCTGAAGATGTTTGGCTTTGAATATGTCGTTTTTGAAAACCTGCATCCGCTTGAGCAAGTCGCCTTGATGGCGAACGCCGAAGTCATGATTTCGTATCACGGGGCAGGGTTCACCAATATGTTGTTTGCCAGCCCCGAAACCTATGTGATTGAAATTGGAACCCTGCAAACCGCGATGACCCGTTGGGGTGATTTCTGGCCGGTCGCCAATGCCGCGCAATGTAAATATCTTAGCTTTTACGCGGACTACAAAGGCGTTGCGCCCGAAGATGCGCCAAACCCGTTCAAAGAGGATCTTTTGCCCGCCGCATTGTCCCATCAGGGTATTGGGCAGGTGATGGCGTTTGTCGTGGCGTTGGACGGGCTTGTTCCGGATATGCCGACCGCAAGCGATTTGCTGAAACTGGCGCGAACGTTGTTTCGGATCGGTGAAGTTGACAAAACCCTGTGCGTTCTTGAGGCGCACCAAAGGCTTTTGGCGGGTCATCTGGATTTATTGCTGTTGCTGGCGGATTGTCACAAACATGCCGATGCCCCCACATTCGAACTGAAGGCGATTGATGCGGCGTTCAAGGCGGACCCGTCACGGTGGCAAACGCTTGTTCGTATGATCTGGTGCGCCAACCGCTGCCAAAGACCGCAGGTGATCCGCTGGGCTATGGCGCGGCTACAGGCAGATTTCCCGGATCGACATGATGCGTTTTTGAAAAATCATGAATGGGTTCGCTACGTTGTGTGACGCAAAGCGGCAAGTTTATTGTGCACTGGGCCGTTCGTCGGTATTAAGCCCAAAACCATCAGGGAAGCCGTGCCAGTGTCAAAGAACCGTATTACGTCAGAAGAGGCGCTTGCCTTTCACCTAGAACCAACCCCCGGCAAGTTCGAGATTACCGCGACCGTCCCCATGACGACGCAGCGCGATCTAAGCCTTGCCTATTCGCCCGGCGTTGCTGTTCCGTGTGAATCCATCGCCGAGCATCCTGAACTGGCGTATGATTATACCAACAAGGGCAATCTGGTCGCGGTAATTTCCAACGGGACCGCGGTTCTGGGTCTGGGCAATCTTGGCGCGTTGGCGTCCAAGCCGGTGATGGAAGGCAAGGCGGTTCTGTTCAAACGGTTCGCCGACGTGAATTCGATTGATATCGAATTGGACACAGAAGACCCCGAAGCGTTCATCAACGCGGTCAGACTGATGGGTCCGACCTTTGGCGGCATCAACCTTGAAGACATCAAAGCGCCTGAGTGTTTCATCATTGAACAACGTCTCAAGGAAGAAATGGACATTCCGGTCTTTCATGACGACCAGCACGGCACGGCTGTGATCTGTGCGGCGGGTCTGCTGAATGCGCTGAAAATTTCCGGCAAAAAGATCGAAGATGTGCGGATCGTGCTAAACGGTGCGGGCGCTGCGGGCATTGCCTGCCTTGAGCTGCTCAAGGCGATGGGCGCCAAGCACAACAACTGCATCATGTGCGACACCAAAGGCGTGATCTATCAAGGTCGCACCGAGGGCATGAACCAGTGGAAATCGGCGCATGCTGCCGCGACCGATTTACGCACATTGGAAGACGCAATGACAGGGGCCGATGTGTTCTTGGGCGTTTCTGTCAAAGGGGCTGTGACGCCTTCGATGGTGGCAAGTATGGCGGATAATCCGGTGATCTTTGCCATGGCGAACCCCGATCCCGAAATCACCCCCGAAGAAGCGCATGAAGTCCGGCCCGACGCCATCGTTGCAACCGGCCGCAGCGATTATCCGAACCAGGTGAACAACGTGTTGGGCTTTCCTTACTTGTTCCGCGGAGCCTTGGATATTCACGCCCGCGCCATCAACGACGAGATGAAGATCGCCTGCGCCCACGCCTTGGCAAACCTTGCCCGCGAAGATGTGCCGGACGAGGTGGCGTTGGCCTACGGTAAAAACCTGAGTTTTGGCCGCGATTATATCATTCCGACACCGTTTGACCCCCGTCTGATCCACCGCATTCCGCCCGCCGTGGCACGTGCAGGGATGGATAC
The DNA here is from genome assembly GCF_041552635.1 of Sulfitobacter sp. Classification (GTDB taxonomy): domain Bacteria; phylum Pseudomonadota; class Alphaproteobacteria; order Rhodobacterales; family Rhodobacteraceae; genus Sulfitobacter. The sequence continues at coordinate 39,462 of NZ_JBFEKM010000010.1, forward strand.
AGGCGTCGCACGGCGCCCGATTATCGATATGGATGCTTACGAGCTGAGCCTGAAGTCGCGCATGGACCCGACGGCGAATATCTTGCGCGGGATCAATGCCCGCGCCCGTGCGAACCAGGCGCGGATGATCTTTGCCGAAGGCGATGACCCCAAAGTGTTGCGCGCTGCCGTGATGTATCAACGGTCGGGCCTTGGCAAAGCGCTGGTTGTCGGACGGTCCGATGACGTGAAAGCCAAGCTGGCAACTGTCGGTATGGAAGATGCCTATCGCGAGCTTGAGGTGATCAATGCTGCCAATACAACCCATTTAGAGACTTATAAAAGCTTTCTTTATGACCGGTTGCAGCGCAAGGGTTTCGATCGCAAAGACATTCACCGTCTTGCCGCGCGGGATCGTCACGTCTTTGCTGCGCTGATGTTGGCGCATGGGCATGGTGATGGTTTGGTGACAGGCGCGACCCGCAAGTCGGCGCATGTTCTTGAACGTCTGAACCATGTTTTCGACGCAAATGCAGAACATGGTGCCGTGGGCATCACTGCTTTGCTTCACAAGGGTCGGATCGTGTTCATCGGCGATACACTGGTGCATGAATGGCCTGATGAAGAAGATCTGGCCAACATCGCCGAAAGCGGTGCCAAGGTCGCGCGCCATCTTGGTCTTGAACCCCGGGTCGCGTTTGTCAGCTTTTCCACCTTTGGATACCCTGTATCCGAACGTGCCGAGAAGATGCAGCATGCCCCCGATGTGCTGGA
>NZ_JBFEKM010000011.1:0-39663 GCF_041552635.1 Sulfitobacter sp.
ATGCCAGGGCTTACGCTGACCTCAGCGCGGGGCCACGCGGCACGCAGCAGGGCAATCTCGGCGCGCGCCTGCGCTTCGCCTGTGGGGCCAATTTTGATCGCAGCCCGCGCCCATTCTTCAAGAATGCGCGCAGACCAGAGCGGTTCAAACGCCCCTGTGCGGGCAGCAGCCAGAACCATCTCGCGCATCACTGTAGGGTACAGAACGCACGCGTCGATCAGAATGCGCGGGGCCATTAAAGCCGAAAGAATATTGACTTGAGATAACCGGTTTCTGCCAGTTGTGGCAGTTGCGGATGGTCCGGCCCGGCAAAGCCCGTGTGCAGCATCGCCGCGCGCCGCCCTGCCCGACCAATGCCGCGCACCGACGACGTCCGAAACTGCGTCAAGTCTGCGGCATGTGAACAGGAACACAGGCCAAGGATACCATTTTCAGCGACCAATGGGGCCGCCAAACGTGCCAACCGCTCGTACGCGCGCAACCCTGCTTCAAGCGCGGGCTTGCCCGGTGCAAAAGCCGGCGGATCACAGATCACCACGTCGAATTCCGCGCCCTCGGCACGCAATGTTGTCAGCAAATCAAAGGCATCGCCTTGACGGGTCGCAAACTTGTCGCTGACGCCCATCGCGGCAGCACCTTCATCGGCAAGGGCCAAGGCAGGGGCCGATCCATCGACCGCCAGAACCGACGCGGCACCATTTGCCAGTGCGGCCAAACCAAAGCCGCCGACATGAGCGAACACATCCAGCACCCGCTTGCCCTTGGACAGGTTCGCGGCAAATGCGTGGTTGGGGCGCTGATCATAAAAAATACCGGTTTTTTGACCGCCGGTCAGATCGGCCATATAGGTCGCCCCGTTCATCGGAACAGGGATCGCGCTTGCAGGCGCTTCGCCTTGCAGAACGGTGCTGACGTCATCCAGCCCCTCAAGCGTGCGAGTCCGACCTGCTGCGTTTTTCAACACATGTTTGATACCGGTTACAGCCACCAACGCCGCGACAAGCGCGTCGATATGGACATCAGCCCACGCCGCATTGGGCTGGATCACAGCCGTATCGCCAAAGCGGTCGATCACGACACCGGGCAAGCCATCGGCTTCAGCGTGGATCAGGCGATAAAACGGCGCATCATAAAGCTGTTCGCGCAGTTGCAGCGCGCGGGCGATATGGGCTGCGAACCAATCCACATCGATCACAGCTTCGGAATTTTGGTCCAGCATCCGGCAAAATATTTTGGAAAGCGGGTTAACCGCCACAACGCCCATCACCTGGCGCGCGCTGTCTTCCAGAATCGCAAGGCTACCGGGGGCCATGCCCTTGGTGCGACGGTCAACGACCATTTCATTGGCGTAAACCCATGGAAACCCGTGACGAATCGCACGGGCATTGGCCTTGGGTATCAGGCGTACCACTGGCAGGGCTGCGGAATCGGTCGGGGCGGATGCTAAAGGGCGCGTTGTCATAACGCCCCCTCTAGTCGGTTTGAATGGATTGGGAAAGCTCAGAGTTTGTTCAACGTCTGAAACATACCAAGTTTCGCATTTTCATACCCGCCGGGCTTGATCATCTCTTGGCGAAACACTTCGGCCAGATGGGCAGTGATGCGGGCCTTTTGGGTTTCGCCGCGACGATCCGCTTCGATGGCTTGCTGGCCACCGAACCCGTCCAGATCTGCTTCGACGATCTGCGGTTGCGCCATTGGCATCCCTGTGCGTGGATCGCGCACCGTCAGACGGAAGGTGATCGAATGAACGCCACCTACAGTATAGCGGGCTTTTTCCGTAAGCGCATGAAAGCGCAGGACTTCTACGTCCAGCAGTACGGGTACGTCACCCGCCACGTTTTGGGCGCTTTGCTGCAAGGCTGTTTCGAAAATTGCTTTGACCTGTGCATGACGGTTCCCGATGGGGTCACCGCGCCAGACAATATCGCCCGAAGGGTAATAGCGGTTTGCCTCGGATACTTTCAGGCTGTCGGGCACCGCCACATTGATTTCGGAAATCCGCAGTGACGGGGCCGCTGTTGCCGCAAACGCCATTTGTGGTTCAGCCTGCAACAACATTTCGGGGACCGAGGAATCAATCGTCGCATTTCGGCTGGCAATGTCAGACGTGGCACAAGCCGAGACAAAAGCACCCAAGGTCAAGACGGCAATCAGTTTCAAAGTTTTCATCGGTTTCTCCGCACGCCGGGGATCGGCAAATAGTTAACACTTGGTAACCTTTTGCTGTCAAAATGAGGCGCGTTTGGGGCGAGAATGCTGAAGACTTGGGGCAATACAGCGATCATTGCGCAAGGTCATGCCATAATCTGCCTGCTTGCGCGGCCTGACGGCTAGTTACGCGTCCGGCTTTTCCAGCCGCCGCGGCGTTGCGGGGCGGCCATGCCTTTCAGACCCTCCTCCATGACTTCGGTCATCGGGTGTGCCGGTGCATCCGCACCGTATTTCAGCAACATCTGGCGGATGTTCTGCCCTGTATTTGCATCCAACGCCAAGCTGAGCGCCCAATCCAGAAATATCGTGCGGCATTCGGATTTGGTAATCCCGTCGATCTGGTAGGATTCGTAAATCAGGCCTTTGGGGTCGTTTGCATCGCCCTTTTTCATCTGCTCTCCCTTTCCGGATCGTTGGCATAGTCGGCCAAAGCCCGGTCGATCGTGTCGGCAGCCTGATCATAGGTCTTTGCCAAATGCGTCTCAAGACTGTTCAAAGTGTCGCAGCCCAGCGATCTGACAAGAAACGCGGCCCCCGCCTGCCCCAACGTGTCACTGCGCAAAACCGATGCCGACAATAGCCGCGTCGCGGATTGCAGCGACCAACAGGTGGCATAGGCGGCCTTGAGCAAGCTTGTTTCCTCGGGGGTGATCAGGGTGGCATCAGACGCAGCCGTCAGCCCCGAAGCAATGTCGCGCGCGGTCTCGCCCTTCAACAATGCACCGGCCTGCGCCAGCAGTTCGATATCTTGTAGCCGTCCGGGCCCGTTCTTGGCATCCCAAAGCCCGTCCGCCCCTTTGGCCGCTGCAAGGCGTGCGCGCATCTGCGCCACCTCGGACAGGGTATCAGCACGGGCGCGCGGACGGCGCAGAACGCGGGTGCGCAGTGCTTCGACATCGCGGGCCAGATCAGCAGGGCCTGCGACCACATCCGCACGGGTCAGCGCCAGATGTTCCCACACCCAAGCCGCCCCCATCTGGTAACTTTCAAAACTGGCCAGACTGGTGGCGACCGGGCCTTGATTGCCCGACGGGCGCAGCCGCATGTCCACCTCGTATAATCGGCCTTGCGCCATTGGGGCCGTCATCGCGGTGATCATCGCCTGCGTCAGCCGCGCGTAATATAGTCTTGAGGCAAGCGGCCTGCGCCCGTCTGATTGCTCGACCCCGTCGGGATCGTAAATCACGATCATATCCAGATCAGAGGTCGCCGTCAGCCGCCCAGCCCCCAACGACCCCATCCCGACAAGCACCGCACCGCGACCCGGTGCTGCCCCATGACGGCGCGCAAATTCATCGCCAACAACAGGCCAAAGCCCTTGCAGAACGGCGCGGGCCAGATCTGCATATTGCGCGCCTGCGGTCGTCGCGTCGGTCAAGCCCCGCAGATGGTGGACACCAACACGGAAATGCCAATCATGTGCCCACCGACGGGTGGCGTCCAGACGGGCCTCGTAATCGGCCTCGGCATTCAACACCTGTCCAAGGGATGCCGCCAATACGGCCTGCCCCGGCCAGTCGCTAAAGAAATCCCCGCCAAGGACAGCGTCCAATACCCCGGCATGGCGTGACAGATATTCGGCCAACGCAGGCGAAGTGCTGACGATATCAATCAGCAGATCAGCAAGCTGGGGGTTGATCTTGAGGAGAGAAAAAAGCTGCACACCGGCGGGCAACCCCGCCAAAAACCCGTCAAAGGCCCGCAGAGCTTCGTCAGGTTTATCCGCCTGCGCCAGGCGCGCCAGCAGACCCGGTTTAAGTTCGGCAAACAAATCCGCAGCTCGCGGGCTGCGCAGCGCCGGATAGCTTAACCATCGGTCAAGGGTCGCTGTGTCAAAGGCATGATCGGGCGTCGCGGACGGGCGCGCATCCGATCCGGCAAAGAACCCTTCGGTCAGGTGATGCACCTCGGTCAGACGTTGGCGCAGATCTTTTTGCAGGTCAGCCAAATCCACATCCATCATTGCCGCTAATCGGGCAAAGCCTTCGTCGGACTTGGGCAAATTATGAGTCTGCGCGTCGCGGACCATTTGCACGCGGTGTTCAACGGTGCGGTGCGCGCGGTAATGATCGGTCAGGGTGGCCGCGACATCCGGCGTGACCCAGCCTTTTTCAGCCAGCACCGACAACCCCTCGCAGGTACCGCGCAACCGTAGATCAGGATCACGCCCACCTGCGATCAGTTGGCGGGTCTGGGTAAAGAATTCAATCTCCCGGATGCCCCCGCGCCCTAGCTTCATGTTATGGCCTGCCAAATCAATCGGCCCGCCCAGGCCTTTGTGTTCTCGGATCGCAAGGCGCATGTCGTGGGCGTCCTGAATCGCGGCGAAATCCAGATGGCGGCGCCAGACAAACGGGCGCAGTGTGGTCAAGAACCGGTCACCCGCCGCAATGTCCCCCGCCGCAGGGCGCGCCTTGATATAGGCGGCGCGTTCCCAAGTGCGGCCAAGGCTTTCGTAATACCGCTCCGCCGCCTCCATCGCCATGCACACAGGCGTAACACCGGGGTCAGGTCGCAAGCGCAGGTCGGTCCGAAAGACATAGCCCTCGCCGGTCAGATCATTCAGCGTGCCGCTCATCGCGCGGGTGGCACGCACGAATGCGGTGCGCGCATCGTGGAAATCATCGGGATCAAAGCGGGTTTCATCGAACAGACAAATCAGGTCGATATCCGAGGAATAATTTAGCTCGTGTGCGCCCATCTTGCCCATGGCCAGCACGACCATTCCTGCGCCGCTCGCTGCATCCCCGGCGGTCATTCCGGGCAGTTTTCCACGCTTGATCTGCGCCTGAAGCCCGGCCACCAAAGCCGCCTGACAGGCCGCATCAGCAAAATCCGTAAGCGCGCCAGTGACCTGCTCAAGCGACCACACCCCCGCCAGATCGGCCAGCCCCGTCATTAAGGCGACACGCCGTTTGCCCTGCCGTAAATGACTGGAAAGCTGATCGGGCTGCACATCTCCAGCCCCTGCAATGACCGCTTGCACCGCGCGCGCGGGATCGTCAAAAGCGGCTTCGCACCATGCGGCTTCCTTGTGCATCAACCCCAGCAGATACGGCGATACCGACCCGGCACCGGCGACTAGCGCCCCAAGTTCAGGCCCCAGATCCGGCATCAAAGCGCGGGCGTCCTTGGCCTGTTCAGATTGAAATATGCGCGGCACACGGGCGATCTGGCTGATAAATGTACTCATCCCACAGCATTCGCTGGTTCCGAAGGCTGGGTCAATGGGTCCCAAGGATCAGGATTATTGTGGGACAGCGCACGAGGTTTTCAATTAATGTAAAAAAGATTTACATCACCCCTTGCATCAGCCTCCGACAATCCCAATCTATGTAATGTGAAAGAGATTTACATTACCTCTCACAGCAACAGGCCCTCGGACTTCAGGGCCACCACACTCTGACCGAAAGGGACACTTGATGACACAGACATACACCTCCGCCTACGCCCCGCGCCGCAACTGGCTTGGCCGTGCCGAGGATTTTCTCGATGAAAAGGGCAAAGGTGCCTGGATCGCTACGATGATCGTCGGGTTCGTTGTTTTCTGGCCTGTTGGCCTTGCCCTTCTTGCCTATATGATCTGGAGCAAACGCATGTTTAAATCTACCTCCTGCGCCAAGCGCAACAGCCACCGCCACATGACCAGCCGCAGCACCGGCAATGCGGCATTCGACGCCTACAAAGCCGACACATTGGCCCGCCTTGAAGAAGAGCAAACCAACTTTGAGGCATTCCTGACCCGCCTGCGCGAAGCCAAGGACAAGGCCGAGTTCGACCAATTCATGTCCGAGGGTCGCACAAAGAACGATGACACACAGACGGCATAAGCCGTACCTTCGACCTGCCCCCTTCACGGGGGGCAGGCTATTATTTTGCCAAAGGACCCCGCCATGACACAAACGCCCGACCCCGACAGCCAGCCTGAATTCTACACCGGTGTGCCAACCAAGCGTCTATTCGCGTGGGTCGTCGATGCGCTTTTTACGCTGATCGCCTGTCTGGTGATTCTTCCGTTTACCGCCTTCACAGGGATCTTCTTTTTCCCGCTGATGCTTCTGATCATAGGTTTTGTGTACCGCGTTTCGACACTGACCAGTGGTTCGGCCACCTTTGGCATGCGTCTGGTCGGGATGGAACTGCGCACCGCAGGCGACAAGCGGCTTGACGCCGGCACGGCATTTGCCCACACACTGGGCTACACGGTAAGTGTCGCAATGGCCCCGTTGCAGTTGATTTCAATCGCTTTAATGTGCACCACACCGCGCGGTCAGGGCCTCAGCGATATGGTCCTTGGCACCGTCGCGCTGAACCGCCGCACGGAAATCTAGCCTACCGCGCAACTTGGGCTTGGCGCGCTTTCCACCTGTTGTTATTATTTCCGTAACAAAACCGGATGATTATGCGCCATACCTTACCGATAGCCCCGCAGTTCTATGTAACAGCGCCCCAGCCCTGCCCCTATCTGGACGGGCGGATGGAACGTAAGCTGTTCACAGCCTTGCAAGGCGAACAGGCTGGAAAACTGAATGACAGCCTGTCAGGCCAAGGCTTTCGGCGCTCGCAAAATGTGCTCTATCGTCCGTCTTGTGCGGATTGCTCTGCCTGCCTTTCCGCGCGGATCAACGTGGCAGAGTTTACGGCCAGCAAAAGCCAAAAGCGCACCCTGAAACGGAACGATACACTCATACGCCGCGCAACCTCGCCTTGGGCAACCGAAGATCAATATGATCTTTTCCGCCGCTATCTGGACAGCCGTCATGCAGATGGTGGCATGGCAGATATGGATGTCTTCGAATTCGCCGCAATGATCGAAGAAACGCCAATCCGCAGCCGCGTGGTCGAATACACTGACAGCACCACCAAGGACCTCATCGGCGTTTGCCTGACGGATGTTCTGGGGGATGGCGTCAGCATGGTATATTCCTTTTACACCCCTGACCGCCCCAAAGACGGTCTTGGCAATTTCATCATTCTTGATCATATTGAAATCGCCCGTGCGGCCGGCTTACCCTATGTCTATCTCGGCTATTGGGTGCCGGGCAGCCAGAAAATGGGCTACAAAGCCAAGTTTTCGGGCCTCGAAGTCTACATGGGCGGTGCTTGGCAAAAGATGCAGGATGCTTCCGAATTCAAAGCTGACGCGCATCCGCTGAACACGGACCCAATCGCAGAACAGGTCGCCAATATCGCGCTGCCCGATCTGAGCCCTTCAAAACCCTAAATCCTAACGTCCGCAGCTTCTCTGGCTTTCAAATATCCTCGGGGGAGTTTGAGGGGGCAGAAAGCCCCCTCATTCCATCGTGAAAACGAAATGAGGGCACCCGTTTGGGTGCCCTCTCCGTTCTTGCAACACATCGGGCATTCCTCCCCGGTGATATTAATTCGGGATCAAATCCGGGATGATTGTCACAACCGACGGGAACACCCACAGCAAGGCCAGCGCACCGACCTGGATCAGGACGAACGGAATGATCCCGCGATAGATATGGCCTGTCGTTACACTCGCCGGGGCAACGCCGCGCAGATAGAACAACGCAAATCCGAAGGGCGGCGTCAGGAACGACGTCTGCAAGTTAACCGCGATCATGATTGTCACCCACTTGGGGTCGAACGTCCCACCATAGATGACCGGCCCGACGATCGGGATCACGATATAGATGATCTCAAGGAAATCGAGCACGAAGCCCAGCACAAACAGCACCAGCATCACGATCAGGAAAACGGTCAGCTCGTTGTCAAAGCTTTTCAGCCATTGCTGGATATAGTGTTCCCCGCCGAACGAGATCACAACAAGGTTCAGCAGTTGTGACCCGATCAGGATCGTAAACACCATGGACGTCACCTTGGCCGTTTCGCGTACAACGGGGCTTAGCACGCCCGAAGTGTACAAGATCCAGCAAGAAAACAGCAAACCGAACACAGCATAGAGATAGGCACCATATGCTACGAAAAAGGCAAACCAGCTTTCAAAGCTTACATCGTCCTGATTGATGCGCAGATCGAAATTCACGCCGACCAAGATACAGATCACAATCGCCAGCGTGGACCAGATGATCACCTTTGGCGACCGGTCAAGGTCTTGCAGCTTGCGGTAAGCGGCCAGCATGATCGCCCCACCGGCACCCAATGCGGCGGCCGGTGTCGGGTTGGTGATACCCCCTAGGATCGACCCCAGAACGGCAACGATCAGCACCAGCGGCGGAAAGACCACACGGATCAGTTCATTGCCCGCACAGCGTTTCAGGCCGGCCAACACACCATACATGACGGCGATAAACGGGATCACCATCATCAAGACCATCACGCCGGGTGACGTCGCCGGTCCGACAAACAGGATGTCGACCAACACCGTCAGCACAATCCCGATCCCGCCGATAATCAGCGGCCGCGGGTCAGACGATGGCGACACACCGCGTGCGGTTGTCATCACCAAAGCCAGCATGATCAGCAAGATCGCAACACCCGTACCAATCGGCGCGGCATTGGCAATCTTGTCGGCCTGCGCTTGCGCAAACTCTTCTTCTGTCAAACGCTCACTTGCAACCTGACCGCCCGCCGCTTCGATTGCGGCTTGCTCGGCGACGGCTGTGTCCCATGCGTCTTGACCATGCAGGTCAATCATAGCGGCCTGACATTCTTCGCCCACATTGGTCCGCAGGCTGGCACCCTGACTGATATCGCTAAAGCTTGAGACAACAGTAGATTGCCCGCCAACGATGTTCATGTTGCCAAGGAAAATCGTGCCAACAATCAAAAGAACCGGCGCACCCAGGAACCAGGTAAAGCTTTCACCGCGTGTAATGGGTTCGGCGTTTGTCGACCCCATCGGAACAGCGGGTGCTTTGTCAGGGTTCAACAGCGCATAGCCAAAGGCATAAAGCGCATAAAGCAACGCCAACATGATGCCGGGCAACAGGGCCGCCTGGAACAAGGTGCCCACGGATACAACCGCTGGCTCACCCAGATAGGTCAAGGCATCGGTGCACCCCAATGACGTTGCGCGGGCCTCTTGGGCGGCGGAATACAGATCCCCCGCCAGCGTCCCCAGCAAAACAATCACGATCGATGGCGGAATGATCTGCCCCAATGTCCCCGAAGCCGCGATAACCCCGGTCGAAAGTTCGGGCGAATAGCCGTTGCGCAGCATGGTTGGCAGGGCCAGCAGGCCCATGGTAACAACAGTCGCACCAACGATCCCGGTCGAAGCGGCAAGAAACGCGCCCACAACAACGATCGACACAGCCAGACCGCCGGGCAGCGGGCCAAACACGCGCGCCATGGTGGTCAGCAAATCGTTTGCAATCTTGGACCGCTCAAGCGTGATGCCCATCAGAACAAACATCAAAACGGCAAGCAGGGTTTCAATCGACTGGCCGGCAAGGACCCGTTCGTTCATCCGGTTGACGATAAAGCTGACGTTGCGGTCAAGCGCTGTTTCCCAGCCTTGCGGGAAAACGGATTCACCAACCAGCGGCAAATCAGGATAGCGGAATTTCGACACCGCATCATTGGGCACGCCTGAATTGACCAGATCGCGGAACGCCTGCGAGGATTGGTCAATCGCCTGATGAACCATCAGCCCCGCACTATCGAGCGCGGCAATGATCGCGAATGAGATGATGCCGGCACCACCGATGGCAAAAGCCACCGGGAAGCCGGATAGAATGCCGCCGAACAGGCAGACAAAAACGATGATCAGGCCGATTTCGACCCCGTCCAAACCAAAAAGCATGGGACGCCCCTTAAATTAATGTGTGCCCTCAAAGGCTTCTTCGCCCTCGCCCAGCGTATCGCGGTCGAGATATTTACCTTCGCTCTCGGGTCCTTCGCGGAACTCGAGGATCGACCGGTAGAGCACGGCAATCGCTTGCAAAATAACCATGACGCAAAAGACGCAGAGCAGGATTTTGAACAAGAAGTATCCATTAAACCCGTTCGGCGAAAAGCCGATGGTTTCAACGTTCCACTTCAGCAGGCGCGCCTTGCGCAACAGCAGATCCAGACGGTCCGACGCGGACGGGTTCGGCGTAACCAGATGCCGCCACAAAAAGAACCAGCCATAAAGCCAGGTCACAATTGCGAAAGGCAACATAAAGAAGACTGCGCCAAACATGTCGATGATCTTTTTGGTGCGAAATTTCGCGCCGGCATAAAACAGGTCAACCCGCACATGCCCGCCTTGCACAAAGGTGTAGCTTACACAAAGACACACCACCAAGGCATTGAAAAGCTTAAGCTCTTCGGCAAACCAGCTGATGTCGAATTGCAGCGGAATACCGAACCCGATCGAGATATCAGGCCGCGTAAAAATACGCTGCAAGAAGACGATGATGATCTGTTGAAAGACCATCAGCAAACCGGCCCATGCAAAGAAGCGCCCGACCGTGTTTGCGAACCCTTCGAGCCCGCGCACGCAGTGCCACATAAAGCCGGTGCTGCGCAGACCAAAAATGGTGACGATCACCAACCCGACGAACAGAACAAAGAACAATTCGACCGACGCACCATAGTAGATAAAGCGCATCATCGATTCATTGTTAGTCCAGTCCAGCCACATGCCCGGATTTAGGATCGCGGCAAAGAAGTTGTAAAATGCCTCTAGTATGTTGCCGAAAATGAAGTTGATCAGATTGCCGTCCTGAAACTTGTCCAGACAGCTTATCTTTGCCCCTTCTGCTGCACGGAAAAAACCCGCGCATACCACATCATCTGCCATTTATATCCCCCCTTCGCCTGCCCGGCTTGGTGCTTGGGCTTGGTGCGAAAAACTGTGTTTCCCCGGATCAGTCGCCGGGGACGTGTCGTGCGTCAGGGGCCGCGAAAACGCAGCCCCAGACGGTAGTGGTCGGATGGATCAGCCTTGACCAAGAACGCGCTGGCGCTGGTTCACATAATAGGCGTCAGACTTCGACAGCCACTCGGCAGAGGACTGCAAAGATGCCTCAAAGCTGTTGCGAATGTCTGCGAACAATGTGTCGTCCATGTTCTCGTCCATGACTTCTTTGGACGCGGCACCGAAAGCATCCCAAACATCGTCGGGGAACTGCATGGTTTTGACACCCTGCTGCTGCAGACGGGACAGTGCGGCACCGTTGTTGGCCAGCGTTTCGGCCAGACCGGTGTGCGTTGTTGCCATTGATGCGTATTCGATGATCTTCTGCTGCGCTGGTGTCAGGTCGTTGAAGACATCAAGGTTAACCGACGCTGTCAGGCCCGAACCTGGCTCGTGGAAGCCGGCTGTGTAGTAAACTTTGGCAACTTCTTGGAAGCCAGCGCGTTCGTCCGCGAAGGGACCAACCCACTCAAGACCATCCAGCGCGCCCGAGGACAGCGCCTGATAGAGTTCACCACCGGGGATGTTCTGAACGGATGCGCCCAGTTTACCCAGAACCTTGCCACCAAGGCCCGGCATACGGAATTTCAAACCGTTGAAGTCAGCGGCAGAGCCGATTTCCTTACGGAACCAACCACCGGACTGCGAACCGGAGTTACCGGCAAGGAACATCTTCATGTTGAAGATTTCACCGACCTGGTTGTGCAGCTCATGGCCGCCACCGTGCAGGTACCAGTTTGTCAGCTCTTGTGCTGTGCCACCGAATGGAACGGCTGTGAAATACGCCAGACCCGGGTGCTGACCGATGAAATAATAGTCAGCCGCGTGGTACATGTCGGCCTGACCGGAGGATACCGCATCAAACACTTCGAACGCACCAACCAGTTCGCCCGGCGCTTTCTTTTCGATGGTCAAGCTGCCGTCAGACATCTCGTTAACCATGTTGTTCAAGTAGTTTGCCGCATCGTCAAGCACAGCAAAACCGCGTGGCCAGGACGTGACCATTGTCAGGGTACGCTTGCCTTGGGCGTACAGTGGTGCTGCCAGCGTGGAAGCGGCGGCGGCTGTGCCGCCAAGTGCGGATGTCTTCAGAAATGAACGACGGTCCATATGGATACTCCTCCCGAGTAAGGATGCCCGCGCTGCTGCTTGGCGCGCGGGTCGTTGCAAGTGCAGGCAATCTAGCGAAATCGCGCAGGTATGGAATACCAATTAATGCGTAGACCGGGGGCGCATTCGCAACATAATGACCCCATGAGTGCTATATATGACGTCTTTACCGGTGCCACAGTCCATATCTCGCGGCACAGCCCCATCCAACTCGTGCTTTGATTCGTAAACGATTCCCTCTAATTGGGTCCCATGAACCGCCTGTTTTCAAACCTTGCGCTAACCTATGGTCAAAAGCTGACGCTTCTGGCCTCGGTCCCCTTGGTGCTGGCGGTGGCGGCGATTGCTGGTGTTGTTGCCCTACAGGCCAAGGCGCTGGCCGACCGCGAGATCAATACCCTCGAGACGCAGCTGTTGGATGCCAAAAAGATCGAATTGCGCAATTATGTAACGCAGGCCCGTAACGGGTTCTACTTTATCTACGGCTCTGCCGCGCCAGAGGATTCAGATGCCAAGGCGCAGGTTGCCCAAATATTATCCGCGATGATTTATGGCGATGAAGGCCAGTTTTTCGTTTACGACTATGACGGCACCGCCTTGGTCAGTCCGCGTCAAACCGACCGGATCAACCAGAACTTCTCGGGCGAGACTGACAGCACCGGCACCGATGTCGTTGACCGCTTGATCCAGATTGCCCGCGATGGCGGCGGGTATCACAGCTATCTATGGCCCAAACCGTCGACCGGGGTCGAAGCGCAGATGATCACCTATGTCACGTCTTTTCCAAGTTGGCGGTGGGCGGTCGGCACGGGTGTTTTTATCGACGATGTGCTGGCCAGCGTCGCCTCTGCGCGCGCTGATGTCCAAGCGCGTGTGCGGCGGACGTTTCTATATATCGGTGCGATCACCATGGCGGCCCTGCTGACGGTGTTTGGCAGCGGGATGGGCGTTAACCTGCGCGAACGGCGGCTGGCGGATGCCAAGCTGAAAAAGCTCACGCAACGGGTGTTTGACGCCCAAGAAGAAGAACGCGGGCGTGTGGCGCGGGAATTGCATGACGGGATCAGCCAGATCCTTGTGGGCGTCCGCTATGCCTTGGACAATGCGCGCCGCCGTCTGGGGCCGGGGGACGCCAAAGCGGCTGAGCATCTGGCCAAGGGCATCGACAGTCTGGGCCGCGCCATATCAGAGGTCCGCCGGATCAGCCGCGACCTGCGCCCCGGCATTCTGGATGATCTGGGCCTTGGCCCTGCCCTGAAAACCCTGGTTGATGAATTTTCGCAGCGCACGCATATAGCGTGCCACTTTGAGACAGTCGTGTTTCGCAACCGGCTGGACGACGACGCCAAGATCGCCTTGTACCGCATCGCCCAAGAGGCGCTGACCAATATTGAACGACATTCAGGGGCGACGGACGTGCGCGTCGATTTGCGCGGCCACAGACAAGGGGCGACATTGAATATTTCGGACAACGGACGCGGCCTTTCGGGCAAGGCGCGGGCGTCCGGGGGCTTGGGTCTGCGTAATATGCAAGAACGCATGGAACAGCTCGGCGGCAGTTTGGTGTTGCACGACCGCGCAGGGGCTGGCACTGAAATTCGCGCGACTGTGCCCCTGACCCATATGTTGCCGCCCCAGCCGAACCGCCCTGCCCCGCAGGCAACCTGAAAGCACAAACCATGCATGATCCCGCCCAAGTGATCCGCGTCAAAGTCATGATCGTCGATGACCACCCCATGGTGGCCGAGGGCATCCAGTCGATCCTTGAAAGCTATGATGATGTCGATGTGGTCGCCTGTCTGTCCAATGGCCGGGCCGCGATTGACCAGTTCGAGGGGTTGAACCCCGATGTCATCTTGATGGATCTGAACATGCCCGAGGTCGGCGGGCTGTCAGCCACTGAAATCATTCTGGAACGGCGCCCGGGTACCCGTATTGTAATCCTGTCGATGCATGACAATCCCGAATACATCGCCTCGGCGCTCAGCCACGGCGCGATGGGGTATCTGCTGAAAGATGTCCCCACCGATGAAATCAAGCTGGCCATAGATACAGTAATGCAGGGCACGCAATATCTTTGCACCGGGGCGAAAGGGTCGTTGCAGCCCAAAAACGACGAACGCGAATCCCTGACAGAGCGCGAACAGACGATCTTGTTGCAACTGGCACAGGGCCAAACAAACAAGGAAGTGGCCCTGACCTTGGATATTTCGGTCCGCACTGTCGAAACCCACCGCAAGAATATTAAACGCAAGCTGGGCATATCGTCTACGGCTGGGCTGACGCGTTATGCGATGGAACATGGTGTCTTGCAGGGCACCGGCGTGTGGCTTTGAAACAGGTCTAATCGCCGTTCACCAAGGGCGGGATCATCAAAACACCAAATTCACGGTCCTTCACGCAATAAATGGAAAGATTTTTTACCTTCAGGGACATTTTTTCATGTATTTACCCATTGACGCCCCTTTGCGTCGCTCATAATGTCGCCAAACGCAAAGAGGAGCCTTTGGCCATGACAAGCCTAGTCGTCATTATTAGAAACACGCGCATGGGCCGGTAACGGCAGACCATAACAGTCACCATGCGCCCCCGCTAAAACCGGGGGCTTTTTTATTTGCACAACATGATTTTGACCGAAACCACCGCCTGACGGAGCACCAAGATGACACGTAAAATGACCGGAGCGAAAATGATCGTCCAAGCCCTGATTGATCAGGGCGTCGACACAGTCTTTGGCTATCCCGGCGGCGCTGTCCTACCGATTTACGACGAGGTGTTTCAGCAAAACAGCATTAAACACGTGCTGGTGCGCCACGAACAAGGGGCTGTACATGCCGCCGAAGGCTATGCCCGGTCCACCGGTAAACCCGGCGTTGTTCTGGTAACATCCGGCCCAGGTGCCACGAATGCCGTGACCGGCCTGACCGATGCGCTGCTGGATTCGATACCGCTGGTTGTTCTGACCGGTCAGGTGCCGACATTCATGATCGGGTCGGACGCGTTCCAAGAGGCCGACACCGTTGGCATCACGCGCCCCTGCACCAAGCACAACTGGCTGGTCAAAGAGACCGACAAGCTGGCTGGTGTTTTGCACGAGGCATTTCATGTTGCCACCAGCGGCCGCCCCGGTCCGGTTCTGGTCGACATCCCCAAGGACGTGCAATTCGCAACCGGCATGTACGAACCCAAGAAACCATCGGTGTCGCACTACCAACCGCCCGTAAAGGGGGACATGGCCGCGATCACCGAACTGGTTGCCGCGATGGAAACCGCCAAGCGTCCGGTGTTTTACACCGGTGGTGGTGTCATCAACTCTGGCCCCGCCGCGTCGCAATTGCTGCGCGAACTGGTTGAGGCAACCGGCTTTCCGATCACATCAACCCTGATGGGGCTTGGTAGCTATCCTGCGTCTGGCGACAAATGGTTGGGAATGCTGGGAATGCATGGCCTGTACGAGGCCAATATGGCGATGCATGACTGCGATCTGATGATCAACATCGGCGCGCGGTTCGACGACCGTATTACCGGCGTTGTTGACCTGTTCAGCCCGAAATCAAAGAAAGCGCATATTGATATTGATCCATCATCGATCAACAAAATCATCCGCGTGGACATCCCGATCGTTGGCGACGTTGGCCATGTCCTCGAGGATTTGTTGCGGGTTTGGAAATCGCGTGGCCGCAAGACCAACAGCGAAGGTCTGGCCAAGTGGTGGAAGAAGATTGACGAATGGCGCAGCATTGATTGTTTGAAATTCGAACAAAAAGGCAAGATCATCAAGCCGCAACATGCGCTTGCCCGCCTTGAAGCCCTGACCAAGAAATACGACCGCTATATCTGCACCGAAGTAGGCCAGCACCAGATGTGGGCCGCGCAATACCTGAATTTCGAGGAGCCCAATCGCTGGATGACATCGGGAGGTCTGGGCACCATGGGCTATGGTTTCCCCGCCTCAATCGGTGTGCAGATGGCGCATCCGGATGCGCTGGTCATCAACGTTGCCGGTGAAGCATCGTGGCTGATGAACATGCAGGAAATGGGCACCGCCATGCAATACGGATTGCCGGTCAAACAGTTCATCTTGAACAACGAACGGCTGGGCATGGTACGGCAGTGGCAGGAATTGCTGCACGGCGAGCGGTATTCGCAAAGCTGGTCGGAATCTTTGCCCGATTTCGTGAAACTTGCGGACGCCTTTGGGGCCAAGGGCATTTTGTGTTCCGACCCCGATGATCTGGACGACGCAATCATGGAGATGCTGACCTATGACGGGCCAGTGATCTTTGACTGCTTGGTTGAAAAGCACGAAAACTGCTTTCCGATGATCCCGTCAGGCAAGGCGCATAACGACATGATGTTGGCGGGCGTGGACACGCAAGGGGTGATTGACGCTAAAGGGTCAGTCTTGGTGTAACCCGTTTTTTTTCGAAAAAAGACGGTCCGGGGTTTTGCAAAATCCCGGCGACGAAATCAGATGAAGAGGACAGTCACATGTCACCGCTAAAAATCAAAAAAGGCTCGACCAGCCACTCCGCCTACAATCTGCGCCCAAATTTTTCGGACGTCATTGAACGCCACACCCTTGCGGTTCTGGTTGAAAATGAACCCGGCGTTCTGGCCCGCGTGATCGGCCTCTTTTCGGGGCGTGGCTACAACATCGACAGCTTGACCGTGGCCGAAGTCGATCACACCGGCCACCTGAGCCGGATTACAATCGTAACCTCTGGCACACCCCAAGTGATCGAGCAGATCAAAGCCCAGCTTGGCCGGATTGTTCCGGTTCACGAGGTCCACGATCTGACAGTTGAAGGGCCTTCTGTCGAACGTGAGCTCGCTATGTTCAAGGTGAGTGGTACAGGCGACAAGCGGGTCGAAGCCTTGCGCCTCGCCGATATTTTTCGCGCGAACGTCGTGGACAGTACGCTTCAGACATTTGTGTTCGAAATCACAGGTGCGCCCGATAAGATCGACGCATTTGCCGACCTTATGCGCCCCTTGGGCTTGACGGATGTTGCGCGCACGGGCGTCGCAGCACTGCCCCGGGGCGACTGACCCAATTCTGGTGATCCTGTTTTGCCAAAAGCACAGGATCACCCAGTACTTTGCAAAATATTGCCCACTCTATCACTTTAGTTCAAAACGATAGCACGCAAAACGCAGCCCCCCTGCAAAAGGGGGGCTGCGTTTTTAAATATAGTATTTGAATATCAATACCCGCCGCTTTTGAACTGGCGGCACGTCAAGGTGTCTACGAGCTTACTTTTTTCCGTTCCGTCTGGATCTTCGTTGGAAACGGTACCACCTGCCCCTTGCTCTTGCTGGCTTCAAGATTGCTTTGCCCGTTAAGCAGTCTGTGTGGTAAATCGGTCCTTGCCTTTTCGCGTATCACGCGCGGGTTCAAAGCCTTGCGCATTTTTCTATCCAAATAAATATCGAACTGCACAAGATCGCCAGCATCAAATTCTGTGCATTGTTCGCCGTCAATTTCTGGACAGGCGTGAAAAAAAGCCAGATCGCCTTGATCTTCGCACCAGAAAACAGCTTTGTTTTCCGAGATATCGCTCCACAATACTACACCGTACATGTCAATTCCCCACGCTCACCATGACCGTTAACGTTTATAATCACCTTTATTCGAATATTTGTCGATTTCTTTACTCTTTCATTTTGTGTCGGGCTTTCGTCAATGTGACGCTAATTAGCATCAAAATGATGCCATTTAGCGTCAAAGCCTTGTATTTTTACTCGGACAATCTACCATACAAGCCGTGGTTAAGCTTAAAGACGGCGCAACATGATGAGACCATCGGAGATCAGAACAATATTCGGAAATAACCTTCGAACTCTTTCGAAGGACTTTAGTTCTATTACCGTTCTCGCAAATAACCTCGGGATTAACCGCACCCAGTTTAATAGATATCTATCCGGAGAAAGCTTTCCGCGTCCTGATGTTCTAGCCATCATTTGCGATTTTTTCAAAGTGGATGCTCGCATATTGCTCGAACCACTTTGTGACAGCCACATCAGTACCGAATTGAAAACCGATCCCTTTTTGGGCGAGTTTTTAATTAACGCCGGTGGCGTTCTGAGTGATGATATCTTTCCGAGTGGGTTTTTCCGCTTTTCACGCCGCAGCTTCATCGACCATGATCTTTATGTGGTTGGATTGGTCTATATCTTCCGAAGCGCGGGAAACACATATTTGCGAGGATATGAAACAACCAGCGCCATGCGCATACAGAACCTTCCCGTCAAACCGGAATACCGCGAGTTTCGCGGTTTGGTGCTAAAACAGGAAGAAGGTATCGCCTTTCAGGCATCCAGAATGAATACCATGACGACGTCGTTCAACTACCTTAATCGGGTGACATCATTCCACAATAATTTCTGGTTGGGTTATACCGCACGGACCGTCCCCGAAACAGCGGCGGGGTTACGGGCCACCCGTCTGGTTTATGAACACTTACCCCAAACGACAGCGTCGGTCCTGAATGCTGCCCGAAACAGGGGTTTTTATTCAGTAGATCAGTTGGAGCCGTTCCATCGCCGCTTGCTAAGACCGGACGACCCTTTTTCATAAACCCGACTTGCCCCATGTCGCGGCTGAGGAAAACGCGTCGCAAAAAGGCCGTTCACGCCGCAGTTTCCTTGCTAGCCTATTGGCACAAGGCAAGGAGACGTCATGAACATATCCACAACTGACCTCAGCACCGTACGCCGCCCGATCTCGCAGGCCAACGGTCTTCCGAACGCGCATTACATTGACCCTTCCGTGTTTGCTGAAGAACGACAGGCGGTTTTGTTCAACAATTGGCCGGGCCTTGCGGTTGCATCAGATGTACCCGAAATCGGTGACGCCCTGCCGCTTGAATTCCTTGGCATGCCGTTGCTGGTTGTTCGCGACAAACAGGGGCAGGTCCGTGTGTTTCAGAACACCTGCCGGCACCGCGGCATGATCCTTGTCGATGCACCGCGCAAGATTGATGGCGCGATCCGTTGCCCCTATCACAGCTGGTGTTACAGCACCGAAGGGCGGCTTGTTTCGACGCCCCATGTCGGCGGCCCCGGCCAGAACACCCACGAGGGAATCGACCGCGCACTGCTCGGCTTGATCGAGATCCGCAGCCATGTCTGGATGGACGTGATCTGGATCAACATTTCGGGCACTGCCCTGCCTTTTGAACAGGCCAACGCCGATCTGCTGGCCCGCTGGGCCGAATTTGACAAACCGCTGTTTCACGGTGGTGCCGACAGCCGGTTTCAGCTGGGCCTAAACTGCAACTGGAAGCTGGCCGTCGAAAACTATTGCGAAAGCTATCACTTGCCGTGGGTACATCCCGGCCTGAACAGCTATTCCCGGCTTGAGGATCATTATCACATTGAAAACGCAGGCAGCTTTTCGGGGCAAGGCACGTGGGTTTACCGCCAGTTGAAAGGCGAGGACGGCAAATCCTTTCCTGATTTCGACGGGCTTTCGGATAAATGGGATACAGCGGCGGAATATGTCACAGCCTATCCAAATGTGCTGCTTGGTGTCCATCGTGACCATAGTTTTGCGATTATTCTGGTGCCAGAGGGCCCTGAGAAGACAACCGAGAACATACATATCTATTATGCCGCGCCAAATACTGATCCTGATCTGCGCACGCGCAACACCGATCAATGGAAGCTGGTATTCGAGGAAGACATCTTTGTCGTCGAAGGCATGCAGCGCGGTCGTCACGGCGTACAGTTTGACGGCGGGCGGTTTTCACCCGCAATGGATGGTCCGACACATATGTTCCATGATTGGGTCGCAACGCAGCTGCAAGAACAACGCGCGGTGCCATGACGGATTTGAACGACCAGCTGCTTGCGGCCCATGCGGCCCATGACATTGCCAGCTTGGTCACATTATATAGTGCGGCTGCGGCAGCATCCGATGACCCAGATGCCGCTGGTTTTTATCTAACCCACGCCTATGTCTTCGCCCTAGAGCAGGGGCACCCCGATGCCACTGCTCTGCGCGCAAAGCTGATCGCACAAGGCCGCGAAACCCCGATCTAGGGAAAAACCGGCGGGCGTTGCTGGGGCCAGTGGGTCGCCTCATGCCATTGCTGCGCCAGCCCCAACAGCTGGGCGTCGCTGCCATGCCGTCCGATCAGTTGCAGACCTCCGGGCAAACCGGCCTCTCCGAACCCGGCGGGCACATTGACCACCGGCAACCCGATCAGCCCGGCAGGGACAACGACCTGCATCCAGCGATGATAGGTATCCATTTCGCGCCCCGCGATCTGCGTTGGATGCACATCCTCGACCGGAAAAGGCCACAACTGCGCGGATGGCAATATCACCACATCCACATCGTCAAACATCCGTGCCGCCGCGCGGTACCAGTTGGACCGAACCACACTGGCATCGTGCACTTGCATCGCCGACAGGGCAAGTCCGCGCGCGATCTCCCACTGTGCTGCGTGCTTCAAATGATCCCGCTTGGCAGGATCGTTGTAAATCGCTGCCAACCCTGCTGCGACCGAAAAAGACCTAAGCGTGATCCAGCTTTCCCACATCGCCTCTGCGTCGAAAGGGGGTGAAATTTCGGACACCTGATGGCCAAGCCTGCCCATCTGGGCCACAGCCGCTTCGCTCAGCGCAGCGATTCCGTCCGCATAAGGAAATGCACCGCCCCAATCCCCAAGCCAGCCAAGTCTCAACGCAGGCGCATTCCCGTCCAGGCTCGGCAAGGTGGCGCTTGGCGTCATCCCCAAAGGTTGCAGCGGATCAACCCCTGTCATCGTGTCCAGCAACGCCGCCAGATCGCGCGGGTTGGTCGCCATCGGCCCCGCTGTGGCAAGCTGATGCAAAAACATATCGCCCTCGGGCTCTCCCGGTACGGTGCCCCAACTGGGCCGCATTCCGTAGACATTGTTCCATCCAGCTGGGTTGCGTAAACTGCCCATCATATCAGACCCGTCCGCAACGCTGACCATACCCGACGCCAGCGCCGCCGCCGCCCCGCCCGACGACCCTCCGGCCGACCGTGTCACATCATATGGATTGCAGGTCGCGCCATGCACAGGGTTGAATGTGTGACTGCCAAGGCCGAATTCCGGCGTGTTCGTCTTGCCGATAATAATCGCACCCGCCGCCCTAAGCCGCCGAACAAACACGCTGTCCTGCTCCGCAATATTCCCAGCAAACAAGGGTGATCCTTTGGATGTCGGCAACCCTTTTGCATCGGATAGATCCTTGATTGCCATCGGAATGCCATGCAACCAGCCTTTGCGCGGGGCCGCGTCGGCCGCAGCCGCTTCAGCCATCAACGCATCCTTGTCCCGCAAGGACACGATTGCATTGACCGCCCCGTTCACCGCCCCGATCCGCGCCAACGTAGCACTCATCAGTTCCACAGCCGTCAGACTGCCTTGCGCCATAGCTTCTGACTGCGCCAACGCGCCCATATTCAAAATGTCCAACATCAAACCCTCCGCTCCCGCCCATCAAGCGCAAGACGCGGCAAAGCTTCAAGCTCTATGTCTTAGACTGCCGCAGAAAATAACTCCGCAGCACCCTTCTCTGGCTTGTAAATATCCCGGGGGGCCCGTCAGGGCGGGGGCAGCGCCCCCTCTTTATCCTGCTTGTGCTTCCGCACGGCTCTTGCCGGAAACAGCCAACGCCAAGGCAGCGCCCATCAATCCATCCAGATCGCCGTCCAGAACACCCTTGGTATCCGAAGTTTCGAAATTGGTCCGCAGGTCTTTGACCATCTGGTAGGGCTGCAAAACATAGGATCTGATCTGGTTGCCCCAGCCCGCATCGCCTTTATTCTCATGGGCTTCGTTGATGGCCGCATTGCGGCGGTCAAGTTCCATCTGGTAAAGCCGAGATTTCAGCGCCTTCATGGCAATGTCGCGGTTCTGGTGCTGTGATTTCTCGGAACTGGTCACCACAATCCCGGTAGGGTGGTGGGTGATCCGGACGGCAGAATCCGTGGTGTTCACGTGCTGACCGCCGGCCCCCGAAGACCGGTAGGTATCAATCCGAATGTCGCTGGGGTTCACGTCGATCTCGATATTGTCATCAACCACCGGATAGACCCAGATCGAACTGAAAGACGTATGACGTTTCGCGGCTGAATCAAACGGGCTGATCCGCACCAGACGGTGCACACCGGATTCGGATTTCAACCAGCCATATGCATTCAGCCCACTAATCTTGTAGGTCGCTGATTTGATGCCTGCTTCTTCGCCTGGGCTCTCAGATTGAAGCTCGACTTTATAGCCCTTCTTCTCGGCCCAGCGAACATACATCCGCGCAAGGATATTAGCCCAATCGCAGCTCTCAGTCCCGCCTGCCCCAGCGTTGATCTCAAGGAATGTATCATTGCTGTCGGCCTCGCCGTCCAGCAAAGCTTCAAGCTCTTTTTGCGCAGCAGTTTCCGCAAGAGCCTTTAACGCGGCTTCGGCTTCGGCGACGACTTCGGCATCGTCTTCCATCTCGCCCATCTCGATCAGCTCGACATTATCGGCAAGCTCTTGCTTGATGCCCTCGTAGGTCGCCATGGAATCAACCAAAGCCTGACGGTCGCGCATCAGCTTTTGTGCAGCATCGGGATCATCCCACAGGTTGGGGTCCTCGACACGCGCGTTGAATTCTTCCAGCCGGTAAGGGGCGGTTTCGACATTCAGGCGCTGTGCCAGCAGCTCCAGCGATTTGCTGATCTGCTCTGCCGTGTTTTGTGCCTCTGCGCGCATGATTTTCTGCCTTCAAAATGGATCGCGGCCCCGAATTCCGGAGCCGCATGAGAGATAGACCACCGCCGCCCCTTGGGCAAGGACCAGCCGACCGACTAAGTGGAGTTAATACAACCCGCCCGAACTGATGGTGCCAAAGCTGGCCTTGGGCCCTACCTTGGCCTTTTTGCCGGTCGACGTGATAACCTCGCGCGCACCGCCGCCGGCTTCTTCGACCAGCGGCAAGTCGGACCCCATGGCAAAACCACCATCAAAGGTGATGCCAAAGATCGGCTCTTCGCCATCGCGGAAATATTCCGCAACCACATTCGCGCCAGAGGCACTGTCGGACAGACGGGCACCGCTAAAGCGGTCAATGTTGATAAAGTGGCCACCGGGGGGCACGTCAAATGCACCGCCGCCGTATTTTTTGATTGCCTCACTCATAAAGCGCTGGAAGACCGGACCGCACATGCCCGCGCCGTAAGCGCGCTTGCCCAAGGAACGCGGGTTATCGAAACCAATGTAGCACCCAGCCGCGATATTGCTTGAGAAACCTACGAACCACACATCCTTGGCGTCGTTGGTTGTTCCTGTCTTGCCCGCAATCGGCACTGGCAGATTGATCGCCCCTTGTGCTGTCCCGCGGTCCACAACCCCCTTCATCATCGACGTCAGCTGATAGGCCGTGATCGGGTCCATCACCCGTTCGCGGTTCGAGATAATGCGCGGCCCCAAACCTTCTTCAAGGCTGGCCAATTGGCAATCGTTACAGATCCGTTGATCGTGTTTGTAGACCGTGCGGCCATAGCGGTCTTGCACCCGGTCCACGAGGGTCGGCTCCACCCGCTCTCCGCCATTGGCGAACATCGAATAGGCAGACACCATCTGGTACAGGGTCGTTTCTTGTGACCCAAGCGCGTTGGCAAGGACGGGCGAAAGATTGTCGTAAACACCGAACCGTTCGGCATAGGTGCCAATCGTGTTCATCCCTACCTCTTGCGCAAGACGGATCGTCATCAGGTTGCGCGACTGTTCGATCCCGGTGCGCAACGGTGTCGGCCCGTAAAATTTGTTCGACGAATTGCGCGGGCGCCACAGCCCTTGTGGCGTATTGATTTCGATCGGCGCATCTACAACGATGGTCGCGGGGGTATATCCGCTATCAAGCGCTGCGGCATAAACGAAAGGTTTAAAGCTGGATCCCGGCTGGCGTTTCGCCTGCGTGGCGCGGTTAAAAACCGAGGCCTGATAGGAAAACCCGCCCTGCATCGCGATCACACGTCCCGTGTTGACGTCCATGGCGACAAAACCGCCCTGAACCTCTGGGATTTGGCGCAAAGTCCAGCGGATAAAAGACCCGTCGTTGTCGGCAGTCATCCGGCGTACCAGCACCACATCACCGACCTCTACCAGATCACTGGCAACTTTGGCCTTGGGCCCAAGCTTGCCATCGTCCAACTGCTTGCGCGCCCATTGAACGTCCTTGGCGGGGATGAAATGGCCCTCTGCGGTTTCCGGCACATCTTCGATGCCGATCCGCGCATCGCTTCCTTCGGTGCTGAGCACCACAGCCGGGTACCACGGATTTTCAAGATTAACGTCCCGCGACACGCGCACAGCGGCCAGCGCTTCGCGCCAAGTAGCCTCATCGCTCAGTTGGGCTTCGGCAATTTTCTTGCCCGTGCCGCGCCAAATGCCAACGCCACGGTCATATTCCTCAAGCTGGCGTTGCAGCGCTTCGGCGGCGATGGGCTGCATTTCATTGTCGATTGTGGCGCGGACGGTCAGACCACCGGTAAAAAACTCGCCCTCGCCAAAGTTTTCCGACAGCTGGCGGCGTATCTCGTCGGTGAAATAGTCGCGCGGCGGCAGATCCGCCTTAAAGCTTTCAAAGTCGCCGTTCTGGACCGACCGCAACGGTTGCGCGACCTCGTTCTCATAAACAGCAGGCGTGATATAGCCGTTTTCTTTCATCTCGCGCAGCACGAAATTGCGGCGTTGCAACAGACGATCCTTGCGGCGGACCGGGTGATAATCTGACGGGGCCTTGGGCAAGGACGCAAGGAAAGCCGCCTCGTGGGGGGCCAATTGGCCGAGTGTCTTGTTAAAGTAAGTCTCTGACGCGGCGGCGACACCGTAGGAATTCTGCCCCAAAAAAATCTCGTTCAGGTAAAGTTCGAGAATTTTTTCTTTCGGCAAAGTTTCCTCAAGCCGTGCTGCAAGAATGATTTCCTTGATCTTGCGTTCAGCGCGCCGGTCGCCGGAGAGCAAAAAGTTCTTCATCACCTGTTGGGTAATTGTCGACGCGCCGCGCACATCGCGGCCGCGCGTGCGCACCGCATCAATGGCAGCAGCCCCGATGCCACGCAAATCATAGCCTTCGTGGACGTAAAAATTCTTGTCCTCAGCCGAAATAAACGCCTGTTTGATTAGCGGCGGGATCGTATCCGCAGGCGCAAAAAGCCGCCGTTCCTTGGCGAATTCGTCGATCAGACGGCCTTGGCCCGAATAAATCCGGCTGATGGTTGGCGGGGTATATTGCGCAAGGGATTCGTGGCTGGGCAGGTCACGCCCATACATCCAGAACACCGCGCCGATGGTCAGCGCGACCATACCGATGCTCATGGTGAGGGTGGTAAAGATACCCCCGAAGAAAGACAGGATTAGTCGAAACACGTGTGGCAGTCCCTTGCAAGGCTGTAGGTTAACCCCGTCTATACGCGCCCAAAGCGGAATCGTCAAAACACGAAGCGGTGCGATAATAGCAGAAAATCGCCCAATTTTTACAATATGGTTAACGCAATTTCCCTATTGCCGGATCAAGGGCTTGAGCGCTGCATCCTGATCGCGCCATGTCTTGATCGCATCGGCAATCGCAGACACCATCACCGCGCGCCAAATCGGGTCACGCAGATTGGCCAGATCGCGTTCGGAACTGAGAAACCCGATCTCGATCAGCACCGACGGGATGTCGGCCGATTTCAAAACCGAAAACCCTGCATTGCGCAGCGGGTGGCGGTTCATCGGGCCGCCTGCCGCCTTCATCCCTGCGACCAGCGCTGTCGCGGCGGCAACGGACCGGGGTTCGGTTTCCTGCCGCGCCAGATCCAGCAGAATACCCGCGACCTGATCGTCCGATCCGGTCAAATCAGCGCCTGCGATGATATCAGACCGGTTGTGCCGCGCAGCCAGATGTTCTGTGGCGGTGTCGCTGGCGGCGTCCGACAAGGTATAAACCGTCGCCCCCTTGGCCCCGCCTTGCTGCAAAATATCCGCATGCAGCGAAATGAACAGATCGCCTTTGGCCTGGTGGGCAATTGCGACGCGGGTCTCAAGGGCTACAAAAGTATCGCTGTCTCGGGTCAGAACCACGTCGATCCCGTCACGCACCAACGTGTCGCGCAACCCATTGGCAAAGCTCAGCATCAGGTCTTTTTCCGTCACGCCTTCGCGTTCGGCACCGGGGTCAATCCCGCCATGACCCGGATCAAGGACCACGCGAAACGTGTCCGCGCTGCCAGAT
This sequence comes from Sulfitobacter sp., assembly GCF_041552635.1. Lineage (GTDB taxonomy): Bacteria > Pseudomonadota > Alphaproteobacteria > Rhodobacterales > Rhodobacteraceae > Sulfitobacter. The sequence continues at coordinate 26,399 of NZ_JBFEKM010000011.1, forward strand.
GGCGCAGGTTTCGGCACCGCTGCCAACGCCATCGTCCAACTGGGGTCGACAGGCGCACCGGCAGCAGCGGCAAAATCTTCCGCGCTGGCGCTGCGCAGGGCGATCTCGAGGGTGGCTTTGCCTGATCCGGCATCAACGGGCATCCCGATTTCGCGGGGCAGCATGGGTTCGGCCAAGTCCGCCACCAGCCGCGACCAGCCCGGCTGGAACGGACCAAAGCGCAGATCGGTGATCTTGCCCGGGATGGCCAAAATATCCGACGTCTTTACCCCGCGCCAATCTGCCTCGCGGAAATCCACAACCAGCCGCGCGGGATCATCCAGCAAAAACACCCGAAAAGGCACGCCCTGACTTAGGTGGAGCTTCAGCGTCGTGGTGCCGAACCAGCCATCCGAAATCTCACTTGAGCCGGGATCAACCCGCGCAAGCGCCGTCAATTCTTGCGCCGCCAAAGGAGCTGATAGCGCGTAAAGCGCTGCCAATACTGGAAAAAACCGCATGCCTGTCACCGTTCTGATCGTGGTGTTTGCGGCACGTTACCACCAAGCGCGCCCACGGGCCAGCGTTTCAGCGCGCCGCCATATACGCCTTGAGGCGCGCGATGCCTTCGGCGATATCCTGCGTGCTGCGCGCATAGGAAAACCGCAGTGTCTGGTGACCGCGCAGCGGATCGAAATCCAGCCCCGGCGTGACAGCAACGCCCGCCTTGTCCAGAATATCGCGGGCCAAGGCACGGCTGTCATCGGTGATGTCAGATACATCGGCATAGACATAGAATGCGCCGTCCGGTGGGGCGAAACGGGTGAACCCCGCAGCGCGCAACCCGTCAATCATCAGGCTGCGGTTGGCACGGTAGACATCCATATTGACTTGTAGTTCATCATCGCAATCCATCGCGGCCAAGGCGGCGACCTGACTGGCATGGGGCGCGCAGATGAACATGTTTTGCGCGATGCGTTCGACCACCCGCACGTGATCCTCTGGGACCACCATCCAACCAACGCGCCAGCCGGTCATCGAGAAATATTTGGAGAACGAATTGATCACATAGGCGTCATCGGTGATCTCGAGCGCGGTGACCGCTTTCTTTTCATACTCGATCCCATGGTAGATCTCGTCCGAGATAAACGATGCGCCCTGCCCTTGAGCCGCGTCGATCAGCGCCTTCATCGCCGGATGGTCCAGCATGGTACCCGTGGGGTTCGCAGGCGACGCAACCAGCAGGCCTTTCAGGTCCATGCCGGCGAAATCCGCAGGCACAGGCTGATAGCGGTTGTCCGGAGATGTGGGCAGATCGACAGGGTCCAACGCCAGCGCCCTCAGGATCTGGCGGTAGCTGGGATAGCCCGGCGCGCCGATCCCGACCTTGTCGCCCGTGTCAAACAGCGCTGTGAAGGCCAGGATAAACCCACCCGATGACCCCGACGTGATCACCACGCGGTTCGGATCAAGATCAACATTATACCAGTCGCCATACATCTGCGCGATGCGTTTGCGCAGCGCTGGCAGGCCAAGTGCGACGGTATAGCCCAACGCCCCGCCTTCCATCGCGCGGTTCAACGCAGCCGTCGCACCCGACGGTGCACCGGTGCCGGGTTGTCCCACTTCCATATGAATGATGTGGCGGCCCTCGGCTTCGGCGGCCGCCGCCGCTTGCATGACGTCCATCACGATAAAGGGATCGACCTGAGACCGGGTTGAAATACGCATGGGCTTTATCCTACTAATGGCTGCAACCTTTCACCGCACCCCGTCGGTCCCGTCAACCCTTGTGCGCCGACCCTAAATCGCGCACCACCCGTGCCAAAGCCGCCCCAAGGGCCGCGCAATTACAGTGAGTGACCCCAAAATGAATAAACTGACCGCCTCTTCTCTTTTTTCCGGCGCAGTGATGGCGTTTGCCCTGACCGGCCCTGCGCTTTCGATGGATTTGACAGAATTGACAGATGCAGAGCGCGTCCAGTTCCGCGCCGAAGTCCGGTCATATCTGATGGAAAACCCCCAAGTCATCATGGAAGCCGTCAACCAGTTGCAAGCCCAAGAAGCCGAAGCCCAAGCTCAGGCCGATTTCACGCTGGTCAGCAACAATGCAGCGGCAATTTTCGACGACGGGTTTTCCTATGTGGGCGGCAATCCCGAGGGCGACATAACCATCGTCGAATTCATGGACTACCGGTGTGGCTATTGCAAAAAAGCCTTTACCGAAGTTGAAAAACTGGTGAACGGCGACGGCAACATCCGCTTTATCGTCAAAGAATTGCCGATCCTGGGAGAGCAATCCATGGTCGCCTCGCGCTTTGCCATCGCCACCAAGATTGTTGCGGGCGACGAGGGTTATAAATCGATCCATGACGCTCTGATGACATTTAACGGCGACATCACACCGACATCTTTGGGACGGTTGGCCAAAAGCTTTGATCTGGACGCCGACGCCATCACCGAAAAGATGGACAGCGCCGAAGTGACCGAGGAAATCGCCAAGACCCGTGCGCTGGCACAGGCGATGAACATCTCTGGCACGCCGACCTTTGTGATGGATGACGAATTGCTGCGCGGCTACCTGCCCTATGACCAGATGAAGGCAATTCTGGAAGAAAAGCGCGGCTAAGATGCGTTGTGCCTTGGCGCTTTGCGCGTTGATCTTTCCACTGGCAGGTCCGGTGGGCGCGCAAGGCGGGTTTGGCGCAATGACGGCGGCGGAACGGGCTGCCTTCGGCGCGGAACTGCGTGCATTTCTATTAGATGAACCCGAAATTGTCGGGGCTGCTATGGCACCCCGCAATTACGCGGCCGAGGCGATGCAAGAGGTGGTCGATGCCGATCTGGCCTTGATCGACAATTTAGCGGGGCAGATTTTGAACGGGGCTGACATAGCATTGTTTGTGTCAGCCGATTGTGAATATTGCGACGCGGCAAAGTCTGAATTACAAAAGATATCAGATACTTATGGCGTGAAATTCATGTTGCATGACATGTCTGATCTCAATGCCATCGCCCTTGCAGCCAAGCTTGGGATGACAGAGCTGCCGTTTTATGTGCTGCCCGATATGATCCTGCGCGGGCATATGCCCAAGATCGTTCTGACGAAATACCTGTCCCGCTGAACCTATAAAAACCGCTGATGATAGCGCACCATCCGTTCGAAATGCGCATCAAGCGACCGCTTAAGATGCGGGGCCTCTTTGACTGTCAGGATATAGTCGACCAGAAGGTCATATTGCTTGATCTGGCGCGGCAGGCGGCTTGACGGTATCAGGCGGGCCTGCCGTTCATCTTCTTCGACAACCTGTACCACCTGTTTCTCGGGCCAAGTGATTGAATCTTCAGCGGTGACCATCGCCTTACCGTTCATAAGGGGCAGTTCTGCGTCGTAATGGGCAAAAATTGACCGCTCAAGCGGTTCTACCTGCGCCTTCTCTGCTACAGGCCAAGCCCAGACAAAGGCGATTTCCCAGACATCAATCTGCCGATTGGCAATCACATCCGAACGGGCCGATGTCAGATGCCTGCGCACCCTTGTGCGGATACCATCCACCGATTGGCCCACATAAATCGGTTGTTCGTCCAGATCGCACAAGGCATAGACACCAATCTGGTTGGTCAAAACACTTAGCGCCTTGCCGCGAAAACCTTGGGCCTGTGTCATGCGACGGCGTCCAGACAGCGGCGGCGCAAGATAGGTGCAAACAGCGCGTCATCCAGATAGCGCACCACCGGCACGGCCACGCCGTCGCCCGCCACGCGGTAGGCGTTATTATATGTGTCGGGCATACGATAGCTGTCCGCCAGCCCCATCAAACGGGCCACCTCGCGCGAAGAAACAAGACGAGCTTTGGTCTGGTTGCCCTTGATAAACATCAATATTTGTCGAGAAGACCCGCCTGCAGGCGTGCGTAAACACCCCGCCAAACCGTCCGTGCGCAATTCCGCGCGTTGGCGCACATTGCCTTCTGCATCGGGGCGACCGCGTTTATAAATCGTACCCACCACGGTGCGCCCTGCGGTACGCGCAACGCGCAGCCGCTCAAGACTGGGCGGTGACATAAGGCTGATCAGACGGTCTGTATCAGCGGCGCTGAACCACGGCATTTTTGGGCGCTTTTCCAGAACCGTATCCAGCGTCTGATCGGCGGCGGGCAGATCATCCAGTTTCCACCACAGCCAGTTTGACCGCACGGGTCGCGTGGCTGCACCCAGAAACTTTTGGAGTTTTTTGCCGTGGAACGCATGCCTTGGTTTCGGGACCGTAAGCCCTGCGATATCCACGTCATTGCGCACGCAGATCACGAACAACCGCGGACGACTTTGGGGCAAAAACCTGCGCGCGTCGATCTCAAGCGCACCGACCTTGTAGCCAAGCTGCACGAAACGGGCGAGCACCGTGTTAAAGTCGGCCCCCGCATTGCGCGAGACCAGCCCGACGACATTTTCAAAGGCAATGATGCGCGGGGCAAAACCTGCGTCAATCGCAGTTTCAATCTTGTCGGCCCAATGGGCAAAGACACCACTGCGCGCGCCGGACAGCCCCTGCCCCTTGCCGGCAAGGCTGAAATCCTGGCAAGGGCTGGACGCCCAATACATGTCGATTTGCTGATGCAAAAGCGTCTCGGGCAGGGCCGCGATATCGCCTTGGTGCAGCGCCTCAAGACCCCAGTTCTGCCCGTAAACGCCGCATTTCATCGGATCGATGTCATTGGCCAAAACGCAATTCCACTGATCCTGCAGGGCCGCACGCACCATGCCGCCACCGCAGAAAAATTCGGCATATCTAGGGGGTTGATCGGAGGTGTCGGCCATATCTATTGATATGAAATGCGGTTTTGCCTGTCGATGCTTAAATGCCGCGCCGACGGGTCAAAACCTTGCAGATCATTCCGCAGCCTGTTCTTCAGCTTGCAGCACGGCCGCGCGGGCTTCGACCTGTTCGACGATGTGTTCGATCATGCCCTCGTTGCCCAGCTTGTGGCTTTGCTTGCCCGCGAGATACACCATGCCAGCCCCGTTGCCGCCGCCGGTAAATCCGACATCCGTCATCAGGGCCTCTCCGGGTCCATTCACAACACAGCCGATGATGCTCAGGCTCATCGGAGTTTTGATATGCTCAAGGCGTTTTTCCAGCGCCTCGACGGTTTTGATCACATCAAAGCCTTGGCGCGCACAGCTGGGGCAGCTGATGATGTTCACGCCGCGATGGCGCAGACCAAGGGATTTCAGGATTTCGTAGCCGACTTTAACTTCTTCCACCGGATCGGCGGACAGGCTGACGCGGATCGTATCGCCAATCCCCATCCAAAGCAGGTTGCCCAACCCGATTGCCGATTTGATCGTGCCCGAGGTCAGACCTCCCGCTTCGGTGATACCAAGATGGATCGGTGCATCGGTAAGCTCGGCCAGCTGTTGATAGGCGGCTGCGGCCATGAACACGTCGGACGCTTTGCAGCTGATCTTGAATTCATGGAAATCATTGTCCTGCAAGAGCTTGATGTGATCCATCCCGCTTTCGACCATCGCGTCGGGGCACGGTTCACCGTATTTATCCAACAGATGCTTTTCAAGCGAACCGGCGTTCACACCGATCCGCATCGAACAATTATTATCGCGCGCCGCTTTGATCACTTCGCGAACCCGCTTTTCGTCGCCGATATTGCCGGGATTGATCCGCAAACAGGCGGCACCGGCTTCGGCGGCTTCGATGCCTCGCTTGTAATGAAAATGGATATCCGCGACGATCGGCACGGGACTTTCGCGCACGATCTCTTTCAGCGCTTTCGAGCTTTCTACATCCGGCACAGACACGCGCACGATGTCGGCCCCCGCATCAGCGGCGGCCTGCACTTGGGCGATTGTGGCCTTGGCGTCGGTGGTCAGGGTATTGGTCATGGTTTGCACCGTGATCGGTGCATCCCCGCCGACCGGCACATTGCCCACCATGATCTGGCGCGACGTACGGCGGTAAATGTTGCGCCAAGGGCGGATATGGTTCAGCGACATGGGAAAAACACCTTCAGGCAAAAGACCAACTTGATCTGTAACCTATTCACGGTGGCGCGCGCATGCAATGGCAAGCGGCTTATTCTGTTGGGGTTTCCGCGGCGTTCTGCAATTCAGCGACCATGGTTGCCAGGGCCGAATTTTCTTCGATCAATGCAGGCTGATACAGTTCTGCAAGGGCTTGGCGGTGCAGCGGCAGATTTGAAGTTACCGCGCCACGATCCCCGACCGGGCCGAAATATTGGCCATCCATCGCAAAATACAAAGCTCCGGATTCACCGGTGCGCAAGGTTGGCGGTTCTTCGGTTGCAGGGACGTCCCAGCTGTCGCCCTTATTCATGATGCCCTCAAAAATCACCTTGCCGTCCGCGGCGCGGATACGCACCCAAGACGGATAGGCCGCAACAAGGCGCAACGTCGGAGCCATGCCTTCAACGACCTGCGGCACAGCAATCACGTCTTTGGGCACATCATGGCCGGTCTTTGCAGCCGACGCCATCTGAACCGTGCGGATGGCAGGCGTTTCAAAGTTGCCCGAATTTCGCGGATCAATTGACGCAATCGGTGCATCACGCGCGATCAAAACCGGCACATCCAAGGCCGCTGGCCGGTACAACCGGTCAAACGAGTCACTGCGCGGGGCCGTCATCGGGCTGCTGGTGACGTTGTCGAAATTCGTATCAGTCGCGTTCGTCTTGGGTGCCGTTACCAAGGCCCCCTGCAACGGATCGAGGTCGGACAAGACAACCGGCGTTTCATCCACAGGCGTCACTTGAACCCGCTGCACCTCTTGCAAAACGCTCCACCCGCCATATCCGATCGCGCTGATCAGCCCGACAAGCACCATAACGGACCCTAATGCACCGGGTTCAATCCGGCTTAAAAAGGAATCCCCAACGGGGGTAAATGGTGTAGCGGGACGTTTGAAGATGTCGCTTTCGCCGGTCCTGCTCATCCGCTCTTCGCGGGTCGGTTTTTTGATGACAGACGCCTCGGCAGACATGCCGTGGGCCACCGAAAACCCGGATTCCTTACAGAATGCTTCGAACGCATCATCAGGGTCCATGTGCAGATAGCGCGCATAGGACCGCACATATCCGGCAATAAAGCCGGGTGTATCAAAGGCATCAGGGTCGGAGTTTTCGATTGCGGCAATATAGGACGCTTTGATCCGCAACTCACGTTGAACATCTAACAGGGATTTACCAAGCGTGGCACGTTCACCGCGCATCAGATCGCCAAGCCGTAATTCGAACGCGTCAAAGCCTTTGGCTTCAGCTTCCTCGTTCTTCACCGTCTTGGAAGACCAACGCCCAATCATATGCCTGTCCCGTACTTATGCCCGAAGCCCTTACCCGATATCATACTTTTGATTCGAGCTAGGCCTTTTCTTTATGTTAGTTTAACACAAATCAACGCCATACAGACAAGTTTCGGAGCTACCCGGCCAATTCGGCACGATTCAGCGCACAATGCGACCAAAGACCATCCATCGCCTTGACCAGCCCGTCCATTTCACGCGGCCCGTGTACCGGCGACGGTGTAAAACGGAGCCTTTCGGTACCACGCGGTACGGTGGGGAAGTTGATCGGCTGAACGTAGATGCCGTAGTCTTCCAGCAGCTTGTCAGACAGAATTTGCGTGTGGACCGGGTTGCCGACGATCACCGGGACGATATGGCTGCCATGGTCGATAATCGGCAGGCCCAACCCCTTGAGGCGCAGCTTGAGAATGCGCGCCTGTTCTTGATGTTTGACACGCAGTTGGGGTGCTGTTTTCAGAAAGGCGACCGACGCCGCAGCCCCTGCCGCAACGGCCGGTGGCAAGGACGTCGTAAAGATGAAGCCCGGCGCGTAAGACCTGATGGCATCACACATCTTTTCAGATGCCGCGATATAGCCGCCCATCACGCCATAGGCCTTGGCCAAGGTCCCGTTGATGATATCCAACCGGTGCATCAGGTTGTCACGCTCGGCCACACCGCCACCACGGGGGCCGTACATGCCAACGGCATGAACTTCGTCGATATAAGTCAGCGCGCCAAATTCATCCGCAACATCGCAAATCGCTTCGATGGGGCCAAAGTCGCCATCCATCGAGTAGATCGATTCGAAAGCAACCAGTTTTGGGGCAGACGGATCATCAGCGGCCATCAGTTCGCGAAGGTGATCGACATCGTTGTGGCGGAATATACGCTTTGCACCACCGTTGCGGCGCACCCCTTCGATCATGGACGCATGGTTCAGCGCATCAGAATAGATAATCAGACCGGGAAACAGTTTTGGAAGCGTGCTCAGCGTCGCATCATTGGCGATATAGGCGCTTGTGAACAGCAGGGCCGCTTCTTTGCCGTGCAGATCGGCAAGTTCGGCCTCAAGACGCTTGTGATAGACTGTGGTACCAGAGATGTTGCGCGTGCCGCCCGACCCTGCCCCGGTGGCATCCAGCGCTTCGTGCATCGCTTCCAGAACAACCGGATTTTGCCCCATGCCAAGATAGTCATTACCGCACCACACGGTGATATTCTTTTCTTCGCCACTGGGTTGGGTCCATACGGCGTGGGGGAATTGACCCTTGCGGCGTTCGATATCGATAAAGGTCCGATAGCGGCCTTCGTCGTGCAAACGGGCGATCGCCTGATCCAGCTGTTTGGTGTAATCCATCGCGCCTTCCTCCATACTTTATAACAAGACCCGTAAGGCGCCGGGATGCTCGCCACATTCATCTTTTAGAATGGATACCGATCAGGACCATTTTTTTCAATGGTTTAATCAGTCTGAAATGTCGCAGGTACCGGTCGTTTAGTCCTGTTTCCATAAGATGAGAAGGCTTTTGGTTTCCAATAGTGCCAAAAATTTTCGGAAATAAGCATTCGTCCCCGATGTGAACGTGGTTCATTTTTCACTTGCCGGAGTAAATTTTGAACTCTATCAATTATGAACGACGTTCATGAATTGGAGAATCACATGATTAAGCATCTTCTTTCTTTCAGCACCGCCCTATTGCTTACCACCAGTCTGGCTATGGCTGGGACCAGCACCCGCCACAGTGCGCAAGCCTCGGCCCATAGTGGGGCGGCAGCCAGCCACGGGTCCGCCGCTGTGGTATCGGGGATCGCCACTGTTTCTGCCGTGCCGCTCATGGCCGTTGGTGCCACCCTGTCCTTGTCCGGTGTCGCCCTGCAAAGCGCAGGTACCAGCGCATTGACACTTGGATCCCAGATGATCGAAGCACCTCTTGATCCGGTCCATGCGCTCCCTACCCCCGATGGCCCACCACGCCTTGACCACATGGCCGACCACAAATGAGACGCCTGATCGCAGCCGCCGCTTTGGCCATTTGTGCCCTGCACCCCGTTCAAGCGGACGCGGGCAGCAGTCAGGCGGGCAAACCATTGCTGCCTGCCGAACAGGTCGCCGCATTTTCCGACAAGGTACAGATCGATCTGGCAGCACGCGGGGCAAGTGTCGCGATTGTTGCGCGCAAGGGTCGGCATGCCTCTGAATTGCCGCAGGGGGTGACCTATACCCATGTGGCGTTCTGGGTGTTTTCCGAGATCAAACGCGCGGATGGGTCCCGTTACAACGGCTATAGGGTCTATAATTTGTATCAGGATGCCAAGACCCCGACCCGCAGCGCCTTGGTTCAGGACGGTCCAGCGGATTTCTTTGCCGGTGCCCACGCGCTCGAGGCCGGGATCATCATCCCTGACCCGCGCTTGCAGCGCAAATTGCTCAGGGTGATCGGCAGTCCGACGTATAAAAAGCTGCATAATTCCACCTATTCAGTGCTGGCAAACCCGCAAACGCGGCAGTTTCAAAATTGCACCGAACACACGTTGGATGTGCTGATGGCCGCCCTGTACGACACCTCTGATCCGGCGCAGATCAAATCCAACATCACTGCGCATTTCACCCCACAGGTGATCAAGATCGGCAGCCTTAAACGGGCATTCGCGCCCGTTGCCTCAAAGGCGCTGACCACCCAGGACCACGGGACGGAAATCCGCACGGCGACATTCGGATCGATCCTGCGCTTTATGAAACAGAACAAGCTCGTGGCTGCGGCCTATACCCTCAGCCCATCCCGCGCTGCTGGGCTCTAAGAAAATTGACATGGGGCGCGACCTGATCCACACCCGCCCCATGAAATCACAGCCCGCGCCACCCCTGTCCCGCCGCGAACGCAACCTTGCGGATATTCGTGCGCGCGCCACCCAGATCGCGGAACAGATTATTCTGGACGAGGGCGTCGAAGGGCTGTCGGCGCGGCGTCTGGCGAAAGACCTGCAAGTTTCAGTGGGGTCGCTTTATAACGCCTTTGGCGATTTGCATCAGGTGATCCGGTCGGTCATTGCCCGCAGCGCTGAATTGCTGGCCAACGCGCTGATGGCCGCTGTCGCACAGGCCGCCCCCGACAAACGATCCCGCATTGTCGCCTTGGGCGATGCCTATTTCGACTTTGCCATGGCCGAACCGCGCCGCTGGGCTTTGATGTTCGAATACCGCGCCGAGCTTGAGATCGACGACAAGGCCCGCGATTTTCAGGGCGGCTTGCTGGATATGCTGATCGCCGCAGGCGAAGCAGACCCGACATCGCAGACACACCGCCAGTTTTTTCTGGTTCTGTGGGCGTCGGTCCACGGCGTCGTGTCGCTGGCCACCCGCCCGACAATCGTGGCGATCCAGCCGGAACTGGCCAAAAATTACATCACCGATCTGGTGGATTCAGCGCTCAACCGCTTTCCCGTCGACTGACGGCCGATGCCCCTAGACACTGGTGCCGCCCCTGATACGGTCGCGGCAAAACCGATGTTTATGAAAGGCTTCTCGCATGTCCCTGAACGATGTTCTGAACCAAATCGACTCCGATCTGGATGGTGCCACCGACCGCTTGCTGGATCTGTTGCGCATCCCGTCAATTTCCACCGATCCCGCGTATAAGGCCGATTGCGACCGTGCCGCCGACTGGATGGTCGAAGAACTGAACAGCATCGGGATCAAAACGACCAAGCGCCCTACCCCCGGTCATCCGATGGTGGTGGGCCACGTGGACGGCCCCGCTGACAAGCCGCATATCCTCTTTTACGGCCATTACGATGTACAGCCCGTTGACCCCCTGAACCTATGGAAGCGCGACCCGTTTGATCCCGCAATCGAAGACACCGCCAAAGGTCTCGTGATCCGCGGGCGTGGTGCGGCGGATGATAAAGGCCAGCTGATGACCATCGTCGAGGCATTGCGCGCCTGGAAATCCGTCAACGGTGATTTCCCCTGCCGCATCACGATGTTCCTTGAGGGCGAGGAAGAATCCGGATCGCCATCGCTGATCCCCTTCATGAAGGAAAACGCGGCTGAGCTGACAGCAGATTATGCGATGATCTGCGACACCGGCATGTTCCAGTCGAAAACACCGTCTATCGTGACCATGTTGCGCGGTCTGCTGGGCGAGGAAATCACCATCACCGGCCCCGATCTGGACCTGCATTCCGGCATGTACGGTGGTGTGTCGATCAACCCTGCCCGCGTCCTTGCCAAGGTTATTGCGTCTTTGCACGATGACACCGGCCGCATCACCGTGCCCGGATTTTACGACGTCGTGCCCGAACTGCCCGACGATATTCAGGCGCAGTGGCAAGGCCTTGCCTTTGATCACGCAACATTTCTGGGCGATGTTGGCCTGTCGGTGCCTGCGGGGGAACAAGACCGCATGCCGATCGAGATGATCTGGTCGCGACCCACTTGCGAAGTCAACGGCATGTGGAGCGGATATACCGGTGCCGGTTTCAAGACCGTGCTGCCGTCCGAGGCGCATGCCAAAATCAGCTTTCGTCTGGTCGGCGATCAAGACCCCCATGTGATCCGCGAGAGTTTCCGCAAAATGGTCACCGACATGCTGCCCGCGGATTGCAAAGTCAGTTTCCAAGCACATGGCGCAAGCCAGGGGTCAATGTTCGAAACAACAGACCCGGCCTTTGAGAAAGCCCGCCACGCACTTACGGACGAATGGAAAACCCCTGCAGCTTACGTCGGTTGCGGCGGGTCGATCCCGATTGCGGGGCATTTCCAAAAGATCGTGAACACAACACCGGTGCTGATCGGCTTTGGCAAAGACGACGACGCGATCCATTCTCCGAATGAAAAATACGACATGGAAAGCTTTCACAAAGGCATCCGCAGCTGGGCGCGGATTCTCGACGCTTTGACATAAACGATTGATGCAGCGTGGTCTGGTTTTGCAGTCTACGCTGCCCCCTTACAGGGCTTACCGTGATTTGCAGCTGATCTTTGCGCATTTCACTGGTGGTACCGCAAACAACCACGATCACCCGTCAAATGTCGTGCTGACCATGAAATGCATATTGCATTCCGGGGGATAAATTTCTGTTGCCCTGAAACGAAAAAGACCACCCGAAGGTGGTCTGTTTCCTACCCGGTCAAGGGATAAGTGGCGCGGTTGACGGGGCTCGAACCCGCGACCCCCGGCGTGACAGGCCGGTACTCTAACCAGCTGAGCTACAACCGCGCAGTAAGGGCGGAATAGGCCAAGCTGTGCGAGGCGTCAAGCACATAAAACCACCCAAATCACAGGAAATTTTCAAACCTCGCCTCAATGCCCTATTACGCCCCAAAACGCCCACCCATTTTCGGCATTCCGTCGCAAAACAAGCGTTGGAAGAACACCTATGAACGCCCTGCCCGCCACCGGCAGATCAATTGAGTTTGTAGATTAACCCCTCCACCAGATTTGAAGCGCCTGCCGGGCAGGATTACGCATCCAACAGGGCATCGAGATCAAGTTCATCTTCGGCGTCGCCCCCGCCATCAATCAAAGCCTGCCGATCCGCGATGTCGAATTTGATTTCGGACCGCAACAAGACAGCTTGTGCGCGAAAGCTTTCAACGACGGCGATCATCTGCTCGTGCGAGGCGTTCGCGGTCCATGTCTCTTCGTCGCCACTGGGGGCATCGTTTACGGGGGCATGGGCGTCAAAGCCTGTGATCAAACCGTCGGCGGCCTCTAACCCCTCGGTCAGAAACGTGCCGTAGGCGTCAGACGTTCTTTTGGTGAAGTCCGTCTGCGGATAGTCCGCATCACGCTTCGCAGCGTAGCCCGTCCCCCCGTCGCACAGTGCCGTCAGCTTGGCGAAATGCTTGTCCAGAGCGGGGGTTTTCGCGGAAGCGGGTGCCATGCGCGGCACTGCCTTGGTACTGGCCGCAGCCTTGAACCGTATCCAGCTGGTCATCGACAATTCGGGCGTGCCCGGGTGCCAG
>NZ_JBFEKM010000012.1:0-39638 GCF_041552635.1 Sulfitobacter sp.
CCGTCTGCGCCGATTGTAAGGCCAGCGGTGAAGCCGATCAGGTGATCCACGAGGTCAGCCCGAAGCAAAGATGCCGCAAGGCCACCGCCGCCTTCACAAAAGATACGAGTGAGGCCATGGGTGGCCAATTTGGCCAAGATGTCCGCCGGATCAAGCTGACCAACGCGAGTTGCACAAGGGATCAGCGTTGCACCAAGTTGCTGCCAGGTTGTGATAAGGTGCGGGTCGGCGTTTGATGCGTGGCACAGGATTACGGGGATCGCTGATGCTGTTTGTGCCAGCTTTCCTTTCAGCGGCAGATCAAGCCGGCTGCTGACCACAATGCGGGTAGGTTGGCGGCTGATGCCGATGTCGCGGACTGTCAGGCTGGGGTCGTCGTGACGCGCCGTGCCGCCGCCCACCATCACCGCATCATGGCGCGCGCGCATCGCGTGGACCAAACGGCGTGCGGGACCAGCGGTGATCCATTGGCTTTCGCCGGTGGCCGTGGCGATCCGCCCGTCAAAGCTACTGGCCAGTTTGAGGGTCACCATGGGCCGCCCAAGATCGACCTTGGACAGGAAGCCAATGTGATCTTTGCGGGCTTCTTCCTCAAGTAGGCCAGTTTCGACCGTAATGCCCGCCGCCTTGAGCATCGCGATCCCCTTGCCGCTGACGCGCGGATCACTGTCGGTGCAGGCGATCACGACCCGCGCCACCCGCGCATCGATGAGTGCCTGCGCGCAGGGCGGCGTTTTGCCGGTATGGGCGCAGGGCTCAAGCGTGACGTAGGCCGTCGCGCCAACGGATTGAGGACCGGCCTGCGCCAATGCCACTGGCTCCGCATGGGGGCGGCCGCCGGGCTGGGTCCAGCCGCGCCCGACAATACGGTCCCCGTTTACGATCACGCAGCCCACGGCAGGGTTTGGCCAGACTCCACCCTGCCCGCGCCGGCCCAAGGATAGGGCCAACGCCATAAAGCGCGTGTCTGTGCTAGAGGCCGAGGTCACTCTTCGGGGGGAACGTCGGGGCGCAATTCCTGAACGAATTTGTCAAAATCGTCCGCAGCCTGGAAGTTCTTGTAGACGCTCGCGAACCGCACGTAGGCGACCGTGTCGATCCGGGCCAAAGCCTCCATCACGATCTCGCCGATTTGTTTAGACCCTATGTCTGTCTCGCCCATGCTTTCAAGGCGCCGCACGATGCCGGAAATCATCTGGTCAATCCGTTCCGGATCAATCGGGCGTTTCTGCATAGAAATACGGATAGAGCGTTCGAGTTTATCGCGGTCGAAATCTTCGCGCTTGCCGGATGTTTTGATCACCACCAGATCACGCAATTGCACACGTTCATATGTCGTAAAACGCCCGCCACACGCAGGGCAAAACCTTCTGCGGCGAATGGATACGTGATCCTCTGCCGGGCGGCTGTCTTTTACTTGGGTGTCGATATTTCCGCAAAACGGGCATCGCATGGCCGGTCCCCTTAATTTCTGATCCGCCTCAGGTGGTTGGGTGGTTTCCCATCCTAGTCACCGATACTATAGGACAGCCCCTAGGGTTTGGGTAGAGGGCATTTTCACCCCCCACATGCAGACATCCGCCGCGCCATGCCCCTGCCGTGCCGTTCATGCAAAGTGGGCCGCAACCTGTCTGACATGGCCTGAAGTGCGGTGTTCAACCATATAGATACCCTGCCACGTCCCCAACGCCATCCGGCCCGACCGCACGGGGGTAGAAAGGCTGACGGGCAACAAAGCAGCCTTGATATGGGCAGGCATATCATCAGGCCCCTCGTAAGTGTGGGTCAGATAGGACATCGCAGGATCTGTGGTTGGCGGCACAAGACGGCTGAAAAAATTAACCAGATCTGTTTGCACCTCGGGGTCCGCGTTTTCCTGGATCAGCAGCGAAGCAGAGGTGTGGCGCACCATCAACGTCAATAACC
This sequence comes from Sulfitobacter sp., assembly GCF_041552635.1. GTDB lineage: Bacteria > Pseudomonadota > Alphaproteobacteria > Rhodobacterales > Rhodobacteraceae > Sulfitobacter. The sequence continues at coordinate 1,927 of NZ_JBFEKM010000012.1, forward strand.
CATCGCCTTGGCCCGCAAGCCAATGCGCAACATCGTGGGTGAATTCGTACAAACCGGGACCTTGGGTGGTGATTTCAAAATCGGTATTCATAGGGCCAGACGCTATGCCCCACCGGACACAGCGGCAAGCCAAAGCGCGCCCGGTCTAGATATCATTCAGTTCAAGAATGAAATCTTTGCAAAACTCGATCGCATGGCCGACCGGCAGGTTCAGGCCTGGCGTTCTGACAGAGACTGAGTAAGAGCGCGTGGGCGGCACCGTCAAAGAAGTTTCGTCCAAGGTGAACACGACACCGGTTCGGCCACTGACACTAACCGACGGGCTACGCGCATTCTTGACGTACAGCCGCGCGCCCCCGGAGGCCCCCAAACGGTCGTGCGCATAGCTTGCTGCGGCACACCACATGCCACGGGGGCCTTCGCCGTGGTCTTCGATCACTTCAAAATCTGTGCCCGAAACCGGGATGACATAAAGCCGGTTGATCGCCTGATAGGTCTGAGCGGCGGCGGCAAGGGGCAGACCGGCACAAAAGGCCGCAAGGATGAGGATGCGCATAGGGATACTCCAAACAACAAATAATGTTGTAACAATCATAGCTCTGCTGGGTCATTCACCAAGTCACAGATGGGTGATATCCAAGGTTTCCGGCTATCTAATAGTATATGTGCCAACAAAAAAGGGGCGGAGTTTCCCCCGCCCCTTCAACGATAATCCCGAAAAAAATTACTGATCCAAGAATGAACGCAGCTTGCGCGACCGGCTTGGATGCTTGAGCTTGCGCAGCGCCTTGGCTTCGATTTGACGAATGCGTTCGCGTGTAACGCTGAACTGCTGGCCAACTTCTTCCAACGTGTGGTCGGTGTTCATACCGATGCCAAACCGCATCCGCAAAACACGTTCCTCGCGTGGCGTAAGCGATGCCAGAACCCGTGTTGTGGTCTCCTTGAGGTTTTCCTGAATGGCGCTGTCCAAAGGCAGCACTGCATTCTTGTCCTCGATGAAATCGCCCAGCTGGCTGTCTTCTTCGTCGCCGATCGGCGTTTCCAGCGAAATCGGTTCCTTGGCGATCTTCATCACCTTGCGGACCTTTTCCAAAGGCATCTGCAGCTTTTCTGTCAAGTCCTCGGGCGTCGGTTCGCGGCCGATCTCGTGCAGCATCTGGCGACCGGTACGGACCAGTTTGTTGATCGTTTCGATCATGTGCACAGGAATCCGGATGGTGCGCGCCTGATCCGCAATGGAGCGCGTAATCGCCTGACGGATCCACCATGTGGCATAGGTACTGAATTTATAGCCGCGACGGTATTCGAACTTGTCCACGGCCTTCATCAAGCCGATGTTACCTTCCTGAATTAGATCAAGGAATTGCAGACCACGGTTGGTGTATTTCTTGGCGATCGAGATAACCAGGCGCAGGTTTGCCTCGACCATTTCTTTCTTGGCCTGACGGGCTTCTTTTTCGCCCTTCTGAACCTGCTGTACGATGCGGCGGAATTCAGAGATATCAAGCCCGACATACTGACCGACCTGCGCCATATCCGAACGCAATTCTTCGACCTTGTCGGCAGAGCGTTCGATGAACATCTGCCAGCCACGGCCGGATTTCTCGGCCATCCGCTCCATCCAGTTTGGATCAAGCTCGTAGCCGCGATAGTTATCGACGAATTCCTTGCGGTTGATGCGCGCCTGATCGGCAAGTTTTACCATCGCGCTATCGATCTGCATGATCCGGCGGTTGATGCCGTACAGCTGGTCGATCAAGGCTTCGATACGGTTGTTGTGCAGGTGCAATTCGTTCACCAGCAACACGATTTCCGACCGGACCTTTTGGTATTCTTCTTCATCTTTCTTCGAAAACGACCCGTCTTCGTTCAGTGTCGCCGAAATCCGTTTGTCCTGAATTTCGCTCAACTTCACATAGTCGTCGGCAATGATATCCAACGCTTCAAGCACTTGTGGCTTCAAGGCCGCTTCCATTGCGGCCAACGACATGTTGGCCTGTTCATCCTCGTCGTCATCGTCATCGTTGGCGATCGGATTGCCATCGGCATCGACTTCGCTTGTCTCGTCGCTGGTTTTCGCCTCGGCCCCTGCTGAAACGACAGGCACAACCGGAGTTGTTTCCTCTTCGTCACCCATCTGGGTGCCGAATGTCGCCTCAAGGTCGATGACATCGCGCAGCAAAATGTCTTCGGACAAAAGTTCGTCGCGCCAGATTGTGATCGCCTGGAACGTCAGAGGGCTTTCGCAAAGCCCTGCGATCATCGTGTTGCGACCCGCCTCGATGCGCTTGGCGATGGCAATTTCGCCCTCGCGGCTCAGCAACTCGACCGAACCCATTTCGCGCAGGTACATCCGCACCGGGTCATCGGTCCGGTCCAGTTTCTCCGAAGTGCCGGTCGACAGCGTTACATCACGGTTGCTGTCCGTGGTGGCAACATCTGTGCCGCCCTTGGCTTCTTCTTCCTCGGCATCTTCATCTTCGATGATGTTGATGCCCATCTCGGACAGCATCGACATCACGTCTTCGATCTGTTCCGAGCTAACCTGCTCGGGTGGCAAAACCGTGTTAAGTTGATCGTAGGTGATGTAGCCCTTTTCACGGGCGTCACCGATCATTTTCTTAACGGCAGCTTGGCTCATGTCCAGCGAATGGCCAGCATCCTGATCGTCAGACTTTGTGTCTTCGTTGGTGTCTTTGGCGGCCATGAAAAATTCCTCCAGCGAATGCGCGCGAATCACCTAAAGTGATTCGATTATTTCGAATCATGCGGGGTTCCGGGTGATTCTTAAACCCGTTACCCTTAATTTTGTTCAACATCCCGGCGAAAAAGCCACGCCGGGTTCATTTTTTATCTTTCGAATCGCCCCCCCGGATCGATCCGATCAACGCATCAAAGGCGCTGCGTTCATCACGGCTGATATGGGCACCGTTGTCGCCAATGTCATATTCCGCCGTATCTTCTTGTCCACTGCGCTGCGCCCGGTCGGCATTTCGGGCCGCTTCGCTCAATCTCCAAGTCAGCCCCTCATCTGCCACACCGCTCAAATCTTCAACGGCATCGGCGATTTCAGCGTCCAACCCGCGCACGGCTTCAAGTTTTCCCAGCTCTTCGGCCACCGTCATTCGGGTCATTTCGATATTGCCAGGGTTACGGATACAAGGCGTAATGGCAACGTGGCGTTGGCTGGTCATATTTTCAAGTGTTTGCGCCCCCAGTGCGTCGGAAATCTTTTCGTGCAACACATCTGGTGAGGTATGGGCGAATCTTAACATCAGATCTCTGATCTCGGCGTGATCGGGGTCTTGGCACGCCATCGCAGCCAGGCCAGTATCGAATTCTTCTACCAATTGCGGGCAGCCCAAGAGCGCACATAAAATCACCGCCTCGCGCAGATGCTCTGTGGCTCCCAGACCTGCGGCTGTCGCAAGAATCGACGACTTGGCGCTTGGCGATGGGCCTTGCGGTGCCGCATTCCACCGCCCCTGCCCAGTACCGCGCGCGCCCGGCGTAAACGTTTTTTTGGCCTGCTGGGGCCGAAACAGTTGATAGCGCAGATCCTTGATTTCCTGGCCATAGTGGCTCCGGATCGACGGGTCTTTGATCAACATGATCTTTTCGCGCAAGGATTTATCCAACGCCGCCTTGCGTTCCGGACTGTCAAAAACGCGCCCGTCGGTTTCACGCTGCCAGAGCAACCGCACCATGGGCATGGCATTGTCCAACAGCTTTTGCAGGGCTGGCGCACCATGGGCACGCAGCACGTCATCAGGGTCTTTCCCCTCGGGCATCACGGCAAAGCGCAGACTTTGCCCCGCTTCCAGCAACGGCAATGCCAGATCGATCAAACGCAAGGCCGCCCGCTGGCCGGCCGTGTCGCCATCCAGCGTGATGATCGGCTCGGGCGATATCCGCCATAGCATTTGCAACTGGCTTTCCGTGATCGCGGTGCCTAACGGGGCCACCGCCGCGCCGAACCCGGCCTGAACCAGTGCGATGACGTCCATATACCCTTCGGCCACCAACAGCGGTTTCCCCTGCCCTGCAGCCGTGCGCGCGTCTTTCACATTGTAAAGGCTGCGGCCCTTATCAAATAACTCGGTCTCGGGCGAATTCAGATATTTAGCATTGTCATTGGGGTCCATCGCGCGGCCACCAAAGGCAATCGCCCGCCCCCGCGCATCCCGGATCGGAAACATGATCCGCCCCCGAAACGTATCATAGGGCCGCCCGCCTTTGGTCGATGGCTTGGCCAGACCCGCGCCAAAGATCAGCTCATCCTCGACCCCTTTGGCCTTCAGATGATCCCATAACCCCTGCCACTGATCGGCAACAAAGCCGATCTCCCACCGCTCCAAGGCCTGCTCGTTCAAGCCCCGTCGCGTCAGATACTCTCGCGCTGCACCTGCAGCCCCTGTTTGAAGCTGCAAACGAAAAAACTGAACCGCCTGCTCCATCACTTCGGCCAACTGTGTGCGCCTGTCGGCTTTTGCCTGCGCGCGCGGGTCCTGCTTGGGAATCTCCATACCGGCTTCGCGGGCCAGAATCTCGACAGCCTCCATAAAGCTCACGTTTTCTGTCTCGCGCACAAAGGAAATCGCGTCGCCCTTGGCGTGACAGCCAAAGCAATAATAGAACCCCTGGCGGTCATCGACGTGGAAACTTGCGGATTTTTCCTGATGGAACGGACACGGGGCCCACATGTCGCCCTTGCCCTGATTGGACTTGCGCGCATCCCACATGACTTTGCGGCCCACCACCTGTGACAGGCTGGAACGGCTTCGAAGTTCATCCAAAAATCCGGGAGGTAAGCTCATAGGCTTATATATTGGCCCGCAGCCAGCAGAGTCCAGAACCCAAAGCCCCTGAACCCTGCTTCATTTTGCCAGATAAACTCCGGGGGAATTGCCCCTTGGGGCAATGGGGGCTGGCCCCCGCACCGCTCCGACATGATGCGCGACGTTAGCGTGCGAGGCACATCTCTTTCCAGGCTGCGCCCAGATCATTGGCCTTCACATCGCGCATTTTCATCTCGTAAACCCACGGGGCGACCAGCGGTACGACGGCGTTATATTTCTCTGGCCACTCCGGGGATGCAGCAGCCACATGTGCGGGAACGCTACGTTCCTTGACCCGTTCAATCCTAGCCTGCCGAACTGCCTCGACAACGGCCGCCTGATAGCCGCAATCCACCTCGGCATCGCTGGCTGCAAAAACTGGGGCTGCACTGCTCAGCAACCCAGCCACGATCACACCTGACAGAAATTTCATCTTCAACTCTCCAAATATCGACCACGCCGCATGAAACGGCTCAAGACGTGCGCGATGCAACACCCAGCATCGCTGCACTCAACTCATGCACCAAGGTAGATGCCATCGACCGGAAAACAAGGATCATGAATTCCTCGGGCCCCGTGCGCGTGATCGAAACCGTCATATGGCCCAGTAACGTACGTGCCGTATGCCCGCGCTTGAAGTGACCTGCGCGCAGGTCGATCGGCACCAACCGCGCCAGCACATCTTCCGCTGCTGCGCCGCTTAAACAGACCGCGCACCAGCCGTCGCTTTGATCCACCAGCGCACCATGCGCACGCAGCGACGCATCCGGAGCAACACCGATCAAAAGCGCCTGATTGCGCCCGATCCAGACACTGCACACCCCGCCCTTGCCCAGCGGACTTTTACCCGTTGTCCGGTTCGGCTTTGGAAAGCCGACACCATGCACCGCATCCATGGCCTCTGACATCGCTTTTTCATCGCCAAGCAGCGCAACAGATGTCACGATGCCCAGATCAAGCTCGACCAGTTGCGCCGATCCATGAGTCACGGGCAGTAAATCCCCGCATGCGGTCCTTGCTTTCAATTCAGCCACGGGCACGCCCTCCCTCTGGGTCAAAGAACACAGGCGGGCATATTTCCACCTCGACCTCCAATTCGCGCAAATGATCCACCACGCGCATCACTTCGCCATAGCGTTCCGGCCCGTTCTTGACGAACCCCAAACCGACATAGGTGCCAACCTCGGGCGAAAAACAGACCGAGGTGACATAGCCCTGATCATTTTCCCGCACCGCTTGCGCGTCTTTTTCAAAGATATGCGCACCAGCACTCAGCAGTTTCACAGCGCCCACAGGTTTCATCCCCACCAACCGCTCGCGATCCTTTGCAACCAAGCCGGGGCGCGCTGCCATCACCTTGCCGATGCAATCTTTCTTGGCCGACACCATTTCTGCCATGCCGACATCAAACGCGGTCGTGCGTCCGTGGATTTCCGCATGGGTGATGAACCCCTTTTCGATGCGCAGCACATTCAGCGCCTCCATCCCATAAGCCCCGCCGCCCAGCCCTTGGGCACGGGCAACCAGCTCGCGAAACAGGCTCTCGCCGTAACGCGCAGGCACCGCGATCTCATAGGCATGCTCGCCCGAGAACGATATCCGGAACAGCCGCCCTTTGACGCCCAGCACCGATGTGTCGCCGCACGCCATGAACGGCCAACTGTCATTGTCGATCGGTGCATCCAGCAGGCCGTTCAACAACGCGCGCGACTTTGGCCCCGCAACGGCGAACTGCGCCCATTGTTCTGTGACTGACGTGATTGCCACCCGCCATTCCAGGTGCAAACACTGTGCGACAAATTCCAGGTGCTTGATCACCGCCCCCGCCGCTGCGGTGGTGGTGGTCATCACGAAATGCTGATCCCCCAGCCGCGCGCAGGTGCCGTCGTCCATCACGGTGTCGTCCTCGCGCAGCATCAGCCCATAGCGCACGCGCCCGGGTTTCAGCGTCGAAAACATGTTGGTATAGACGAAATCCAACAACGCAGCCGCATCCGGCCCCTGAATGTCGATCTTGCCCAACGTCGACACATCGCAGATGCCGACGGCCTTGCGAACATATCCGACCTCGCGGTCACATGACTGCCGCCACGTCTTTTCCCCCGCCTTGGGGAAATAGCTGGGCCGGTACCACAGCCCCGCCTCGATCATCGGCGCGCCTGCCTCTACGCTGGCGCTATGCGATGTGGTGAATCGCTGCGGCGCAAAGCCCTTGCCCTGTGCCCCCGCCCCCATCGCCGCGATACTAACCGGCGAATAGGGTGGCCGGAATGTCGTGGTCCCAGTGTCCGGTATCCCGCGCCCCGTCGCATCGGCCAGCACCGCCAAGGCCCCGACATTCGAATTCTTGCCCTGATCGGTCGCCATGCCTTGGGTGGTATAGCGCTTCATGTGCTCGACCGACCGGAAGTTTTCGACCGCCGCCTGCTTGATATCCTTGACGCTCACGTCGTTCTGGAAATCCAGCCAAGCGCGCCCCTTGCCCGCAACAGCCCACAACGGGGCCATCCGGTAGGGCGCATCCTCGGCCTGCGGCAGCGCACCTTCAGCCAGCTTCTTGCCCAACATCCCCAGAACCTTGCCCGCGACCTCGGCCCCCTCAGCCAGACAGCCCTGGGTCGAGAATGTCCCGTTGCACGCCCCTGCCGAGATCATCCCCGGAATGGCCCCTTCGGTGGGTACAAACGCCTGAATGTCAGGCCGCCATGTGGGCCGTCCGTTCATATGGCAGGTCAGATGAACCGTCGGGTTCCAGCCGCCCGACATCGCCAGACAATCGGTCTGGATCTTCTCAACGCCGCTGATGGTCCGGATCGAGATACTTTCCAGCTCTTTCCCACCGCCCGTGTTGAACACCTGCGCGCCGCGATAGACGGGGAAATCCCCTTTGATATCGACCTCGGCACGGCTGTCGACCACCGCAGCGATCCGCACGCCTGCATCAGCCAGATCACGCGCAGTTCTGTGTGCATCGTCGTTGTTGCCAAAAATCGTCAGCGCCTTACCGGGGCTCACCCCCCAGCGATTCAGATAGGCCCGCACCGCCCCCGCCGTCATAATTCCCGGTCGGTCGTTGTTCTGAAACGCGATCGGCCGCTCCAACGCGCCTGCGGTCAGGATGCTATGCTTGGCCACGATCCGCCAGAAACACTCAAGCGGTGCGCCCTCGACACGCTCGCCGTGATGGTGGTTCACCCGCTCCAACGCGCCGAACGTGCCCTGATCATAGGCCCCTGTCACCGTGGTGCGTGACATGAGCCGCACATTGTCCATCCCGGCCAACTCAGCCACAATATCAGCCGCCCAGACATGCCCCGGCTTGCCGTCAATCTGATAGGTTTCGGCGTTCAGCCGCCCGCCCATCAGCGCATCCTCATCGGCCAAAATCACATCCGCGCCACCGCGCGCCGCTGTTAACGCTGCCATCAGACCCGCAGGCCCAGCGCCAATGACCAGCACATCACAAAACGCGAAGGCACGCTCGTAGGTATCAGGGTTATGCGCCCCGCTCAGACCGCCCAAACCGGCCGCCCGCCGGATCACCGGTTCGTATAGCGTCTCCCAGAATTTGCGCGGCCACATGAAGGTCTTGTAATAGAACCCAGCCCCCAAAAACGGCGAAACCAGATTGTTCACGGCCATCACATCAAAATCCAGCGACGGCCAGGCGTTCTGGCTGCGCACGCGCAATCCCTCAAAGACCTCTTGCATGGTGGCGCGCACATTCGGCTCGGACGCCGCTCCGCTCCCCACTGTCACAAGCGCATTCGGCTCTTCGCTACCAGCCGTCAAAACACCACGCGGACGGTGATACTTGAACGACCGCCCCATCAGCGTCACGTCATTGGCCAACAACGCCGAGGCAACTGTATCCCCCGCAAAGCCATCATAGCTGCGCCCGTCAAAATTAAACGTGACCGTGTTGGACCGATCAATCAGCCCCTTGCCCTTGATCCTCATGCCATGGCCCCCTTCACGTCCGACGCCAACTCAACCGTCGATATCGCATGGGTCACCGTATTGCGCGTCACAACCAACCACGCGCCACAGCCTGCCTCGTGCTGCCACAAATCCCGCGTCTGGCCTGCCGGATTGTCCCGCAAATGCAGATAACTGTCCCAAGCATCCGCGCCCGCGTCCACATCCGGGCGCGACACCATCACAGCATCCCCCTGATAATAAAACTCGCGCCGGTCACGGTTTCCACAAATCGGACAATCCAGTCTCATGCCAAGCCCCTCTGAACGGGCATCTGCCCCTTCACCCTTTCAAAAATACTCAAATCCAACCCCACAACCAGCATCATCAATGAAGGTTATGCTGGGAACCAGTGCCCTCTTCATCCATCACGCCAACGCCCGTGCGGAACCGGTCCAACCGGAACTTGGCCGCTGGTGCATGGTGGTTTCCCGTCGCCATCAAATGGGCAAAACTGAACCCTGATCCCGGCACCGCCTTGAACCCGCCGTAACACCAGCCACAATCGATGAACAAACCCTTGGTATCCGTCTTGTCGATGATCGGACTGCCGTCGGGCGTCATGTCCATGATCCCGCCCCAGCTGCGCAGCACCTTGGCCTTGCCGATCATCGGCATCAAGGTCATGCCCGCCTCCATCACATGTTCGGCCATGGGCAGGTTGCCCCGGCTGGCGTAAGAAGCATAGAAATCCAGATCGCCGCCAAAGACCAAACCGCCCTTGTCGGATTGCGAAATATAGAAATGCCCCATGCCAAAGCTGACGACATGGTCAATGCAGGGCTTGAGCCCTTCGGTCACGAACGCCTGCAAGACATGGCTTTCAATCGGCAGACGCATCCCAGCCATCGCCGCCACCTGACCGGACCGCCCCGCGACCACGATGCCGACCTTTTTGGCGCGGATCGCCCCGCGCGTGGTTTGCACGCCGCGCACCTGACCGTTTTCGATATCAATCCCGGTGACTTCGCATTGCTGGATCAGGTCAACGCCGCGATCCGATGCACCACGCGCATAGCCCCATGCCACCGCATCATGACGCGCCGTGCCACCGCGCGGATGCAACAAGCCGCCGTAGATCGGAAACCGCACATTGTCGAAATCCAGGTAAGGCAGATGCTTGCGCACGCCGATCCGGTCCAGCAACACGGCATCGTCGCCCTGATTGATCATGCTATTGCCGCGCCGCGCAAAGGCATCGCGCTGGCCGTCGGAATGGAACAGGTTAATCAGCCCGCGCTGCGAATGCATAACATTATAGTTCAGGTCTTCTTCCAACCCTTCCCACAGCTTCAAAGAATGGGAGTAAAACTCGGAGTTCCCCTGGAGAAAGTAATTCGCCCGCACAATTGTGGTGTTACGTCCGACATTGCCGCCGCCAAGGTAGCCCTTTTCAAGAACTGCAATATTCGTAAGACCATGTTCCTTGGCAAGATAATATGCAGTGCTAAGCCCGTGACCGCCGCCACCAATAATGATCGCGTCATATTCGGCTTTCGGTTCGGCATCACGCCAATGCGGTGCCCATCCCTTGTTTCCGGTCAATCCTTCGCGCAGCACGCGCAATCCTGAAAACCGCATCGCATCCCCCAATTCAACCGCCTTGATAGCAGCGCCTTGGCGCTACTCAATCAAGTCCGATACAAAGGTGCAATGGCTAGGCGCAGCATGGGGGGCATTTTGCGCCGCGGACAAGTCTGTCCGCGACAGTCTTTTAGGCAAACCCTATTTTAGGGCATGATCGGCTTACAGTCCTTTGGCGCGGTAGCTGGCTGCAACCTTGGTGATGCTGACCAGATAGGCCGCGGTGCGCAAATCAGTCACGTCTTCACGGTTGTGCCAGACATCGGACATGGATCGATACGCATCGACCATCGTGTCATAAAGCCCCGAACGCACCAGTTCCAATTCATCCGCGCCGCGCAGATATTTGTCTTTGAAGTTCGGGCTTAGCTGCCAGCCCACACCACTGTCGGCGCTCAGGCGTTCAAGTTCATCGACCAACAACTGGTGGCGGCTTTCTTCGTTACGGCGCTGCATCCGGCCAAACCGGATATGGCTCAGGTTCTTGACCCACTCAAAATAGGACACCGTCACGCCGCCTGCGTTGGCATACATGTCGGGAATAATGACCACCCCCTTGTCACGCAGAATTTCATCTGCCCCCGAGGTTACCGGACCATTCGCAGCCTCTACGATCAGCGGTGCCTTGATCCGGTCGGCATTACCAAGGTTAATGACACCTTCCAAGGCGGCAGGGATCAGGATGTCGCAGTCCGTCTCTAGAACCGACGCCCCGTCCTCGATCAATGTGGAATCGTGATAGCCCTTGATCGTGTCATGCTTGGCGATCCAGTGATGCACTGCTTCGACATCCAAACCGGCCTCGTCATGCAAAGCGCCATCGCGTTCGATGATCGCAGTGATCAGGCAGCCGTCTTCTTCACTCAGGAACTTCGCGGCGTGATAGCCCACGTTGCCCAGCCCCTGAACGATGACGCGCTTGCCTTTCAACTTGCCCTCAAGACCCGCCTTGGCCATTCCCTTGGCATCCTTAAAGAACGCGTGCAGCGCGAATTGCACCCCGCGCCCCGTTGCTTCGGTCCGGCCGTGAATGCCGCCGGCGTTGATGGGCTTGCCCGTCACACAGGCAACGCCGTTGATATCCGTGGTGTTCATGCGCTTGTACTGATCCGCGATCCAGGCCATCTCGCGTTCGCTGGTGCCCATGTCGGGCGCGGGCACGTTTTGCGCAGGATTGATCATGTCGCGCTTGATCAGCTCATAGGCAAAGCGGCGGGTGATCAGCTCAAGCTCGTGTTCATCATAGGCGCGCGGATCAATGCACAGCCCGCCTTTTGATCCGCCAAAGGGCGCTTCGACCAGCGCACATTTGTAAGTCATAAGCGCGGCCAATGCCTCGACCTCGTCTTGGTTGACGCCAAGACTGTACCTTATACCACCTTTCACGGGTTCCATATGCTCCGAATGTACGGAGCGGTAACCGGTGAACGTCTGGATCCCGCCGCGCAGCCGGACGCCAAAGCGCACAGTATAGGTTGCATTGCAAACGCGAATTTTCTCTTCAAGACCTGAAGAAAGGTCCATCAGGCCAACGGCCCTGTTGAACATCATGTCTACGCTTTCGCGAAAGCTCGGTTCGGTGCCGTCGATCATTTAATGCTCCTGTTTGGCAAAGTGACCTGAAGAAATGCGATTCATCTCGCCACATCTAGAACATGCCCTTTACGACTTTAGAATCCGTAAAACCTATTATATCGATTTTTTTGCACGTTTTTTGGGCAAAAAGAAAACTTTTCCCAACTGGAATCGTCCAAATCAATTTCCTTCAGGCAGCTAAGCCGACGTTTCCAAGCGTGAAACAGTACGCCAAGATCGCTTGGATCGGCGCAGGTAACCCCCCAAATGTGACCTCATTTCAAGGGTTTTCGCCCTATTTTGGCCACGTTCAAATTGCATAAGTTAACGAAAGTGGAATCTCCGAGAGGCTAGAAGGCCATAGGATCCGCGTAATAAGGAACAAGTGATGTCATTATTCAAACCAAAGGAAGCTTGGGCACGATCCGCGCCTAGGGTGAGACTTGAACGCTTTGCCCGTCAAGACGATGGATCAATCACAATTCTAGTGATTTTCATGATCATGATGATGGTCATGGTCGGCGGAATCCAAATCGATTTCATGCGCCACGAGATGGAGCGCGCGCGGTTGCAAGCAATGGCTGACCGTGCCGCACTTGCGGCGGCGGATCTGGACCAAAAGATTGACGGCGAATTGGTGGTAAAAGAATACTTTGCCAAGGCCGGTATGTCCAATTACCTGATCAAAGCCCACGAGCTGCCCGGTTTGAATTTCAGTACCGTAACGGTGGACGCCGGATTTGACATGAAAACCCAGTTCTTGGGGCGCTTCGGATTTGACACTCTGAAAGTCAGCGTCAGAAGCCAGGCCGAAGAGCGGGTCGAGAACGTTGAAATCTCGCTTGTCCTTGATATCTCGGGTTCCATGGCATCCAACGACCGCCTTACCGAGATGCAAACGGCCGCCAAGAAATTCGTGGATATCGTATTGAAGGATGACAACGAAGATCTGATTTCGGTTTCCTTGATCCCTTATTCAGAACAAGTAAACGCCGGACCGCTTCTGTTGAACCGCATGAAGGTCGACTATACTCACAATTACTCCCATTGCCTTGAGTTTGATGACTCCGATTTTACGAAAACGAACTGGGAACCTTCGAAATACTACACCCAAATGCAGCATTTCCAGTGGAACTACTCGGGTCCGAACGCCATGACAGACACGGTCTGCCCACGGTACAGCTACGAGCGCATCCTGCCGTTTTCCCAGAATAAGACAGCGCTGAAAACCCAGATCGAAAGCCTTAAGCCGCGTGCGGGTACACAGATTTTTCTGGGTATGAAATGGGCAACGATGTTGCTTGACCCAAGCTATAACCCGGTGGTCAAGTCCCTGACTGTCGTTCCCGAGGGCTCTAGTGCATACACCCAGCCAGAGGTGGACAAGGCATTTGAAAACCGGCCCGGCAGCTATACCGACATCGAAACGCTGAAAACCATTGTCCTTATGACGGATGGTGAAAACTCCAGCACACAGCGGATTTCGTCGCGCTATTATGCCAACGATTCCCATTACGTTCACTGGAGCAAGTACAACCTGAACTGGTACCTATACAACTACGTCAACAGCTGGGACCGCAAAAGTTTCTACTGGCAGAAATATGACAAATGGCGCGGGGATCAACTGTTGGCAGACATGTGCAGTGCCGCCAAAGCCAAGCATATCGTCATCTGGTCTGTCGGTTTCGAAGTCACAGACAACGGTGCAGAGGTCATGAAGAAATGTGCGTCATCCCCAAGCCACTTCTTCAGGGTCGAAGGTGTCGAACTATCCGAAGCCTTCAGCGCCATCGCTAGTCAAATCAACCAATTGAGGCTGACGCAATGATCACCCGATGCATACATGCGCTGCGGCGCTTCCGCCAAGCAGATAACGGGTCAGTTTTCTTGATTGAATTCGTAATCATCGTTCCGGCTATCTTTGCGGTCTTCATGATGTCGGTAGACATCAGCATGGCGTCCTTGCGTCAGGTGCACCTTGACCGCGGGCTTGAACAGACCGTCCGCTATATCAGGCTGAACACCCGCGCACAGATCACCCATGACTCGATCAAAGACATGGTATGTGACAACATTGGCAATATCGGCGACTGCGACGGCACGCTGCGGCTTGAGATGGTCAAGGTGAATCCACGGGCGTTTTCGCAGATGAACCCAAACATTGACTGCGTGGACAAATCCCTACCGATTGAACCTGAGCGTGGATTTACCTTGGGCGCACAGCACGATTTGATGATGCTGCGGGCCTGCCTGAAATTCGACCCTCTTACGACATTCGTTCCATTGGGTTTTAACTTTATCAAAGACGGAAACGGTCAGGCAAGCGTCTATGCCATCTCGGCCTTCGTACAGGAGCCAAGCTAATGTGGAACTCACTTGCAGCGCGTTTAAAAATACGCGACTTCCGCCGCCAAGAAGACGGCAGCGCGTCAATCGAAGCGTTGATCATGGCACCCGCGATGTTCTGGGTCTTTATGGCAATGTTTTCATTCTTTCACACCTATCAAGAATACAGCGTGAACCAGAAAACCGCCTATACGATCAGTGATATGATTTCGCGCGAAACCCTGCCCTTGGACAGCGACTATCTGGACGGTTTGCAGGATATTCTGGGCTATTTGACCCATTCGACGGACGAGCCCGCAATTCGCGTCACATCCTTGCAGTACAACGAAACAGAAAAGCGGTTCTACGTTCACTGGTCCCGTGCACGCGGGTTTGTGTCGCCTGTTTTAGATGAAGACGTTGTAAATTGGACGTCGCGCGTGCCGGTATTGTCTGATGGGGAATATATCGTCATCACCGAGACATTTTCGCGGTTCGACCCTCCGTTCAAGGTCGGGTTGCTGCGCCAGGACATTGATAATTTTGTGTTCACCCGTCCACGCTATGCGCCGCGTGTTCTTTACGACGGCAGTGTTTAAACCTGCCTTTGGCGTGATCTACAAAAAAACCGCCGCCCCTGCACATGTTGCGGGGGCGGCTTTTCATCCGGCCATTAAATGTCGCGTGTTGCAATGATCGTTGCGATCGCTTCGGCCATGTATTTCGTCTGCCGCCCCGGCGTCATGCCGCCAATGCCGATCCGCCGCCCCATGCGCCACCACAGACCGGGTCGCCATTCGCGCGTGCCGCCGGTGCCTGCCTTAGTTCGCAACAAAAAACCGTTGGACGGTTTAAAGGCGAAAACCCCGCGATCAATGTGCTCAATGTCTTCGATACGGGCAATAACGGTGCCGTCACTGTCGCGCAGGATGGTGGCAGTCAGTTCGATCGCATTGCTTGTCGCGCGGCGCATCCGGTCTGCCATCCATATCGCACCTGCGCCCAAGACCAGCAAGACCACCTGCCATCCGAAACCCGGCGCACTGGTGAAGGCCATATAAACAAGGAAAAGCCCCAGAAAACCTAGCGATAGCAACCCGGTGTACCGCCGCCCCGCAGCAGCACGCACAGTGGCCAAAACTTCGTCGTTGTCAGGGAATTCAAGGGTCATCGCAAAGCCTTTCATGAGGGTCGCTTTGCCTAGCCCGGCCGGTCACGGTTTGGCAAGCGGAATACAGACGCGCGGTGCCTGCTGGCCAGACCAGCGTCCAAATCGAATGAGCATTGCTTTTTTAGAGCTTAAAGATATTATTTCGCAATATAACATTTGTTGCCGTCGCTTTCCGAAGGCTCATTTTCAAAAATAAGAGGTGCCAATATTCTGGCCGTTTCTATCTCTTACGATTTCACCTATTCCACTTCGTCATTCGGCCCGCGGCGAAAGAACTCCTTCTATGCTGAAATACTTTTGTCCGCTCTTTTTATTGCGGCTTTTTCTGTGCTCGCTTTCTTTCCGCGCACGGGCTTTGCATTCGATTATGAAACCGCTTCGCCCCCACGCGGCTTTTACGGGACGCTCTCTGGCGAATTTGGGAGTCCAAAGCAATGACGCTATCGGACTTTCCCACCGACATGCGCGCAATAATCTGGCATGCCATCTTGTTACCAATGGCGGGGCTTATTGCGGCAGCCTGTGTCATCTCAGGTTTCTTTTATTATAATCTGTCGCATGCCGATATCAAAGACCGGGTGGATGGCTTGGCCGCAGCCAACACTGTTCATATGCAGGCTCATGTCTGGCAATACGATCTTGGGACCATTCAGGAATTGATCGACAATTATGTTGAAACTGGCTTGGTCAACGCAGTCCAGATCACCGATGGCAATCGCATTCATCTGACGGCTGGCACTGTTGACCCAAGCGATGTCGCTTACGCCCTTGAGGTGCCTCTTTTTGGGCTGGGACAATCAAGCGGGCGCAAGATTGCCACAATGCGTCTTGAAGCATCGAACGCGGAAATCTGGCAGAATGTACTATCAAACCTCAGCAGAACTGTTTTGATCGCCATTGGCTTTGTATTCGTGACCGCCTTGGTCATTTTGCGCCTTGTGAACCGCGCGCTTTTGCGGCCCATTTTGAAAATTTCTGACACCCTCAAAAACCTGCCGGAGGATTTGGAAACCCTGAACATTGACCTAAGCGATGGACAAGAGGTGCGGCAACCGGACGAATTGGTCAGGCTCGTGGATGCGATCCATGAAATGCGCGATCAGGTTTTGGCCGCGCAATTGGCTGGTGAAACCTCGGAAAAAAGACTGGCCCGCGCTGCAAAACTTACACGTCTGGGGTATGCGTCCTTTAATTTTGAACAAGACCGTTTTCTGGAATGCGACGAATTCTTTGCCGAAAGCTGTAACATGACCATCGACCAGGTCCTTGCAATGGACGTCAGGCGTGACTTTGTCGAAACTATTTTGCGCGATGAGGACCCGAAAAAGATACGTGTCCACGCAAAGCAATTCCTTGGGGGCAGGACGGTTGAAACCGTTGTGAAATACAATTTGGGCAACAACGAAGTCCGCTTTGTCCGACAAATTCTGCATCCAGTGCCAGATCCTGTCACCGGCGAACTGGTGGTCGAAATCGCATCGCTGGACGTGACCGATCAACACATCGCCGAAGAACAACTTTTGCAGGCGCAAAAGCTTGATGCGATTGGCAAGCTCACCGGCGGTGTTGCCCATGATTTCAACAACTTGTTGGCCGTCATCTCTGGCAACATCGAACTTACGCTACTGACCCTAGAAAGCCCCAGCGAACGGTCCTATCTTGAGGTCGCGCTTTCTGCCGTCACCAGCGGCGCGACCCTTACCCAACAGCTGTTGTCCTTTGCGCGCAAGCAGCCCCTGTCACCAGAAGCCTTTGATGCGGCGAAGGCCATCAAACAATCCAGCGCCCTGCTGCGCACTTCGGTCGGGGATGCCATTGATCTGGAAATCATCGCGGACGGCGGCTTGTGGAAAGCCTTTGCCGACCCAGAAAAGCTGAAAACAACGCTGATCAATCTGGTGGTGAACGGGCGGGATGCAATGCCCAATGGCGGTGCCCTCACGATCGAAGTCAGAAACACCCGTCTTGACCGTGACTATGCCAATCACAACATCGAAATCAACGAAGGCCAATATGTCTGCATCACGGTCACGGATTCCGGTCAGGGCATGTCTGACGACACCATTCAACGCGCCCTTGAACCGTTTTTCACCACCAAAGGGGTTGGCAAAGGAACCGGCCTTGGCCTGCCCATGGCGTTCGGATTTGCCAAGCAATCAGGCGGCCATTTAAAGATCTACTCAGAGATCGGCAAAGGCACCTCTGTGAAGTTATATCTGCCCCGCGCCAGAACCGAGAGCGAGGCAAAGCGCCCTGACAGACCCACCCCCTTGCGCGCAAAATTCAAGGGCATGACGGTCTTGATCGTTGAGGACAATACCGACCTGCGCAAGACATATGAGGCGATGCTGGACCGGATGGGATGCCAGGTTCACAGTGCCGCTGACGGCCCGTCGGCCATTGCGCTGGCGCAAAACCTGCCCGAGGTCGACTTGATCCTAAGCGATGTTGTTCTGCCGGGTGGTATGGACGGCAACCAAGTGGCCAGACGCCTCGCTGAATTTTACCCCAAAGCAGCTGTGATCTTTATGTCGGGCTTTACCGAAAATTCGATCACCCACAATGGTCGGCTGGATGAAGGAGTGACGCTTTTGCAAAAGCCCTTTACGGCCAATGACCTTGCCGCTGCAATTCTGGCGGTAGGCGGGTAAAAACGCACGATCATCACGCAGCGGATCTTGCCTCGGATCCCACCGACCGGTTTTGGCCGTCCCGTTTTGCCCACCCAACAGAACCCCCTGCACTTCTCCGCGCGGAATTACTGCTTTTCTTTTTTGCGATCCCGCTTCGGTCCACGGGCCAGCACCTCTTGCAGCCGATCAGCATAGGCGGCACGGGCCGGGGCGTCCATTGACGCGATCTCGGCGAGCCAGGCGGATTGGGCCGCTTGCTGCACGCCAAGGGTTGCATCACGCTGGGTGTCCAGCACGCGCGTCACACGTGCCAGATCAAACGGTTCTGCCCGGATCGCGGCGACCGCCTCGGCATAAAGCGCACGGCGCGCAGCGCGGCTGGTGGATTTATCCTGCCTGCCGGCGCGCAGTTCCTTGAAAATTGCACGGCGGCGGTCTTCGGGCAGCGCGATAACATAGGGGGTACCAAAGTCGTGCCGATTGGCCCCCGGCCCGCCATGGGGCCCGTCAAAGCGATAGGCAGCCCCCGCAACCAGCCCCACCACAAGCAGGTTCAATCCCAGTGACAGACCCAACGCCCATTTCATCCATGTGCGACTGCGCGTCACCGAGTGCGGCCCGCTTTCTGTGCCGTTGTCAACCATGCCCTATCCTTCCTCAATGTCCCAGCCAAAGGCTGTCAGCTCGATCACGCTTTCATCTGCGATGGTGGCGAACGTGTCCCCGGTAATGATCTGCGCTGCGATCTCAGGCAACCCACTGGGGGGGGCGACCCCGATCCAAAAGCCCACTGCCGTGGCCGTGATCAGCCCGCCCAAGGCCGGTGCGCCGCCAATCGCCTGCCACATCCCGCGCCACCGTCGAACCGGAGGGCGGGGTTGCTGTGCCAACGCGTCGGCCAATACGCGTTCCATCAGCCCGGCGGGCATTGGTGGCGGCGCGACGCGGGCGTCTTGGAACAGGCTCTCAAGCATATCTGTGTCAGGTTTTGTCATCATCATATCCTAAGGCGTCACGCTGTCCGCCAAGTCGTTTTGCCAGCGCACGTTTGCCCCGCGCTGTCAGGCTTTCCACCGCCTCGACACCGATGTCGAGGATGGCAGCGATCTCGGGGTTGGCCAAGCCATCAATGTGGCGCAACACCACCGCCTGTCTTTGGCGATCCGGCAATTCGTCAAGCGCGGATTGCAGCGCTTCTTGGCGGGCACCACGCTGTAGTCTGGCTTCCGCACTCTCGGTCGGGTCGGCGGGTTCCGCGATGTCCTCCAACGCGACACCGCGCCCGCGTTTACGCAAACGGTCAGTGCACAGGTTTGCCACAACACGGTACAACCAAGTCGATACTTTCGCCTCGCCGATACGCCAGTCGGGGGCGATTTTCCACAAGCGCATTAACGCGTCTTGGGTCACATCCTCGGCCTCTGCACCATCACCCAACACCCTGTAGGCATGTCCGAAAATGCGCGGCGTTAACTGTACCGTCAAAAGCCGCGCCGCCGCTGCATCACCCTGCGCATAGCGCAACAGCAACTCGGCATCGGGATCAGCCCTGTCGGCGTCATTGGAAGCAGGCATCGTCATCCCATCACGGCTAGTATGTGCAGGCGCACCATTCAAGCGCGCCTGCATCATCGTCTTATTCCGACGCGGGCTTGTCGTCGTGGTTCATGCCGTGCTTTTTGCCGTGCATTTTATGCCCGTCATGCTTCCCATGCCCACCATGTATGCCGCCCATACGCGCCTTGGCAAATTCCTCGGCGCTCAGCGTGCCGTTCTTGTCAGCATCCAACTTGGCAAACATTTTTTCAGGGGAATGACGCCCTGCCATTTCCTCGGGCGACAGTTTGCCATCTTCGTTGGCATCCATGCGCTCCATCATCTTGGCCGACCGCTTGTCCATCCGGGCGTCGCCCATGGCTTGCAGTTCCTCAAGCGACAGCGATCCGTTGCCATCCTTGTCGAGCTTTTCCATCATACGCTTGGCACCTTCAGCCTTGCGGGTCGCCGCTGCGACCTGCATCTCTTCTGCGGTCAGGAAACCGTCGCCATCCGTATCCGCCTTGGCAAAGCGGGCCTGAGCGTGGGCTTGCATCTCGTCCCGGGTCAGTTCACCGTTGCCGTCTGTATCCATCTGGGCAAAGCGGTCCATCTTGGCACCGGCACCTTTTGTCGCTTCTTGTGCGATCAATGCACTGCCGCCCAAAGCAATCAGGCCACTGAGTACTGCGATTTGAATATTTGCTCGGTATGTCATTTGTTTTCCTTTGGTGATCTTGGTTTCAACCACATCTTTTTGTGTGGCTATACCGGATCAAACGGCGCGTCTTAAAACTTCCGTCGGAAAAATATGCAAAAAGATTTCAGGCCTGTTTTGCGACATCCCGACGCAAGGCATCACTGTGCCCTTTCTTTTGATGCGGTTTGGCCGCATGTAGAAGGCGAATGAGGATAGACCATGACCGACCAAACCTTCGAAATCGACCAGCCCGAAACACATGAACGCAAGCTATCGACAGCATTGCTGCGCGGCTGGCGTCGTAAATGCCCCAATTGTGGCGGGGGTTCACTGCTGAAAAGCTACCTCAAGGTAAATGACACCTGCACCTCGTGCCGCGAGGAATTTTTCCACCATCGCGCCGATGACGGTCCCGCCTATATGACAATTCTGGTCGTCGGTCACCTGATGGCCCCGATGCTGCACGTTGTCTTTGTGAACTGGCGGCCCGAACCTTTAACGCTGTTCACCATCTTTGCGGTTGGCTGCGTTGGATTGTCGCTTTACCTTCTGCCAAGACTGAAGGGAGCCTTGATCGGCTTCCAGTGGGCAAAAGGCATGGGTGGATTTGGCGACGGCTAACGGCTGCACCCCTCTGGCTTTCGTCTAATTCCAACGACAAAGGCTAACCTATGACAATCGACAAGACCCAAATTCGCAACGCATCGACCGTCATTGTGATTCGTGACCGCTTTGAAAGCCCGCGCATTCTGATGGGGCAGCGCGGCTCAAAGGCTGTGTTTATGCCGAATAAATTCGTGTTCCCCGGTGGGGCCGTGGACAAGGATGATGCCGGCATCGCCTTGGCCAGCCCGCTGAACGACATGTGTCGCGACCGTTTGGCCGAAGACGCAGATGCCACATTGGCCCATGCCATTGCAGTGGCAGGGATTCGCGAGCTTTGGGAGGAAACCGGGCTGATCTTGGGCCAAAAGGGCGATTGGCAAGGCACACCGCATGACGATTGGGCAAGCTTTGCCAATCGCGGCTATGTCCCCGATGCGTCCGCACTGCAATTTGTGTTCCGCGCCTTGACCCCTCCGGGTCGGCCACGGCGGTTCGATGCGCGGTTCTTTCTGGTTGATGCCGACGCTATCGCCACGGATCTGGATGATTTCGACGCAGCCTGCGACGAGCTTTCGCATTTGCAATGGGTTGCACTGTCGGATGCGCGATCCTTCGACATGCCCTTTATCACCGAGGTCGTTCTGGCCGAAGTCGAAGCCCGCGCCAAAGAGCTTGCCCCGCCCGCGTCCGTGCCGTTCTTCAAAAACAATGACGAAGAAAGCCTGTTCCTGCGCCTGCGCGGCCGGCCGATGCAAGACTGACGCTGACGGGGTCGCCGCCTTTTTACGAAAAGGCGGCACGGAATTTTCGAAAATTCCGTGCGCGCCTCAGGTGACGAGCACCAGCATCATAATCGAGCTGACCAGAACCGCCATGCCCGCCCACTCTCGGCCTGTGATTTTCTCTCGAAAGAACAGGGTGGCGGCCGCGACGCTAAGGATCAGCTCGACCTGCCCCAGTGCTTTGACATATGCTGCGTTCTCAAGCGTGAAGGCAATAAACCAGCACAGCGACCCGCCCAGAGACATCATCCCGATCCAGACCGCAACCTTGCGCGCCTGCCAAACCGCCGTCATCTGGCTCGGCTCGCGCCACCGCAGCCATAGGGCCATGATCACCGCCTGCATGCACACAACTGCTGCCAGGCTCACTCCGGCGCGCAAGACTGGGCTGTCCGACATCACCGACAATGTGGCACCCCGATAGGTGACCGCCGAAATTGCGAATAAAAAGCCAGACACAATGCCCAACCCCGCTGCACGGTTGCGCAGATCGCTCAGGTGAAACCCCTTTGCATCCTTGCTGCCTGACAGCAAAAACAGACCGACCACGCCCAAGCCGATGGCGGCAAACCCCCACCCGGTGACGCCTTCGCCCAAGATCACCCAGCCCACCAGAACGGTCAGAATGACTTCGGTTTTTTTGAACGTGATCCCGACGGCAAAATTGCGTTGTTTGAACAGCAAAACAACGCAGACCGTCGCAAGGATTTGCGCCGTACCCCCCAGCAGACCATAGGCCCAGAATTTGGGGGCAATCTGCGGCAACGCCGTCCCGCTGACCGAAAGATACGCTGCAAGCCCACCGACGATAAACGGCGCCGAGTATAGAAACCGCGAAAACGTAGCACCAGCCGCCGACAGCGTGGCGGTTGCCAGATATTTCTGGAGCATAAACCGGGCGGTTTGAAAGATTGCAGCGGCAAGGGTGACGAGGATCCACAGATCAGGCAATGCATATGTCATGCCGCCCCTTATGCGCGTTTCCCGGCCTCTTGCCAGCCTTCAATCACAGCTTGGGGTCGGGATTTTCCGTGTGCCCATCGACTGCAATCACCTGCCCCGACACCAGCCGCGCGCCCTCTGATCCCAGAAACACCGCCATATTGGCAATGTCCCGCGCCTCGACAAAGCTGCGCATCGAGGTACCAGATGCATAGCCGTCATAGACCTGATCGCGTGTCATGCCTTTGGCTGCGGCCTCGCGCGTCAGTACACCCTCCATCCGCGGGCCTTCGACCGAACCGGGGCAGATCGCGTTAGCGCGGATGCCAAAAGGGCCCAGTTCCATCGCGAGGGTTTTCATCAGCCCGATCATCGCCCATTTCGCTGCCGCATAGGGCGCGCGATTGGGGTAGCCATAGATACCAGCCGTGGACGAGGTGATGATGATCGACCCGCTGCCTGCCGCCTTCATCAACGGTGCCGCGTGTTTCGCAGCGATAAACGCCCCTTCCAGATTGACGCTGACGCAGGCGCGAAAATAATCCAGTGCAACGTCTTCGATCAGTGCTGTCGGCCCGGCAATCCCCGCATTGGCGCAGAGCACGTCGATGCTACCCATTTGCGCGACAACATCGGCCATCGCCGCCTCGTCCGTCGCACTGGCTTGATGGCCGTGCCACGTCTTTGGCAAGTCAGCCAAGCCAGCGGCGTCCACATCTGTCGCCCAGATTTCGAACCCCGCCTCGGCGAACCCCTCACCCATGGCGCGCCCGATACCCGACGCGCCAGCGGTGATCAGAACACGCTTCACCGTGGTGCGCCGACGTAGCGGCCGACGCCATCAGGCATAGCCAAGCTGGCGTGACCTTGGGCAAAGCGGACCAATGCGGCTTCGATTTCCGGGCTGGGGTCTGACGGTTTGCGGCTTTGCAAGCTGACATGCAGCAGGAAATGCTCCCCCGTGGCCAGCAGACGATCGCCCTCGTACATCTCGTGCCAAAGGTGCATTTTCTTGCCAGCGCCCAGCAACACGCGGGTTTGGATATCGATCAGCGCGCCTGCATGCACCTCGTCCACGTGCCGAATATGGGTTTCGGCGGTGAAATAGCTGCCGCCCGAGGCGATATATTCGGCATCGCAGCCGATCAGTTCCATGAACCGATCCGTCGCATCGGCAAAGGCTTGCAGATACTTCGCCTCGGTCATGTGGCCGTTGTAATCGGTCCAATCCAGCGGCACGGCGCGGCGCACCGTCAGTACAGGCTGGCTGGCATCTTCGATATCATCGGCACGGGCCGCCAAGACGGTCCCTGCGCGCAATGTCGCCTCGTGTGCTTTCATCAATCGCCCGGCACCCCAGTCCTGCTGTTTCAGCGCACGCATCATCGACACCAGATTGTTGTCGCGAATGCGTTCCAGATCGCGAATGCCATAGGCACCGGACTGTTCATCGGACTGACCTGCAATCAGATCGACCAATTCGTCGTTGAATTCCGGCACATCCATCAGCTTGGTCCACGGCCATTTCAAAGCAGGACCGAACTGCGCCATGAAATGCTTCATCCCGGCCTCACCGCCCGCCACGCGGTAGGTTTCAAACAGACCCATCTGCGCCCAACGGATGCCAAAGCCATAGCGGATGGCGTTGTCGATTTCCTCGGTGGTGGCGATGCCATCTTTGACCAGCCAAAGCGCCTCGCGCCAGACGGCCTCAAGGAAACGGTCGGCGACGTGGGCGTCGATTTCTTTCTTCAAATGCAGCGGGTACATCCCGATAGAGGTCAGGGTTTCCTTGGCCTTTTCCACCGTCGGCCCATCAATACCGTTGCCCGGCACCAGTTCGACCAGCGGCAGCAGATAGACAGGGTTGAACGGATGGGCGACCATGATCTGCGCCGGGCGCGCCATGCCTTCTTGCAGCTCGGACGGCTTGAAGCCCGACGTGGACGACCCGATCACCGCATCCGGATCACAGGCCTGCTGGATCGCGCCAAAGGTGGTGTGCTTGATCTCAAGCCGTTCTGGTACGCTTTCCTGAATCCATGACGCACCCTGCACCGCGTCCGAAATACTGTCGTGAAAACTGATCACGCCTTCATCCGGCAGGGCCACGTCGGTCAGGCCGGGCATGGAGCGGCGGGCGTTTGCCATGACTTCGCCGATCTTGCGTTCGGCCTGCGGATCGGGGTCAAAGACCTGCACGTTCCACCCGTTCAGCGCAAACCGTGCGGCCCAGCCGCCCCCGATCACGCCACCGCCGATAACTGCTGCAATCTTTGTCATTTTCGCATCCTTAACTGGCTGATGTCATAGCCGGTGAAATCCAATATCTCTTGTGCCGCCGTGATCCGGTCCGCACCGCGCGTGGGGTTGCGGTCCAGTATCCAACCGAAATCCCCGGCGGGATTGCCGACAACGGCTGTGCGAAACCCTTCATCGACCCATAGAATCCACAAATCGCGCGTGGTCCCATTGGGGCGGGTCAAAGCATAGCGCCCCTGCCCTGTGGCGCGCGCTTGCCACAGAACCTCGCAATCGCCAGCGTCGTCGCACAGTTGAAACGCCGGGCCGCCCGTGCTTTGTACCAGCGCCACACGGTCCGGCGCATCCAGATCAAAGCTGCCGCGCACGACCCAAGGCCCCGCGAAACGGCCCGCATCATAGCGGCTGGTGGCCCCGATCAGTGCGTTGGTATCGCGATAGCCCTGCCCCTGCTGGACGACAGGCGCAGCGCACCCCGCCAGCAAGATCAGGGCCAGAAGCATTTTCTTCACTTCGGTGCCCGCTTGGTCAGACCCAGCTTTTCGCGCACCTGCGCCGGGGTCATCAGCCGCGCGCCCATGTTCTCAATGATGCTGCCCGCGCGTTCGACCAGCTGCCAGTTTTCGGCCAAGACGCCCTTGTCGAGCCACAGGTTATCCTCGAGGCCCACACGCACATGGCCGCCCGCCAGCACGGATGCAGCGACATAGGCCATCTGGTTGCGGCCCAAGCCGAATGCGCTGAAGGTCCAGTCATCCGGCACGTTGTTCACCATCGCCATAAACGTGTTCAAATCATCCGGTGCGCCCCACGGCACCCCCATGCACAGCTGCACCAAGGCGGGGCTGTCCAGCACGCCGTCTTTGACCAACTGCTTGGCATACCAAAGATGGCCTGTGTCAAACGCCTCGATCTCGGGCTTTACGCCAAGATGCGTCATCATCTGGCCCATCGCCGTCAGCATGCCCGGCGTGTTGGTCATCACGTAATCAGCTTCGGCAAAGTTCATGGTGCCACAATCCAGTGTGCAGATCTCGGGCAGGCATTCGGCGATGTGCTGAACACGCTCGGATGCGCCGATCATGTCCGTGCCCGCAATCGGCGGCATCGGGCGTTCGGTCGGGCCAAAGATGATGTCGCCGCCCATGCCCGCCGTCAGGTTCAAGATCACATCGGTTTCGGATTCGCGGATGCGTTCCGTGACCTCGCGGTACAGATCCAAGCGACGGCTGGGTGCGCCGGTTTCAGGATCGCGGACGTGGCAATGCACCACCGCCGCGCCCGCCTTGGCCGCTGCAATCGCGCTGTTGGCGATCTGCTCAGGGCTGCGCGGCACATGGTGGCTGCGGTCTTGACTGCTGCCCGATCCTGTGACGGCGCAGGTGATAAACACGTCTTTGCTCATTGTAAGTGGCATTCGGTTGCTCCTTTGGACCGGGTTAATATGGCATTGGATGCGCTTTATGCGCGGTGGCGATGTCGGCCATGACCTCGTCGTTCAGCTCCAAATCAATGGCACCCAATGCGACCTCAAGCTGGTCCAACGACGTCGCGCCAAAGATGATTGACGTCATAAAGGGCCGCTGCCGTGCCCATGCCAGCGCCATATGTGTCGGGTCCAGCCCGTGCTTTTGTGCGATGTCCAGATAGGCGGCTGTCGCGTCAAACACGCGGTCGGTCTTGCGCCCGCCCAAGTCGCCGTTGATTGCCATGCGCGACCCTTCGGGCAACGCGCCGTTTTGGTATTTACCCGTCAACAGGCCCGCCGCAAGGGGGGAAAACGACAACAACCCGATGTCTTCGTTGTGGCAGGTTTCAGCCAGATCGGTATCGGCCAGACGGCACAGCAGCGAATATTCGTTCTGCACCGACACGGGGCGCGGTCCGCCCGTGCGCGTCGCCGCATTGGCCCATTGGGTCAGCCCCCAGGCGCTCTCGTTGCTCAGGCCAAAGCTGCGGATTGTGCCGCGCGCGACCTCGTCTTGCAGCGCGCCCATGCAGTCTTCCATGTGGGCGATCACATCGGCACGGTTTTGCGACGACGGGTCATAGTCCCAATTTTTGCGGAACATATAACTGCCGCGGTTGGGCCAATGGAATTGGTACAAATCGATGTAATCCGTCTGCAACCGCTTCAGCGATCCCTCAAGCGTTTCGCGGATCGACTTGGACGAAATACCCGCCCCATCCCGCGGCGCAGCACCCGCGCCAGAGTGCTTGGAGGCCAGCACGAAATCCTTGCGCCTGCCTGATTTCGCGATCCACTGACCAATGATTTCTTCAGTCAAACCAACAGTTTCAGCCTTGATCGGGTTCACCGGATACATCTCGGCTGTGTCGATAAAGTTGATGCCCGCAGCCAATGCACGCTCGATTTGTGCGTGGCCTTCCTCGGGGGTGTTCTGTGTGCCCCACGTCATGGAGCCAAGGCAAAAATCCGTTACTTCGATATCGGTGCGGCCCAGTTTGTTCATCTTCATCGTGTTATCCTTGTCTGCGTTTGCGCCACCCTCTCGTTTCGGCTGCCCCATCGCAAGAGGGTTTTCCGCCCTGCACAACAAAACACCGTTTGCGGCGCTTTTTCCGGAACGATGTCGTTTTGACCGTTGGTTTCCCTGCTGATTGCCGACAAGGTAAAACCATGCGTTTGCTCATCTCGTTTGCCGCCCTGTTTTTATCCGTCATCTTGCTGCAACTGTCATCGGGCGGTGTGGGACCGTTGGACGTGCTGTCGGGCATCCAGCTGGGTTTTTCCAATCAGGAAATCGGCTTGCTGGGGTCGGCGCATTTCGTGGGCTTTTTCATCGGCTGCTGGTGGGCACCGCGCCTGATGGGCAGCGTCGGTCACAGCCGTGCCTTTGCCGCCTTTACTGCCGCCGGATCCATCGGGTTGATGTCCCATATGCTTGTGCTGGATCCTTACGCCTGGGCGCTGATGCGCGTGGCATCGGGCCTATGCGTCGCGGGCTGCTATACCGTGGTCGAGGCATGGCTGAACGCAAAAGTCACAAACGAAACACGCGGCCGCACCATGGGGGCCTACCGCGTGGTCGACATGAGCGGGTCACTGGCGGCACAGATGATCATCGGCGTGCTTAGCCCGGCATCTTATGTCTCCTATAATCTGCTGGCGATCTTGTGCTGTGCCGCCCTGATCCCGCTGACGTTGACGCGCCTGCCGCAACCCGAAACCCCAGCGCAACCGCGTCTGCGGCCCCGGCTGGCGGTTGACCGGTCGCCCCTGGCCGCCGCCGCCGTGGTGGTTGCGGCCCTGTCCAGCGCATCGTTTCGCATGGTCGGCCCGATCTATGGCGAAGAGGTCGGCCTGACCGCAGGTCAAATCGCGTGGTTCTTGTCGGCCTTCGTCTTGGGCGGCGCGCTGGCACAATTCCCGATTGGCTGGCTGGCCGATAAATTCGACCGCCGCTGGGTGTTGATCTGGTTGTCGGGCGCATCAATTGTCAGCTGCGCGATCACCGTCATGTCAGCCGGCCTTGGCACCCAAGCGATCTTTCTGACGGCGACCCTGTTTGGCCTGACCACATTCCCGATCTATTCCGTCGCCGCCGCGCACGCCCATGATTTCGCCACCAGCGAAGAACGTGTTGAACTGTCGGCCGCGCTGATGTTCTGGTTCGCCGTCGGCGCGATCTTTGCGCCCTATCTGGCGTCGGTGTTGATCGATAGCTATGGCCCGGCGGCGTTGTTTACCATGATATCTGTCGGGCATGGGGTGTTGGTGATCTTTGGCCTGACCCGCCTGCGCGCACGCCCCACCAAGCAAAAGCGCACGCCCTATGTCTATGCGCCCCGCACATCCTTTACCATTGGCCGCCTGATGCGCCGTCAACGTGACGAGACCAACAACGCCCCCTAGCCCTTGGCCCGTCCCTGCGCTAGAGACATGCCAAAGCATTTTCGGGGCCATTTACCATGACACGCCACCTTATCACCTCCGCCATTCCGTATATCAACGGGATCAAACACCTTGGCAATCTTGTGGGCAGCCAATTGCCCGCCGATCTGTACGCCCGTTATTTGCGCGCGCGCGGTCACGAGGTACTGTTTTTATGTGCCACAGATGAACACGGTACCCCCGCCGAACTGGCCGCTGCCAAGGCCGGCAAACCAGTCGAGGAATATTGCGCCGAGATGCACGAAGTTCAGGCGCGTATTGCCGAAGGGTTCGGCCTGTCCTTTGACCATTTCGGGCGGTCCTCCAGCATCCAGAACCAAAAGCTGACCCAGCATTTCGCAGGCGCGTTGTACAACGAGGGTCTGATCGAAGAGGTCGAACAGCGCCAGATTTATTCGCCAACCGATGGCCGCTTCCTGCCCGACCGTTATGTCGAAGGCACCTGCCCCAATTGCGGGTTCGAGGACGCACGCGGCGACCAATGCGATAACTGCACCAAGCAGTTGGATCCCGAAGACCTGATCAACCCGCGCTCCACCGTGTCGGGGGCCACCGATCTGGAAATGCGCGCGACCAAACACCTGTTCCTCAAGCAGTCCAAGATGAAAGACCGTCTGGACGAGTGGATCAATTCAAAGACCGACTGGCCCGTGCTGACCACATCCATTGCCAAAAAGTGGCTGCATGATGGTGACGGCCTTCAGGATCGTGGCATCACCCGCGACCTGAAATGGGGTGTCCCCGTCAAACGCGGTGACGAGGACTGGCCGGGGATGGAAGGCAAGGTGTTCTATGTCTGGTTCGACGCCCCCATCGAATACATCGCCTGCGCGCAGGAATGGGTCGATGCGGGTAAGGGAACCGATTGGGAAAGCTGGTGGCGCACCGACAAAGGTGCCGACGACGTGCGCTATACCCAGTTCATGGGCAAGGATAACGTGCCGTTCCACACGCTTAGCTTTCCGGCGACGATCATGGGATCTAACGAGCCGTGGAAGCTGGTCGATTACATCAAATCATTCAACTACCTGACCTATGATGGTGGGCAGTTTTCGACCTCGCGCGGGCGCGGTGTGTTCATGGATCAGGCGTTGGAAATCCTGCCTGCTGACACATGGCGCTGGTGGTTGCTAAGCCATGCGCCGGAAACCTCGGACGCTGAGTTTACGTGGGAGAATTTCCAAGGCTCGGTGAACAAGGACTTGGCCGATGTGCTGGGCAACTTCATCAGCCGGATCACAAAATTCTGCCGTTCGAAATTCAGCGAGGCGGTACCAGAGGCGGGCGAATACGGCCCTGCTGAACACGCGTTGATCGCGGATCTGACCGAACGTGTGGCGCGCTATCAAACCGCGATGGAGGCGATGGAGGTCCGCAAATCCGCCGCCGAACTGCGCGCGATCTGGGCTGCGGGCAACGAATACCTTCAAGCCGAAGCACCTTGGACCACCTTCAAGACAGATCCCGACAAGGCCGCTGCCCAAGTGCGGCTGGCGTTGAACCTGATCCCGGTTTACGCTGTTTTGTCTGCGCCGTTTATCCCCGCGGCAGCCGCCAGCATGTTGGAAAGCATGCATGTGGAAAACGCCGTCTGGCCCGACGATGTACCTGCCGCACTGGCGCAACTGGCCCCCGGTCATGTCTTTGACGTGCCCGAGGTGTTATTCGCCAAGATCACAGACGAGCAACGTGAAGAGTGGGCAGAAAAATTCGCTGGCGTGCGGACCTAACGAACGCGTGCCACCAAAGCCCCAAGGAGACTGCACCATGATCATCTACGGATTAAGCACCTGTTCGATATGCCAAAAAGCCGTCAAAGCGTTGGAGGCCGAGGGCAAAGACGTACAGTTCCGCGATGTCAGGGCCGACCCGCTTAGCGACGCGGAGTTGGATGAGTTGATTGCAGAATTCGGGGACCGTTTGGTGGATCGCACATCAAACGACTACCGTGCGCTGAACGACTGGCTGAAAAACTCGGAGGCCGAGGCGCAGATTTCCGCCAAGCCCAAGGTCATGGCCCGCCCCGTCATTCGTGACGCAGATGCGTTTTATCTGGGCTGGGATGATGCAGTTCAAAAGGCACTTTTGCAGGGCTAATACGGGGATTTTGACGCGGTTCTTCCGCCGGACCTTGTTAACCGTGATCCTAGGATTTGGTTGAAACAGGTAAATCTGATGTTACAAAAGTCCTGTATCCACGCCGGATATAGGAAGTTAAAACTGCCATGTGTGTGGACCTGTTCGGGCCGCCCCCGCGCAGATTTGCACCCCATTCAGAGGGTGAAGCCAATGCGTGTATTAATGAGTGTAACAAGCTGGGCCGCAACCCTGGTTGAGAAGTTCTTGCAAGAAGAAGGGTTTCTGGTGACTGGGGTAAAAGATGGCACAGCCATTTTTGAATCGCTCAGCCTGATGTGTCGCCCGATCGTTCTATTGGAAACCAATTTGCCAGACGCCGACTGGGCCGCCAGCATCGTGAAGCTGCGCCAGCAAAACCGCAACATGAGCATTCTGGTGTTGAACAATCGTAAATCGACGGCGGACCAGACCCAAGCATTGGAACTTGGCGCTGATGACGTCATTGCGCCCGATATGGATGGCCGCGAAATCGCCGCCCGTATCCGCGCGATCGCCCTGCGCCGTGCCGGACATGCAGGGGTAAGAGTCAACTATGGCCCGATGCAGATGAATGTGAAAGAGCGGCGCGTATATTGGGGTCACCAAACGGTCGAAATGACACCAACCCAGTATAATATATTCGAAACCATATGCCTTGCCGCGCCCTATGCGGTCAGCAAGGATGTCATTATGGCCGAACTTTATGGCGTCGAAGAAGGCAGTGAACCCGTCGCGATCCATGTATTTCTCTCGAACATCCGGTCCCGTCTTGAGGACGCAGGCGCATCGCGGGATATCATTGAAACCCAGCGTGGCCGTGGGTACCGGCTGGCTAAATCCGTCATGTCACAAGCGCCCCTGCACAGACCCAACGACATGCTTGTTGAAAATCTTGATGCTGATTTCGGGTTTGCGGAACAGATTGCTAAAAGAGCATAGGCCCCTGCTGCACATGACAGGTCGAACAACCACTCACTGTTTTATTGCCACAGACAGGCGGCGAGGCATCGCTGCCCCACCGCCCCAGACAGGCCCTGCGGCCTGCTAGATCATGATGTCGTTGCCAACAGGCTGGCATTGCCGCCTGCCGCAGTCGTATCAATACACAAATGGCGCTCCAGAATGTACCGCTCGGGGGCGATTGCCTCGGTTACCAGCGGCAGGATCGCGCCGTCGCGCTGCGACAAGGCGATGCGCAGATCGCGGGTCCAGTCGGATGCGCCAGCAGCGGCAACCACGGCAAACCCTTCAAGATCGGCCAAGGCCGCCGGATCAAGCGTGCCGTCCAACGCCACCACAGGTGCCCCCGCCGCCGTCAATGCGCTGGCCATAGAGGTCGCGGCCCCCGGGACGACAACCAATGCACCGCAGCCAGCACCAAGCGCCTGAATGGCCTGCGCCACTGCGACCTCGGGCGATGGCCCAAGGCACAAAACCGTGCCGCGCGGGTACATCCGCAAGCGGTTGCTTTCCCCTGTCGGGCCCGGCAGCGTTTGGGGCGTGGTATCGAAAGCGGCCGTTTCTGCCAATGCTTTACGCACGATGCCGGTCCGGCCCGTCAAGGCCGCCCGCAACACCGAAACACGGTCAGGCCGTGCGGCCCAGTTGCGTGCATCAATCAACTCAAGCGCTGCTTCGACCGCGTCGCGGTCAACATCAATGCCCTTTGGCGCGACCGCAGCATCCGGTTTTCCGACCCTACGGAACCGCGCCAGATAGTGCGGCCCACCCGCCTTGGGTCCGGTCCCTGACAACCCTTCGCCGCCAAAGGGCTGGCTGCCCACGATGGCACCAATCTGGTTGCGGTTCACATAGGCGTTGCCGACCTGAATACGTTCCACGATCTGTTGCACGCGGTCATCAATGCGGGTGTGCAAGCCAAAGGTCAGGCCATAGCCGCGGTCGTTGATCTCGTCCACGACCTTGTCAATGTTGCGCGCCCGAAAGGTCGCGACATGCAGCACGGGGCCGAAAATCTCGCGCTCCATATCTGCGATGCCGTTGACCTGAACAACCGCTGGCGTGGCATAAGTACCCTCCGTCGGCACATCCAGCCGCTTGAGCAAGGTACCGGCTTTCTCGTGGTCGGCGACGTAATCCATGATGCCCGCTTGCGCTTCGGCGTCAATCACCGGCGACACATCCACATCCGTGGCCCACGGATCACCGATCACCAGCGCATCCATGGCACCATACAGCATTTCGGTCAGACGTTCCTTGGCCTCTTCTTGCACATACAGCATCCGCAAAGCAGAGCAGCGTTGGCCCGCAGACTGGAAGGACGACATCAGAATATCACGCACGGCCTGTTCCGTCAGTGCGGTTGAATCGACGATCATCGCGTTCAGACCGCCGGTTTCAGCGATCAGCACCGCATCAGCATCGGCATTCTTGGCCAGCGCCTTGTGAATGATCTGGGCCACTTCGGTTGAGCCGGTAAAGCAGACACCGGCAATGCGCGGATCGCTGGTCAGCGGGCCGCCCACGGTCGGGCCATCGCCCGGCAGCAATTGCAGAACCTCGTCGGGCAACCCCGCCTCGCGCATCAGTTCGACAGCACGCGCCGCGATAATGGGGGTCTGTTCGGCAGGCTTGGCCAGAACCGTGTTCCCAACCGCCAACGCTGCCGCCACCTGGCCCGAAAAAATTGCCAGCGGAAAGTTCCACGGGCTGATGCAGACAAAAATACCGCGTGCCTTGCCCGGCTCTTCTTCTTCTAGGCGCTCGGCCTCGTTGGCGTAATAGCGCAGGAAATCGACCGCTTCGCGCACTTCGGCGATGCCATCCAGCAGGGTCTTGCCTGCCTCACGTGTGGTGATGGCGGTCAGTTCGGCTGTGTGTTCTTCGTAGATATCAGCGATCTTGCGCAGGATGTTGGCCCGATAGACGCTGGGCGTGGTCGACCAGTCATCAAAGGTGTCCTGTGCCACCTTGATCGCCGCATCGACGTCTTCGGGGGTTGCGTCAAAGATTGTCCCCACCACGCGGGTCTTATCCGCCGGAGACACCGCATCACGGCCTTCGCGTTGCACATCCTCGCGGCCCACAACCATCGGTCCGCCGGTCCATTTGGTATCGGCGAAATCCTCGCGGGCGGCCAGCAAAGGCAGGATCGACGCAGGTTCGTTGACCCGGAACCCCTTGGAGTTTTTCCGTGCAGGCCGGAACAGATCATGCGGCTGGGCAATCGTGGGGTTCGCAACTTGGGTGCCCAGATCCTTGACCGCCTCGACCGGATCCTTTGAAATAGACGCAGACGGGATCGACGTATCGACGATCTGGTTCACAAAGGACGAATTTGCCCCGTTTTCCAGCAAGCGCCGCACCAGATAGGCCAGCAAATCGCGGTGGGCCCCGACAGGCGCGTAAATCCGGCAGCGCGTCCCTTCCGAGGCTTTGACGATGCCATGCAGGGATTCGCCCATGCCGTGCAGCCGCTGGAATTCAAAGCTGTTCTTGTCGTTGCCCGCCATCGCCACGACCGCCGCACAGGTATGCGCGTTATGGGTCGCAAATTGCGGATAAATCCGGTCCCGCCGGTCCATCAGCATCTGCGCACAGGCCATATAGCTGAGGTCGGTATTGATCTTGCGGGTAAAGACGGGAAAGCGTTCGACGCCCAATTCCTGCGCGATCTTGATTTCCGTATCCCAATAGGCCCCTTTGACCAGCCGTACCATGATCTTGCGATCATAGCGTTCGGCCATATCGTACAGTACTTCGATCACCGGGGCCGCGCGGCGCCCGTATGCCTGAACCACGACGCCGAAACCGTCCCAACCGGCAAGGTCGGGATCAGACAGCATTGCCTCGATCACATCAAGCGACAGGTCAAGCCGGTCCTGTTCTTCGGCATCAATGTTAAAGCCAATGTTGGCCTTGGCCGCTTGCTTGGCCAGTTCCAGCGCACGGGGCACCAGTTCGGCCATCACGGTGGATTTATGGGTGTATTCATAGCGCGGATGCAGCGCAGACAGCTTGACCGAAATGCCGGGGCTAGACCGCACGTCACCCTTTGCCGCCTTGGCAATCGCCGTGATCGCGTCGGCATAGGCCTTTTGATAGCGCTGCGCGTCGGCATCGGTACGTGCCGCTTCGCCCAGCATGTCATAGGAAAAGGTATAGCCTTCGGATTCTTCGTCGCGGGCGTTCTTCAGCCCCTCTTGGATGGTTTGCCCCAGCACAAACTGGCGGCCCAAAATCTTCATGGATTGCGCGACGGCTGTGCGCACAACGGGTTCGCCAAGCCGTTTCACGACACTGCGCAGGATGCGCGCAGGGCCTTTGGGGTCATCATCCAGAACCCGTCCCGTCAGCATCAACGCCCAAGTGGACGCGTTGACCAGCGATGATGAGGAATGCCCGAGATGCGCACCCCAGTTCGAGGGCGCGATCTTGTCTTCGATCAGGTCGTCGATCGTCTCGGCGTCCGGCACACGCAGCAGCGCCTCGGCTAGGCACATCAGGCCCACACCTTCTTCGGTCGACAGGCCGTATTCGGCCAAAAAGGCCTCCATCATGGAAGGCGATGTTTCCTTGCGCACACGGTCGACATACAGCGCACCGGCAGCGGCAACCTTTTGGCGGTCCGCCTCGTCCAGCTTGATATGTTCTTGCAGCGCTTCGATCACATCAGCCTCGTCGGCTGTGTATCTGTCGCGCACGTTGATCCGGAATTTATTATCGGTTTTTGTATCGGCGATCGCTTGTTTGTTCATATTACCAGTCCCGATCCATTACGTTTGATCAAGGACGGTATAAGGCACCCGACACTTGGTCAAGCAGACTTCCAAATGGGCATTTTTTGCCTGAATTCGCAGCTTTTTACAGAACAATGTCGCGCGATTTCCCCTTTTTGCAGTTACCAGCGAACCTGCGTTGACAGCCATAGTAGTTGTTCTTGAAAAAACCCGATTTCGAACAGTCTCGCGCCGTCATTGCATTCATCTCAGCCGCCCCGCCGGGGGCAAACGCGCAAGGGTGATCAGCTGTCCCGCTCAATCAGAACACCTGCATGGGTTTGCCTTGTTCGCCACTTTAGAGAATGCAGTGGATAGTCAGCGAGAAAAGACCATATCGTTCTTATCCGGCGCTCGTGCCGCCAGTGACACCGTTTAAAAAGGACGCAAGCAATGGACCTTAACGCCCACCTCCGTTCTGTTGGCAACGGCACGCCACAATGCAGTAAAAGGCTAGGCAAGATGATCCGAACCGATGATCCCGTCAGGGCCCGTGTGAAAATTGCAGCGTTGCGGCAGTCCGACATTGGTTTGGTGGGGCCGAAATGAAAACGCTAATCGTTGGTGGCGGGCTGTCCGGTCTTGCCCTCGCTGCGTCGCTTGAGGCTGCGGGCCATGATTATCTGCTTGTCGAAGCACGCGACCGCGTCGGTGGACGGATCAAAACTGAACGCTTTGATGACGGCTATTTCGACCTTGGGCCTGCGTGGTTCTGGCCCGGGCAACCGCGCATTGCGGGTTTGGTCGATCGGCTGGGGCTGGAAAAATTCACCCAGTATTCTGCGGGGGATCAGGTCTTTGAAGATACGCATGGAAAGGTGCAGCGCGGGCGCGGTTTCGCGTCGATGGAGGGGTCTTGGCGGTTGAAGGGCGGCTTGGGTCTGCTTGCGCAGTCTTTGGCGGGACTGCTGCCTGACACACGGCTGCGCCTGAACGCCGGGGTCATTGCCTTGGCAA
Source organism: Sulfitobacter sp. (assembly GCF_041552635.1). GTDB lineage: Bacteria > Pseudomonadota > Alphaproteobacteria > Rhodobacterales > Rhodobacteraceae > Sulfitobacter. The sequence goes on from NZ_JBFEKM010000012.1 coordinate 38,592, forward strand.
AAACCGACGCGGCCATCACTGCGACCCTAAGCGACGGTACCACCTTGCAGGCTGACCGTATCGTTTTGGCCCTGCCGCCCCGCATCGCGGCACAGATTGAGTTTTCGCCAGCGTTGTCCCCAGAGGCGATGAAATCAATACAAGGCATTCCCACGTGGATGGCCGGACAGGCAAAGGCAATCGCGGTCTATAACGCCCCATTCTGGCGCGAGGCAGGGTTATCGGGCGATGCGACAAGCCGCTTTGGACCCATGGTCGAAATCCACGACGCATCCCCCGCCACTGGGGGGCCATACGGTTTGTTCGGTTTTATTGCCGTTCCCCCGACGGCACGGAAAGATGCCGAAACCCTGCGCAACCATATCTCGGCGCAACTTGTGCGACTGTTCGGCCCAAAGGCCGCCGATCCTGTGGCGCTTTACCTCAAAGATTGGGCTTTCGATCCGCACACTTCCACGCAAGCCGACCTCGACCCCCTTTTTGCACATCCCGATTATGGAATGCCGCCGGCCTTGGGCAACCTGTGGGACAACACAGTGATCTTTGCCGGAACAGAAGTCGCCGCGCGCTTTGGAGGTTACCTTGAGGGAGCCTTGGAGGCTGCCGAAAATACCATGGCGATCTTGCGCAGCGAGAGGCATAGGTAAGCCATCAAAGCAGTTGGACCCCGAAAGCCCCGCTTCATCCGCGGCGGTCCAGCGCTCTGAACAAAAGCGCAAACTTTTGATAGCCAAGGATTTACGACCGTTCAACAGTTTTGGATGGTGCGGGCGGGGGGACGTAAAAATCATTGATCTTAATAGCATTATTATGGAAGTTCGTAATATATCTGTAAGCTCATCTTTTGTTAGCAAAATTCTTTAGTTGCGGACCGTTCAAATTTCCTTAGGTACAGCGGCCTTGAGAGCGGTATATGCACCCTGGATGAAGTATCAAAACTCCGGGCCAGAAATGGATCTAAAAAGTACCAAGCAACGGCGACTTGCCGATCGATTTATAGTCTTGAGAATACGCCGAGCGATTATGTGTACAATGGCGGTCCTAATC
>NZ_JBFEKM010000013.1:0-38194 GCF_041552635.1 Sulfitobacter sp.
TGATGATATCCGTGCACGAAGATCGCCTGTGGCCGCGTACCGGACCAATCGAAAATGATGCGGGTGGCAATGCGTTCAACTTGCCGGTCCCGCGTGGGCTGAACGATACCGAAATGGCGCATATCCGTGATCATCTGATCCTGCCGCGCGTGCAAGCGTTCAAGCCTGACGCGATCGTCCTGCTATGTGGTGCTGACGCCGTAGAAGAAGATCCGCTTTCGCATCTTTCGCTCTCTAACAACGCACATTGGGCCGTATTGCGCGGGTTGATGGGCATGGCCCCGCGTCTGCTGGTTCTGGGTGGGGGTGGGTACAACCCTTGGTCGGTCGGGCGCATGTGGACAGGTGTTTGGGGTATTCTGAACGGCTATGACCTGCCTGACCGGTTGCCCCCCAAGGCAGAAGCCGTCTTGCGCGGCCTGCGTTTCGACGGCAACCGCCGTGGTAAGAATCCACCGGATCATTGGTTCACGACCCTGCGCGACACCCCCAACGAGGGAGAGATTCGCCCGGAGATTTTGCAGATGGTAAGACAGCTTGCTGCGCGCGATTTTGGCGCTGGCCATGACCGGCAACAAAAAACGCCCCCGCAGAACGGAGGCGTTTGATCTAGATTGAAAGCCGTCTTGGTTTATTCAGCCCAGGTGACGCCTGTCAGGTCTGTTGCCTGCGTCGGGGCATTGCTCCAAAGACCTTGAACGCCTGCTTTGGCGACTGACAGGGCGGCAAGCTGGAACAGATAGCCGTTCACATAATCCTCGGCGATGGTCTTTTGCGCCTCGCCCAGCATTTCAGCCCGCATATCAGGGTCTGTTGTCGCGTTCAGCTTTGTCATCAGCGCTTGAAAATCAGGGTTGTCGTATTGGAAATAGTAATCGGGATTGGCGTAGATGCCGATATCCATAGGTTCTGTATGGCTGATGATGGTCAGGCCAAAGTTCTTGCCTTTGAACACGGTCTCAAGCCACTGCGCCCATTCGACGTTGTTGATCTTCGCAGTAATCCCCACATCGGCCAATTGTGCTGCGATGATTTCACCACCACGGCGGGCATAGGACGGGGGCGGCAGATCAAGAGTTGTCTCGAACCCGTCGGGGAAACCGGCCTCGGCCAGCAAGGCCTTGGATTTTTCAGGGTCAAAGGCGCTCATTGCGGTTTCATCGACATACGCCGGGTTGTGCGGTGCAAAATGCGTGCCGATGGGCGTGCCATAGCCGAACATCGCGCCGTCAATAATAGCCTGACGGTTGATCGCGTGGGTGACGGCTTCGCGGACCATGACGTTGTCAAACGGCGCCTGCTTGTTGTTCATCGCCAGAATCGTCTCGCCTTCGGTGGACCCGACGAGAACCTGAAAACGGGGGTCGGCTTCGAATTGGGGCAGGTTTTCAGGGGCGGGGAAGCCGACAAAAACATCCACATCTTCTGCCATCATCGACGCAAACGCCGCTGTAGGGTCTGAAATGAACTTGAACGTCGCCTTTTCCAACGCGGCAGGCGCACCCCAGTAGTTAGGGTTTTTTTCGATCATGATGTTGTCGCCCTGCGTCCAGCTGGTGAACTTGAACGCACCGGTGCCAATCGGCAACTGCTTGATGTTGTCGATGCTTTCGGGCGCAACGATAACGGCATCGCCCCATGCAAGGTTGAACAGCATGTTGCCGTTGGGTTCGGACAGCTTGATCTCTACCGTCATAGGGTCAATCACAGTGACCTCGGATATGGCACTAAACAACGCTTTTTGGGCATTTGCGCTGTCTTCGGTCCCGATCCGGTCAAGGCTGAATTTCACATCTTCTGCGTCCATCGTGGTGCCGTCGTGAAAGGTCACACCGCTGTGCAGTTTGAAGGTATAGGTCAGGCCGTCTTCGGAAACTTCCCATGATTCTGCCAGACCCGGCACAACCGAGCCGTCACCCATAAAGCGCGTCAGCCCTTCGAACACGTTTGAGTAAAGGACTGAATCGATGGCACCTGCCGCAGCGCCGGTCGGGTCCAGATGTGGCGGTTCAAGCTGCATCGCAACGATAATGTCGCTTTTGGCAAGCGCACCACCGGCCATCAGCGCGGCGGCGCAGGTGCCAAGAATGAGTGAGCGAAGATGGAACATCGGTGTCTCCTGTTAACCATTTGAAAAAAGACTACTCAGTTCGAATGGCTTTGGCCAGCACTGGAATAACAGTTACAGATTTGTATTGTGCCGCCCCCGCTGTCGGTTTATGCGCCAGCTTCGCTTTATCAGGCAGGGGTGCGTTATGGCTGCGGTGTCTTCCACATTGGGAATTGATTTCGGAACGTCCAACTCTGCGGCGGGCTATGCCGTCGACGGTGTGCCGCACCTGATTGATGTCGAGGCAGGTGAAAACACCCTGCCCACAGCGTTGTTCTTTGATGTCGAGGAAAAGCAGATCATTTACGGGCGCGGTGCCCAAGAGGCGCTGATTGGTGGCGACGAGGGGCGGTATATGCGCGCGCTCAAAAGCCTGCTGGGCACGCCCTTGATGCGCGAAAGCCGGATGTTACTGGGCAAGCGGATGGATTTCATCGCCATCGTGGCCAGCTTTCTGGCCGAGCTGAAACAGCGCGCCGAGGCAGCCACAGGCCAGACATTCGACCGGGCCTTGTCGGGACGTCCTGTAATGTTTCACAGCGCCGATGCTGCGCGCAATGCGCAAGCGCTGATTGATTTGACGGAATGCTATCATCTGGCCGGATTCAAGGACGTGCGCTTCATGCCCGAACCCGAGGCCGCCGCCCTAGCCAACCGCGCGGTTCTTGAGCCGGGCGATCTGGGGCTGATCGTGGATATTGGTGGTGGTACATCGGATTTCACCTTGTTCCGCCAAGAAGGCGACAAGGGCATTCATATTCTGGCCAGCAAGGGTCTGCGCATGGGCGGTACGGATTTCGACCGCGAGCTTAGCCTGCATCACGTCATGCCGCATCTGGGCATGGGCAGTCAGATCAAGCACGTCTTTGGCAGTGAAACCCACGCTGCACCTCATGCCGTGTTCACCGATCTGGCGACATGGCAGAAGATCCCGTTCCTTTATACCCGCGAACAGCGTCGTGCCGTTGATGATTTGGCAAAATATGCCGTTCAGCCTGATTTGCTGAACCGTCTGGTCAAGGTGCTTGAGGACGAGTTGGGCCACGACATCGCTTTTGCCGTCGAGGCGGGCAAGATCGCGGCGAATGATGTGGCTGCAACCGCCCCGCCCGAGATCAAGCTGGATATTCTTGAACGTGGTCTGCGCGTGCCGCTGCCACCCGCGATGATGGCTGCGACATTGAATGAAATGGCGAACAGCATCGCACAGGTTGCCACCGATCTGGTCGCGCAGACCGATCTTGCGCCGGCCGACGTGAACAAGCTGATCTTTGTCGGTGGCTCAAGCCTGATGGGTGTGATTGACATGGCGATGCGCCGCGCGTTTCCGCAGGCGGAACTGCACCGCGGGGCTGCCATGACCGCCATTGTTGACGGTCTGGCAATCGCAGCGTCCCATGCGTTTCCGCCTGAATAGAGCCTATATTTTCGGCAAAAGCAGCGTTTCCAGCGCCGCACCCATGACGCACGCGCTGTCGATCATATCGTCGATGCCAATATATTCGTCAGGTTTGTGCGCCAGCTCCAAAAGGCCGGGCCCGTAAGCGATACAGTTCTTCAACTTGCCGATCCGGTCGATGTGTTTCTGATCGTATGATCCGGGGGATGCAACGTATTCAGGTGCCTTGCCCATGATATCTTGGATCGCGTTTGCCACGGTTTGAACCACTGGCGCGTCGCGGTCGGTCATTGAGGGAAGGACCGAATTCAGCTCTGTCAGTTCATAGTCGAAATCGACGCGCGTTTCGCGCAAGCCTTCCAGCAGCGCGCGAACTTCGCCGCGGACTTGATCCAAGGGTTCTTCGAGCAGAAACCGTCTGTCGATGGTGATCCGGCAACTGTCAGGGACGCAATGGGCGGGCAATCCGTCGAAGTCATCGTCGTTTTCCTTTTGCCCACCGTGGATCGAATTGATGTTCATCGTCGAACTGCGCGCCCCTTCGGGGACGACGGGCATATCGGTGTGACGTGCGGCCATGGCGGGGAAAAGCTTGTTTTCGAACTCGGACAGCACGGCCCCCATGTGCCGCACAGCGCAGTCGCCAAGGAACGGCATGGAGCCGTGGGCGATTTCGCCCTTGGTTTCAATCTCTGCCCACCAGCCACCGCGATGGCCCAGACAAATGCGGTCTTTTTGCAGGGGTTCGGGGATGATCACATGCTGGACCCGTTCGGGGTTAAAGAACCCCTGTTCCGCCAGATAAGCCACGCCGCCATAGCCGCCAGATTCTTCATCAGCGGTGCCGGAAATTTCGATCGCGCCAGCAAAGTCTGCGTGCGTTTCGATGAACGCTTCGGCGGCAATGATAGATGCGGCCAGCCCGCCTTTCATATCGCAGGTCCCGCGCCCGTAAATCTTGCCATCAGATACTTCGGCCCCAAAGGGTTCAAAGGTCCAGCCCGCGCCGACCTCGACCACATCGGTGTGGCTGTTGAAATGCACGGTCTCACCCGAACGGGTGCCCTCGCGACGGGCGATGATGTTCCAACGGGGGTATTTCACGCTATCGCCGGGGGTGCCGTGGGCGCGGATCAGCTGTGTCTCGAACCCGTGCTGTTTAAGCCGCTTGTCGAGGTATTCGCAGATCAGCAGATAGTCGCGCCCCGGCGGGTTGAGCGTTGGGATGCGGATCAAATCCTGGGTCAGCGCGATCAGGTCGTCGCGCTTGGCGATAATGGCGGAGGAGAGTGTGCTTGTCATAGGCGCATGTTTGAACGGGCGCGCGCCCAAGGCAAGCGGTGTCTTGGGCTGCGCGGTCGGATTTGAGTTTATTTTGCAAAATGAAGCAGGCTGGACGCGTTTATGCGGCAATGTCCTTCATGGCGGCAAGCAGAGTGCGGACTTCGTCCATTGTGTTGTAGTGGCACAGCGACACCCGAACGGCGGCATCCAGACCAAGAGGTGTCAGGATGTTGCCAGAGTAGTGATCGGCCTTGCGAACATGGGTCCGGATACCTTGGGCGTTGAGCTTGTCTACGATGTCTGCCGCGGGCACGGCTTTAAGGGCAAAGCAAACCAGCCCTTCGCGGTCGGGGTTGTCGGTGCCACCAAGGATGGCCACGTCCGGCAGGTCGGCAAGACCGGCAAGGTTGCCGGTGCCGAACAGCATTGCGGTGGTCAGCTCTTTTTCGTGATCATGGATCGCGGCACCCGCTGCTTCGATCTGGGCGCGTGGGTTGGTTTCATCTGAAACCTGCTGCCCCAGCCATTCGAAATAGCGCACCACATCGCTGAAGGTGGCATAGGAACCGGTGTCGCGGGTGCCCATTTCCCAATTCCCGGCAGGCCCGTTCTTGAGCGTTTCGATGGACAGGGCGCTTAGCCGATCCGATGCCCAAGCAATACCATAGCCGTGGCGCGAAAACAGTTTGTAGGGCGAAATCACATAGCCGTCGATGTCATAGCTGGCGATATCAATGCGCCCGTGGCTGGCATGTTGGATGCCATCCACAAAGATAAACGCATCAGGGGCAACCGCGCGGATCGCAGCACTAATGCCGGCCACATCATTGGCAATGCCCGTGACGGGAGAGGTGTGCAGGATCGTGGCGACCCGTACTTGCGGCGTCATGAGCGCGGCATAGGCGGCCGGCGTGACCTGACCTGTCGCATCGTCATGGGGCACGCTAATGTAGTCCTTGCCTGCCTTCTCGGCCCAGTGCAGGGCAGCGCTGCGCGAGGCAGGATGTTCCACAGTAGAGCCGATAACGGTGCCTGCGGGGGTGCCCATTACCGCCGTCCGGATTAACCGAAAGGAAAGTTCGGTTCCGCTTTCGCCGACAAAAAACTGGCCACCGGGTGCGTTAAAGAACACAGCCATATCCGCCTTGGCCTCTTTGATCTTCGCAACCAGCGCATGGGACGCGGGGTTATCGCGGCCTTGGTTGTCGGGGATAGACGCAAACAGCGTCGAGGTTTCGACAACCGTATTCAACGTCAACGCCCCGCCTGCGTTTTCGAAAAAGATGCGAGGGCCTTGGAACGGGCAATTGTCCACATGGGCAAAGCTTGCGCGAATGGCGTTTGTGAGTTCTGGATTATTTGTGAACATTTTCGGGCCTTGCTGCGTTAGTCTGTGTACTTTGGGAATGTGTGCGCTAAATCTCGTCCAGATCACAACAAGAATTATCCGCTTTGGCCATCTTCATTTTGATGAAACCGGGCGCATCAACGTCAAGAAATACCGGAGCGTCTAATGGCACCTTTGATCCAACGCAGTGTCTCGAGAAAGAAAGACAAGGAAAAGCAGGCGGAAGAACGCTCTGTCAGCGACGCAACGGCATTGTCGCCCAGAATGATCTATGAGGTCATTCGGCGCGAAGGCGAAGAAGAACTTGCGCGCAGCAAGCGATCGTTGATCTGGTCGGGTATTGCCGCGGGTATCATGATCAGCCTGTCGGTGTTGGCCGAGGCTATTTTCAGGACCTATCTGCCAGACACGCCCTATCGGTTTTTGATCGAGAACCTTGGTTATTCGATGGGGTTTCTGGCCGTCATTATGGGTCGGATGCAGTTGTTTACCGAGAACACGATCACCACTGTGTTGCCGATCATGCGGGCGCGGACATGGGCATCATTCGTATCTATGATGCGGCTTTGGGTCATTGTTTTGGCGGCGAACGTCGTAGGTGCCTTTGCGGCAGCGGCATTGTTCATTTGTACGCCTGCCATTTCACCTGACGTGATCCCGGCCATTCTTGACCTGTCGCAGCATGCAACTGGCATGGGTGCCTACGAGGGGTTCTGGCGCGCTATTCCTGCAGGTGTCATTGTTGCCTTGATCGTTTGGATGCTGCCACAGGCCGACGAAACGGCGTTTTTCCTGATCTTGGTCTTTACATGGCTGATCGCCGCAGGTGATTTTGCGCATATCGTGGCGGGTTCTGTTGAAATGGCGGTCATGGTTCTGGATGGTCAGCTTGGGTTCTCCGGTGCGGTTTTCGGATTTTTCCTTCCGGTGCTGTCGGGGAATATCATCGGGGGTACGATTATCTTTACGCTGTTGGCTTGGGGTCAAGTCCGCGATGAGGTAGAGGGGCACGACTGATCAGGGTGGCGCGCGGCCAACCCCGACATGATCTGCCAGACGAGGGCCGGAGTTTTTGAGACAGATAACGATCAAGATCATCAAATTGTACTGGGTAAGTTTGAAAGCCTGTATCGTGGATATAGGCGAAAAGAACGTGGCTTTGATCGCGGCGGGTATCGCGTTTTATGCCATGTTGTCGCTGTTTCCCGCCCTTGCAGCACTGGTTGCGATCCTTAGCCTAATCTCGGACCCTGTCGTGGTGATTGCCCAGCTTGAGGACATGCGGGGGCTGATGCCAGATGATGTCTACGACATAATCAACGGCCAGATTGTATCAATGGTCACGACCAGTTCAGAGACACTGGGCTGGGCAGGGACTGTATCGCTGTTGGCGGCACTTTGGTCTGCGCGGGCAGGGGTTGGCGCCATGATGATCGGCCTGAACAGTGTCTATAATGAACGAAACCGGAATGCGGCATACCACTATCTGCGGGCGCTGATGTTGACGTTCAGTCTGGTGATGGTGGGGATTATTGCACTGATTACCGTGGTGATTGCACCGATCGTGCTCTCGTTCATTCCGCTGGGTATTTTCGGTTCAATCGTAGCAGAGCTGACCCGTTGGACCATCGCGATATCCGTTCTGCTTGCCGGTGTCGGCGTGCTGTACCGTTTTGGCCCAAACCGCCGTCCCGCCAGGATGGGGTGGCTGACATTTGGTGCGGTGTTTGCTGTGTCCTCGTGGGCGCTTGTGTCAATCGGGTTCAGCTACTACGTCGCCAATTTTGGGAACTATAATCAGGTTTACGGATCAATCGGTGCCGTGATTGCGATGCTGGTTTGGTTGTGGATCAGCAGCTTTTTGGTGCTGATGGGGGCATCTTGGAATGCGCAGGTTGAATTGCGCACCAAGATGGATAGCACGATCGGACGGGACCGTCCCCGCGGCAAGCGCGGGGCGCATGCTGCGGATGAACTTGTGATGGTCGATAAAGATTAGCGGCAGGCAACGCGCAAGTTAAAGGCGCGTGCCTCTTCCGGCGTTCATGCCATTGATGAAGGCGACTATAATCGCTGCAATGCCACCTGCGCCACCGCTCAGCTGTGCCTTTTGGGCTGCTGCGGCTTCCATCTGTAGTCTCTGCTTTAGTCTTTTGCGCGCGGCCGACCGGATGGACATCGCAAACACCAAGATCAGCCCGATGCCGAAAAAAGTAGAGCCGATGATCAGGCACGCGACCAGCGTCGTTGTGAAAGTCAGCAAAAACAGCCAAGCAGCGACCGTTAAAAACAAGCTGCCAATCACAAGACACAAAAACGCGCCCAAACCGATTGCAGCGGTATGGGCGGTTTCTTTGACCTTACTCGCAAGACGATCTGCGATCAGGTCCAACATCAGCGGCGTGCCGAGATCAGGCCAACCAAAAATCCGACGCCAGCAGCAATACCAAGCGCTGTCGCGGGTTGGGTGCGGATGAACTCTTCGGCGGAGTCTTGAGCCTGCGAGGCTTTTGCACGACCGTCATTCGCCAGATCCTGCGCCGTGTCTGCGAAATGCTGCGCGGTGGACTTTGCGTGTTCGGCTGCATTTTTGGTCTGCGCCTTGGAATAATCACCAATCGTCCCGGTCAGGGCGGCGATATCATCTTTCAAAATTGCGATCTGTACAGAAAGATCTTCGACTGTGGCGACTTTATTCACTGTGTTATCCTTAGCCATTTTTGCGTCTCCTAGATAGATTACTTACAATACTAACGTTTTTGTGAGGCAAAAGGTTCCCCCCAATTTGGCGTAAAAAAACCACGCCGGAAAGCGTGGTTTTTTTTGACATGGATGTTCGTCGTGGCACCGAGGCCTGATTATTTATGCAAGGTTTCGGTCGACGAAAAGAACATCGCTTGTGAAACAGCAGAAAGCACCTGATCGACGGTATAAGGCTTTGAGATCAGGAATGCAGGCTCTGGCTTGTTGCCGGTCAGCAAACGTTCGGGGAAGGCGGTGATAAAGATCACAGGACGCAGACCCAAATCACCCAGCAAATCGTTTACTGCGTCGATGCCGGAGGAATTATCGGCAAGCTGGATATCCGCAAGGATCAGATCCGGCACATCGGCGTTGCCCAATTTGACCGCTTCGGCTTGTGTCCGTGCAATGCCGGTAACCCGGTGACCCATATCACTAACAATGGATTCCAGATCCATAGCGATGACGGCTTCGTCTTCGATGATCATCACAGACCCTGTGACATGGTCGGACATCTCGCGACGAGCAATCTGCACCAGCTCATTGGCTTCTTGGGTTTCGACGCCGATGATGGTGCCAACTTCTTCGAAAGAGAACCCTTCGATCGAATGCAGCAACAATGCTTCGCGGCTGTGGTTGGTCAGTTTGGCAAGGTGCTTTTGGGCTTTGGCCCGCATGCCGGTTTCGCCTTCTTCGATGGGGGCACCTGCGCTGGCCCAAATGCTGTAAAGCACGCGAAAAACACCAGTACGTACTTCAACACCGTCAAGAACGGAACGGTCGGTCAAGATCGCCTCAAGAGATGCTGCGGCAAACGCATCACCACTGGCCTGGCTTCCCGTCAGCGCCCGCGCATAGCGGCGCAAATAGGGAAGGCACTTGCCCAAGGCATCGCTGATGTTATGCGTTTCGGTAGTATCCGTCATTTATTGTCGTCCTTTTAAAGTATTTGTGGAACTAAACCACGTAAAGTAATGTTTAGTTCCATGCGCCATGTCTACAAAAACAATTTACAAGTCAGGAACCCTCTAATGCACTTAGCTCAGAACAAGGAAAGAGAGCGCTTTATCGACGAAAACCTTAGGCGAGTCTACGAGGAGACAGTCGATGAAGGGATTCCAGACAAGTTTACTGAACTTCTGAACAAGCTCAAAGAACAAGAGAGAGAAAACGGTGCAAGCAAGTGAGCGGGCAAGATCCTCGCGATCAACTGGTCGAGCATTTGCCGGCTATGCGCGCTTTTGCGATTAGTTTGACCCGAAACGGTGCCATTGCGGACGATATGGTACAAGACACGCTTGTGAAAGCATGGACCAATATCGATAAGTTTGAGGTCGGCACGAACATGCGTGCCTGGTTGTTCACAATTTTGCGCAACACGTATTATTCGTCGCGCCGCAAGGCCAACCGCGAGGTTGCGGACGTCGATGGCATATTTACCGAAAGCCTGGCCGAGAAGCCTGCGCATGACGGGCACATGCAGATGAACGATTTCCGCAAAGCATTGGGTTCGCTCAAGGATGAACAACGCGAAGCATTGCTTTTGGTGGGAGCTTCGGGGTTTTCCTATGAAGAAGCGGCCGAAATGTGTGGTGTTGCAGTGGGGACAATCAAAAGCCGGACCAACCGGGCACGTGCACGGATTGCCGAATTGATGGGCCTGCGGGACGACGAGACATTGGAAATGACGGATGATGCTACAATGTCGGTAATTTCGTCATCGAAGGTATCCTCTTTTTAAAAATGACTTCTGGATTTTTAACGACGAACGTTTTGCGCGGTCTTGCTTTTAAGGTCCTGCTGTTCCTGTCGCTCGCCTTGTTGCCCATCGGGCTTATCTCTGTTTTCCAGACCCGAGAGATTGCGGATCAGAATCTTGCAAATTCGGAACTGTCTTTACTGGCAATTACCGAACAGGCGTCGACCCAGGAAAGCAGCATGATCCAGGAAGCATTCGGCGCGGCCGAAGCGCTGGCGTCCGTGGTTAATCTGATCAAGAGGGACAGCAGATCCTGCAGCGCGTTTTTGCGTGAATATCAGCAGGCATCACACCTTTACACGGTCGTTAGTTATGTGATGGCCAGTGGTGAGGTGAATTGCGCGTCATCCGGGTCCGGGCTGGATATTTCGGAACTTGGCGTCTTCAAAGCAATGATGCGGAGCAAGACGCGGATGGCGCATGTCATGCAAGATGCGCCCGTAAGTAAAGAACCCATTCTAATCGTAACCGTCCCTCTTTTTGTCGAAGACGAATTGCTTGGGTTCATAAACATGTCGATCCCGGAAAAAGTGTTCCAGAGCGTCAAGGAACCTGATCTGGCCAATCCACCTGAAGCGATGCTGACGTTCAATTCTGAAGGCCGAATTCTGACCGCAGAAAACGGACCTGCAGTCGCCAAAGAGGAACTGCCTTCAGCCTCAGAGCTGAAATGGTACATCAGCCAATCTGGCCGTGTGTTTCGTGCAACTAACAACAGGGGCCAGAACAGGGTCTATGCGGTGCTGCCCATCGTCCCCGGTGCCGTCTATGCGATGAGCGTTTGGTCAGAGGATTCTCCGGTTTTGCAAGCCGGAACCACCACGACGCTCACGTTGTTCTTGCCTACAATCATGTGGATCTCCAGCTTGATCGTTGCGTTTTGGGCGCTCAACCGTCTGGTGATACGCCATATCCGCAAGTTGGGACGGCAAATGCGTCATTTTGCGCTGAACAGAACCCTGCCTCGTGCGCCGCTTGGCGGTTTTGTCCCGACCGAGATCGTCGCGATGGAAGAGGCCTTTGTGGGCATGGCTGAATCGATCCTCCGCGACGAAGCACTTTTGGAAGACAGCCTGCGACAAAAGAATATCCTGCTGAAAGAAGTGCATCATCGGGTCAAGAATAACCTACAGCTGATTTCGTCGATCATGAACATGCAGATCCGGCAAGCCGCAACACCCGACGCCAAGCGCGTCTTGCAGCGCCTTCAAGATCGGATACTTGGCCTCGCGACTGTGCACAAAAGCCTGTATCAAGATGATAACCTGACCCGCGTTGATGGCGGCGCTCTGGTGCACGAAATCGTCAACCAACTTCTCAGCGTGGGCCTGCCCAGTGGGACTGGCGTACAAGTGGTGCAGGAATACGAAGCGATCCAGCTTGATCCTGACGATGCGGCACCGTTGACGCTGCTGGTGTCAGAAGCCCTTACAAACGCGCTGAAATACGTCGGTGTTTCTGGAAATGCGCCCGGCAAGATCGAAATAAGGCTAAGCTATATCAAGCCGGAAATGGCCCTGTTGGTGGTGAAAAATACGATCGCCATCGAGAATGCCGAAGAAGGAACGGGATTGGGAATGCGTCTGATCAATGCGTTTTCGCGGCAGCTGAACGGGCAATTTGAAGTTGTAGAGGAAGATCAAAGTTTCAGCCTTAGTGTCGAATTTCCCGTGCCCCTTCGGCAAAAGGAAGTTTACGATTACTGATGGCGAAATTCAGGGTTCTGCAACGTGGTTGGTTTAACATCTTTTCCTAGATGAAGCATGGCTGGTTGACGCTGATCAAAAGCGTGTAGGCTTGTTTTTGACCCGTAAACCGATGACAAGTGGAATGTGACGGGAGGCTGGCGGCTCTGCAGACATAGCGGCCGTAGCAGCACAAAAACTGTTAAAAGCTAGGCGGTGTACAGGCGCTTACCACGATGCAGGTGACATTGCCGATATTGCGAAACCTGTGCGGCAGGCGGCTGTCAAATATATAACCATCACCAGGCGTCAGCACTGACGCCGCGTTTTCGACGGTTACTTCAATCTCTCCTGATATCACAACGCCGGCTTCTTCGCCGTCGTGAACGATCAATTCGGGGCCGGTGTCGGCCCCTGGCGGGTAGGTTTCATACAATACCTGTAGGGAATGTTTTTCTACACTGCCAAGCTGGCGCAACGAAACCTGTCCTTCGCTGGAGGGTGAGATTTCTATAAACTCGCTTTGTCGGAAGAAAACTTTGGGCGTTTCGGTATCCTCGAGGGGTGAGAAGAATTCTGCCATGCTGATCGGAATTGCATCCAACAAGCTTTTCAGTGATGCGACAGACGGGCTGGTCTTGTTCTTTTCGATCAAGGAAATCGTTCCGTTGGTCAGACCCGCTTTGGTGGCAAGCTCGCGCTGCGAAAGGCCACGTTCTTCGCGAATCGTTCTTAGCCTATGACCTATGTCCACGCCCGACCCCTAAAAATTTCGATACACCATCTAAACCCTATCGCCATGCAATTACAGGCGAAATTTAGCACAGGCAAAGGGGCAGTATCGCGCGTAAGAGAAACTCCATTGACAATTAAATTAAACACAATAAGAGGATTTTAAACGTACGCCTGCGTTCTATTAAAAGGATTTGTAGATGTCTAGCACTGCTAAAAAAACGTCCCGCAAGGGCGCTGCAAAGAAAACTGTGAAAAGCACAATCGTTCCCGATATGCTTGAAGCGAATATGTCTATTGAGACGAACGCCCAGCTTGCCGCACGACGCGAACTGGCCGTGCCCCGCGGTGTTGCATCTGCAACGCAGATCTATGCCAAATACGCTGAAAACGCGGAACTGTGGGACGAAGATGGCAACCGTTACATCGATTTTGTTGGCGGTATCGGCGTTTTGAACACGGGCCACCGTCACCCAAAAGTAGTCGCAGCTGCAAAGGCGCAAGAAGATCAGTACACGCACACCAGCTTTCAGGTTGTGCCTTACGGCCCCTATATCGAGCTGGCAGAAAAGCTGAACGCGCTTGCCCCCGGCGATATGCCGAAAAAGACCCTGCTGGTCACAACGGGCGCTGAAGCTGTTGAAAACGCGGTTAAAATTGCGCGTGCTGCAACGGGCCGTCCCGGTGTGGTTGCCTTTACCGGGGCCTACCACGGTCGGACGTTGTTGACGCTTGGGCTCACCGGCAAAGTTTCCCCCTACAAGAAAGACGTCGGACCGTTTCCGGCAGACATCTTCCGCGCGCCTTTCCCGTCCCAGCGTGATGGTATCACTGTCGAAGACGCGATCATTGGCCTCAAGAACCTGTTCCTGACCGATGCCCAGCCAGAGCGTATCGCAGCGATCATCATCGAACCCGTTCTGGGCGAAGGTGGCTACACGCCAGTGCCGTTCGACATGATGCGCCAACTGCGCGAGATTTGTGACGAACATGGCATCATGTTGATTGCCGACGAAGTGCAGGCGGGCTTTGGTCGCACAGGCACATGGTTTGCGATCGAACATTCCGGCGTCGTGCCAGATTTGATCACTGTCGCGAAATCCATGGCGGGGGGGTATCCGCTTGCGGGTGTGATTGGTCGCGCCGACGTGATGGACGCGATGGCTCCGGGCGGTTTGGGGGGCACTTACGGTGGCAACCCCGTTGCTTGTGCTGCGGCTCTTGCTGCCATTGCTGCAATCGAAGATGAAGGTCTGTTGGCGCGCTCCGCCAGAATGGGCGAGCACCTCAAAGCACGGTTTGCGGAAATCGGCGCGCGCGCCGCACCCTTCCGCATGTGGGACATTCGCGGTCTTGGCGCGATGGTCGCGGTCGAATTTGTGACCGACTTTGACACTGCGAAGCCTGATGGTGATTTCACCAAACGCGTTATCGCCCATGCACTAAAGCGGGGTCTGCTGCTGCTTAGCTGTGGCATGCAAGGCAACGCAATCCGTGTGATGGTACCTTTGACAGCATCGGACGAGATCGTAGAAGAAGGCCTCGCAATTTTTGAAGCTGCGGTGCTGGCGGCAGTAGCTGACGATACATTTTAAGTTTTAGACTATAGAAAAAAGGCGCGCCGGGAAACCTGCGCGCCTTTTGTTTTGGTCAATCGAATGGCGTAAAGCTCGAGGCTTGTGCGCGGCTCCAGCGGGTTTTGTTACCCCGAAAGTCCGGAGATTTGTCGTCCAGCAGATATCCCTCGGGCAGATAGCCATAGACCTCATCCCCTTGCACCATGCTTTTGTCGCCTTGGCGCAGCATCATGTGACGGGGCAGGAAATCACTGGGGTGCGATAGACCTGCAGCACCGGTCATCTCTCCCAAAGCGGCGAGCGTATTGCGGTGAAAGCGTGCCACACGTTCACTTTTGTGACCCACATCAAGGGCGCGTTGGCGGATGGGGTCCTGGGTCGCAACGCCGACAGGACAATGGTTTGTGTGGCAGGCTTGGGCCTGAATACAGCCGATCGCGAACATAAAGCCACGCGCAGAATTGCACCAATCTGCACCAAGGGCCAAGGCGCGTGCGATATCAAACGCCGATACGACCTTGCCTGCGGCACCCAGTTTCACCTGATCGCGGATGCCCGCACCGCGCAACGTATTGTGCACAAATGTCAGCCCTTCTACCATCGGCATGCCCACGTGATTTGCAAATTCCAGCGGTGCCGCACCGGTACCGCCTTCGGTGCCGTCTACCACGATAAAGTCGGGCACGATGCCGGTTTCCAGCATCGCTTTGACCATGCACATGAATTCGCGCTGGTGGCCAATACACAGCTTGAACCCGACGGGCTTGCCGCCAGAAAGATCCCGTAATTTTCCCAAGAACAACATCATCTCAACCGGCGTGGTAAACGCGGAATGCGCGGCTGGCGACACACAATCCTGCCCCATCGGCACGCCGCGGGCCTCTGCAATTTCTGCGCTGATCTTTGAAGCAGGGAGCATGCCGCCGTGCCCCGGCTTGGCACCTTGGCTCAGTTTCACCTCGATCATCTTGATCTGATCGCTGCTGGCCTGTTCTTTGAATTTTTCGGGATCAAAATGGCCATCATCAGTACGGCAGCCGAAATAGCCGGAGCCGACTTCATAGATCAGATCTCCGCCGCCGGAACGGTGATACCGGCTGACCCCGCCTTCGCCGGTATCGTGGGCAAATCCACCCAGTTTGGCACCTTTGTTGAGCGCGCTAATAGCGTTGGCAGACAGCGATCCAAAGCTCATCGCTGAAATGTTGTAGATTGAGGCATCGTAGGGTTTGGTGCAGTCCTTGCCGCCAATGCGCACACGAAAGTCGGTATCCTTGATATGAATCGGCTGAACAGAATGTGTCACCCAAGAATAACCGGCATCATAGACCCGCATTCGGGTCCCGAAGGGCCGCGCATCTTCCTGACCTTTGGCGCGCTGATACACTAAAGACCGGTCATCGCGGCTAAAGGGTTCTTCGTCTTGATCGGATTCAATCAGATACTGCCTGATCTCGGGACGGATGCCTTCAAAGAAAAACCGCATATGCCCAAGCACCGGGTAGTTTCGAAGGATGGAATGTTTCTCCTGAATAAGGTCATAGACCCCCATCGCCGACATTGTCCCAAAAAGGATCAATGGAATGATAAACCAAGCTGACCAAGCGACCATCAAGATCACCGAAACGAGAGCCAAAAGGACGACTCCTGCGAAGGTAGCAAAGCGGGCAAGGGATGAGATTCTGTGCATGGATGCTCCTGCAGATGCAATTTTTGTAGGCTAAATTACTTGTTGACCGCACGTATATCATAATATTCTCAAATGTGTCTGAACGGGTGCAAAAGTAGTTTGGCCGAGTGAAAACCAGCTGTTTGATTTTATCAACACAATTTTTCTGATCTATTTTTCCAAATCAATTTTATTGAAGTTATTTGTTATATTCCAATGCCTTGTGTTAATTTCTTTGGGCGCAAAAGTTCTTGTTGATTAGTATATCCAACAGCTTGGGCAATTAAAAAGATCTAGGCCAAGTTTTCAACCATCGATCATTTCGCCCTTGTCGGACCTAAAAAACGACGTCGACGGTCGCATAAATCCACTTGTTTAACGGCGCGGTATCTGCGTTCATTCACTTCATGAGAGAAAACCCGCGCTTAAATGACGCGGGTTCAGATTAAAAAGTTGGGAGACTTCAAATGACGATTTTCAAGTCTATCGCCATCGCATCCGCGCTTGTCGCGGGAACAGCTGCGACAGCGCAAGAAAAATTCATCACCATCGGCACTGGCGGCCAAACTGGTGTTTACTTTGTTGTAGGTCAGTCGATCTGCCGTCTGGTAAACCGTGACAGCGCCACAACCGGTCTGAAGTGCACAGCGCCTTCGACAGGTGGGTCCATCGCCAACATCAACGCCATCAAGGCGGGCGACATGGATATGGGTGTTGCCCAGTCCGATTGGCAGTTCCACGCATACAACGGCTCCTCGCAGTTCGAGGGTGACAAGTTCGACAAAGAGCGCGCAGTTTTCTCTGTACACTCCGAACCCTTTACCGTGATTGCACGCGCCGATGCCGGCATCGAAAGCTTTGACGACCTTAAGGGCAAGCGCGTTAATGTCGGTAACCCCGGTTCCGGTCAGTTGGCCACAATGGAAGTCGTTCTGGCCGCCAAAGGTTGGTCCATGGATGATTTCGCGCTCGCATCCGAGCTGAAGCCAGCCGAGCAAGCCGCCGCATTGGGCGACAACAAGGTTGATGCAATCATCTATACCGTTGGTCACCCGAACGGGTCGATCCAAGAAGCTGTTTCGACCGTGGATGCCAAGCTGGTTCCAGTCGAAGGCGAAGCCATCGACAAGCTGGTCGCTGACAACCCCTTCTATGCGTATGCGTCTATCCCTGGTGGGATGTACAAAGGCACAGACAGCGAAGTTAAGACCTTTGGTGTGAAAGCCACGTTTGTGACGTCTTCGGATGTCGATGATGCCGTCGTGTACGAAGTCGTAAAGGCTGTCTTTGACAACTTTGACCGCTTCAAGAAGCTGCACCCTGCGTTTGAGAACCTCAAAGAAGAAGAGATGATCAAAGACGGTCTGTCCGCGCCTCTGCATGACGGTGCTGTGAAGTACTACAAAGAGCGTGGTTGGATGGAGTAATCCACACCCTCTAGAGACCACCAGAAGCGGGTGTGCCCCGCTTCTGGACCAAACTTGTACAATACCTGCCCAAAGATAATAAAAGTGCACCTGTCCTAAGACGGGGCCGCCAAGGGGACGATACATGTCAAACAATGATCAACAGCAAGCTGCTGCCGTCGAAGCCGAAGCCGCCGGAAAAGGCGGGCTAAGCCAGTTGGAATTAGACGAACTGGTCGCTTCCTCTGACACCGGCGGTCGATCCGCAACGGGGAGCGTTGGCGTTTTCCTTGCCATGACCGCCCTTGCATGGTCGTTGTTCCAGTTGTGGATCGCGTCGCCCATTCCCTTTATTGTCGGTTGGGGTGTTTTCAACGATACTGAAACCCGCTCGATCCACCTTGCCTTTGCGATCTTTCTTGGCATTGCCGCATTCCCCGCCGCCCGCACCAAGGTGCAACTGGGCCTTGGTGTCGCGGTCCCTATCATTCTGGCCTATCTGTTTATGGTTGGTGCCAAAGACGGAACACCGACGTGGTGGATCCCGCTGGTCGCCATCGCCGTTGTCGCCACAGTGGTTCTGGGCTCTCCCAAAGACCGTATTCCGGTTTGGGAATGGATCCTTGCCGTCGTTGGTGCTGCGGCTGCCCTATATCTATTTGTCTATTACCGTGAAATTTCCGGCCGCGTTGGTGCGCCGAACATGCAAGACACCGTGGTATTCGTTATCGGCATCATGATCCTGCTTGAGGCAACGCGCCGCGCGCTTGGCCCTGCCTTGATGATCGTGGCCTCCGTATTCCTGATCTACAACGTGCTTGGTCCGGTCATGCCCGACATCATCGCGCACAAGGGGAACTCCCTTTCCGAGATCGTGAACCACCAGTGGATCACCACAGAAGGTGTGTTCGGCATCGCGCTTGGTGTTTCGACATCGTTTGTTTTCCTCTTCGTTCTGTTCGGCGCATTGCTGGATAAGGCCGGCGCGGGCAACTATTTCATCCAAGTGGCGTTCAGTCTGATGGGTCACATGAAGGGCGGGCCTGCGAAGGCTGCCGTTGTGTCTTCGGCCATGACAGGCCTCATCTCTGGTTCCTCTATTGCGAACGTGGTGACCACGGGTACATTCACCATTCCGTTGATGAAGAAGGTCGGGTTCAGTTCCGAAAAGGCGGGCGCGGTCGAAGTCGCGTCATCCGTGAACGGCCAGATCATGCCACCTGTTATGGGTGCTGCAGCGTTTTTGATGGTTGAATATGTCGGCATCCCTTATTTCGACGTGGTCAAGCACGCGTTTTTGCCTGCCGTGATTTCCTATATCGCGCTGGTTTATATCGTGCATCTTGAGGCCCTTAAGGCCGGTATGGTCGGTCTTGAACGCCCCTATACGCCCAAGCCCATTGTGCAACGCCTGCTGGTTTCCGCCTTCATCGTGGCGGCGATCTGTGCGCTTAGCT
The DNA here is from genome assembly GCF_041552635.1 of Sulfitobacter sp. GTDB lineage: Bacteria > Pseudomonadota > Alphaproteobacteria > Rhodobacterales > Rhodobacteraceae > Sulfitobacter. Next base: position 19,169 of record NZ_JBFEKM010000013.1, read on the forward strand.
TTGCCGTCTATTATGGCATGGGGTGGTTGCGCCCTGCATTCCCGAACAGCGCGGGCTACATTATCTTTGGTCTTCTGACAGCCGTTTACGCCGCACTGCTGTTTGTTGGTTCAAAAGAAGAACCGCTGAAGCTGGACGATCCAAACGCGCCCGTGACACGTTTGCCAATGCCCGGCCCGACAGTGCGGTCCGGTCTGCACTTTATCCTGCCGATCGTCGTGCTGGTCTGGGCGTTGATGGTTGACCGTTTGTCCCCCGGCCTGTCGGCCTTTTGGGCGACGACCTATATGGTGTTCATCTTGGTCACCCAGCGTCCGCTGATGGCGATCTTCCGCGGCGAAAGCCAGTTTGCCAACGATGTGGTTGAGGGTCTGAAAGACCTGATCGACGGCTTGGTCGTTGGTGCCCGCAACATGATTGGTATCGGTATTGCCACGGCGACTGCGGGTATCATCGTGGGCGTTGTCAGCCAGACTGGTGTGGGGTCAGCTTTGGCCGATGTGGTCGAGGTGCTGTCGGGTGGTAACATCCTTGCCATCCTGTTCCTGACGGCGATCCTGTCTCTGATCCTTGGAATGGGCTTGCCGACCACCGCGAACTATATCGTTGTGTCCGCGCTGCTTGCGCCTGTCATCGTGACCTTGGGCCAGCAGAACGGTCTGATTGTACCGCTGATCGCTGTGCACTTGTTTGTGTTCTACTTTGGGATCATGGCCGATGTGACGCCGCCTGTTGGCTTGGCCAGCTTTGCGGCTGCTGCTGTATCCGGCGGTGATCCGATCAAAACCGGTGTGGTCGCGTTCTTCTATTCGCTGCGCACTGCGGCCTTGCCGTTCCTGTTCATCTTCAACACTGAACTGCTGCTGATCAACGTGACCATGTTCCAAGGCATATTCGTCTTCATTGTCGCGACCTTTGCGATGCTGCTGTTCGCAGCTGCAACCCAAGGCTGGTTCCTGGCGAAAAACCGTTTCTACGAAACGATTGCCCTGCTGCTGATCGCGTTTACGCTGTTCCGTCCCGGTTTCTGGATGGACATGGTTTTCCCCCCGTATCTTGAGGAAGCACCCGCCGAGATCGTTCAAGCCGCTGCTGACACACCTGTTGGCCAAGACCTGCGCCTGCGCGTGTCCGGTGTCGGTGATCTGGGTGATCCCATTGAATTTGTGGCCCTTCTGCCGATCGGCGCAGGCACCACGGGCGAGGAAAAGCTGGAAGCTGCAGGTATCGTGACGCGCATGGACGGTGACAAGATGATCATCGACGATGTGCTTTACGATTCACCGGCGTCGAACGCTGGGCTGGACTGGGACCAAGAGGTTCTGCGCGTTCTCAAGCCAGTGTCGACACCCAGCAAATACTGGATGTTCTTGCCTGCACTCTTATTGCTTGCCTTTGTTGTCATGCTTCAACGGGGCCGCAATGCGCGCGGTTCCCGCAAGGCAGTGTCGGTCTAAAAGTGACTTTGTGCATGCGACGCATAGAAGCCATGCAATGGCCGCTTGAGTTGACGCTAACTCCCCTGTTTAATATTCTCAAAGATGGGGATATGGACGGGCCAACAGGGGCATCTGGCCGGACTTTTTCCGACCCGTGCGCCCCCCTTGGTCGGAGTGAGTTTTGATGACACCTTTTGCGATTGCCGGCGTACAAATGTACGTAAATGCCTTGGAATCTAACGTGGATGGAATGATCCAGCGTCTGGATATCCTGATGGCGCGTTTCCCATGGACCCAGATGGTCCTGTTTTCTGAATTGACCCCGTTTGGTCCGCTTGACCGTTTTGCATTGCCACCGGAAAACGAAACCCTAGAGAAGTTTCAGGCCGCCGCGCTCAAGCACCGCGTTTGGCTGATCCCGGGATCGATGTTTCTGAAAGATCCGGTCGATGGCCGTGTGTATAACACCGCCGTCGTGATCAACCCCGAGGGCGAGATCATCCGCCGTTACGCCAAGATGTTCCCGTTCCGGCCCTACGAATCCGGCATCGCGGCAGGTACTGAATTTTGCGTCTTTGACGTGCCGGATGTTGGCCGTTTCGGTCTGTCGATCTGCTATGATATGTGGTTCCCTGAAACCACACGCCAGCTGACCAGCCAAGGTGTCGAAGTTCTTTTGACCCCAGTGCTGACCGGTACAACTGACCGCGATGCCGAACTGGCCATCGCACGTGCAACTGCCGCGCAATTCCAGTGTTATGTGTTTGCGGTGAACGGTTTGGGCGCAGGTGGCGTTGGTAAATCGCTGGTTGTCGATCCTACGTCGATGGTCTTGCACCAATCTGCGGGCCAAGAAGACATGTTCCCGATTGAAGTTGATATGTCCATGGTCCGCCGTCAGCGCGAGACCGGGATGAAAGGTTTGGGCCAGGTACTGAAATCCTTCCGCGACCGGTCGACTGATTTCTCGATCTACGATCGCAACAGCGGGACAGACGCCTATTTGAACACGCTTGGCCCTCTTGAGGTGCCGGTTCAGGGGTCGCGTGCGGGATTGTTCGTCGATGTACCTGCACAGCGTGTGCCGCACGTCCCTGCGTTCAAAGGTCAGGATGCGGCCCCCGGTTTCGCGCTGGCCCAGCCTGGATTCGCGCCGGAACCACTTGCAAATGAAACAGCAGGGACGGCAGCGATGCACGCCCATGCCCCTGCACCCGTAGTTCCGACTGCGGCGACACCTAATCCACCTGCAAAGCCCGGCGTATTGCCGGGAACAGATGAATCACCCAGCGGCTAAGCTGTCGCTTTGGGGTCCGACCATCCTTGGCCGGACCCCAAGATGCAGCAGTGTAACGCCCATAGCGGAGTACGATTGATGCATTCTATGAACGATTATTCCTCGGCGATCCAACTTCGGTCTGACCGGTGGAGCGCACTGCGCGAGGCCACGATGGCCTTGACCCGTGACCCCAAAAAAGAAGAGATCGATTTCCTGCGCAGCAAATGCCATGCGCTGTTCACATCGCTCTCGTTTATCGAACCCTATTGGGCGTTTCCCGGCATGCCCGCGTTTGAGCATCTACAACGCATGCTGAACCACAATAGCTTTGATGACCTGTCATTTGCTGTAAACCGTATCACGCGCGCCTTGACCACCGGTGCCTATCGCCGTCGGTCGATCCCGTTGGAGCGCGACAGCATTGATCACGAAGAACATGACGACGAGGCGATGCTTTCCCCAGAAGCGCGCGCCCTGACCAAGCCCTATTTCGAAGTGCTGATCGTTGATGACGTCAGCGAACAGCAGGAACGCTGGTTGAAATCGAACGTCAGCCGCATGCGCCGCGTCGAAGATCCGTTCCACTATGAAGCGGTTGTGGTCAAATCCATCGAGGATGCGCTGATTGCGGTTCTGTTTAACCACAACATTCAGGCCATCGTGGTACGGCCCGGTTTGACGCTAAAGTCAAAGATGGATGAACCGATCCTGGCCCGCTCATTGGCCCGCGCCGGTGGTCAGGAAGAGATAGACAAGCTTCAGCCGGAAAACTATGGCCCCGAACTGTGCCGGATGATCGCCAAGGTGCGCCCCGAACTGGACGCCTATCTGGTGACCGAACGGTCGGTCGAAGACATCGCGGGCCTTGATCTGGGGATCTGCCGTCGGGTTTTCTATAACCAAGAAGACTTTATGGAACTGCACCTGAACATCCTGCGCGGCGTTCAGGCCCGCAACAAATCGCCGTTCTTTACGGCGCTTGTCGAGTATTCCAAACAGCCAACCGGTGTTTTCCACGCCATGCCGATCAGCCGCGGCAAGTCGATCACCCGGTCGCATTGGATTCAGGACATGGGCGCGTTCTACGGGCCTAATATCTTCCTTGCCGAAACCTCTGCCACGTCGGGTGGTCTGGATAGTCTGCTGGAACCGCATGGCCCCATCAAAGAGGCACAAGAACTTGCATCGCGGGCATTTGGGTCCAAACAGACGTTCTTTGCCACCAACGGCACATCGACCTGTAACAAGATCGTCGTTCAGGCGTTGGTGCGCCCCGGTGACATTGTGCTGGTCGACCGTGACTGCCACAAGTCGCACCATTACGGCATGGTGCTGGCGGGTGCGCAGGTCTGTTACTTGGACAGCTATCCGTTGAACGAATACTCCATGTACGGTGCTGTCCCGCTGCGCGAGATCAAGCACCAGCTGCTGGCGCTTAAAGCCGCTGGCAAGCTGGATCAGGTGCGCATGTTGCTGCTGACCAACTGTACGTTTGACGGTCTGGTCTATAATGTCGAGCGCGTCATGGAAGAATGTCTGGCGATCAAGCCCGATCTGATTTTCCTGTGGGACGAAGCATGGTTCGCCTTTGCGCGGTTCAACCCGACTTACCGCCAGCGCACTGGTATGAACGCCGCCAATACTCTGCGTGAAAAGTTCAAATCGACCAAGCACGCCGAAGCCTATGAGAAACAGCAGGCCAAGCTGAAAGATGCGGATGATGAAACGCTGCTGAACACGCGCCTGATCCCGTCGCCCAAGTCGCGGGTTAGGGTCTATACCACGCAATCGACCCACAAAACGCTGACATCCTTGCGCCAAGGGTCTATGATTCACGTCAACGATCAGGACTTCAAGGGCGAGGTCGAACAGTCCTTCCACGAAGCCTATATGACCCACACGTCGACTTCGCCAAACTACCAGATCATCGCGTCCTTGGATGTGGGGCGGCGTCAGGTCGAACTGGAAGGGTTCGAATTCGTCCAGCGCCAGATCGAGGCAGCCTTGTCCATGCGCCGCGCGATTGCTGACCATCCGCTGCTGTCGAAATACTTCAAGGTGCTGACCGCAGGCGATATGATCCCCGAAGAATATCGCGAAAGCGGGGTTACCAGCTATTACGATCAGGAACAGGGCTGGACCGATATGTGGGACTGCTGGGAAAAAGACCAGTTTGTCCTTGATGCCAGCCGAGTGACCTTGCTGGTTGGCGGCACGGGCTGGGACGGTGACACGTTCAAGACCGATATCTTGATGGATAAATACGGAATCCAGATCAACAAGACCTCGCGCAATACCGTGTTGTTCATGACCAACATCGGGACCACGCGGTCATCGGTCGCCTATCTGATCGAAGTCTTGGTCGAGATCGCCAAATCACTGGATGATCTGCTGGATGACGCCAGCAAGATGGAGCGTCGGTCGTTCGACAATCGTGTGTCGAACCTGATGGAAAACTATCCGCCTTTGCCCGATTTCAGCCGCTTTCACGAGGCATTCCGCAACGATAACGTCACATCCGAAGGTGATATCCGGACCGCGTTCTTCCTGTCATATGACGAGAAGAACACCGACTACCTTGACCTTAATGGCACCCTTCGCGAGGCTATGGATGCAGGAAAAACGGTCGTCTCTGCCAGTTTTATCATCCCGTACCCGCCCGGCTTTCCGATCCTTGTCCCCGGACAGGTGGTCAGTCAGGAAATTCTGGCATTCATGCGGGCCTTGGATGTGAGCGAAATCCACGGCTATCGCCCCGATCTGGGGCTACGTGTCTTTACCGAAGCAGCGCTGAAACGCGTGCGGAAGAAAAATCTTTCGTCTTCACCTGAATAAGAAAAGGACCCAAACCTATGACCACGACTGTTCTCAAGAATATCTCGGAAATCCGCCGGTTCTTTCACCGAAACGAGGACCCTGTATATTTCATTTCTGCGACCAACTTTAACCTGTTGGGCCTCGATGAATGGGTGAAGAATTTTAAATACATCTGCTACATCGACTGCTACGGCGGCAAGCACCCGAACGTGTTCTGCCCGTCCGAACAGCCGCACGCAGAATTCCAGTCCATCGAAGACATCAACAACTATCTGCTGCAGCACAAAGAGGTCATCGACTTTATCAAACGTCGCGGCGGCAAGCCCAAGTTTGTGTTCCTGATGTTCGACGAAGAAACCGAACGTCTGTCAAAAGAACTTGGTGCCGATGTCTGGTTCCCCAAGGCCAAGCTGCGCACCAAGATGGACAACAAGATCGAAACCGTGCGGATCGGTAACAAGGCCGGCGTGCCATCGGTGCCAAACGTATTGGCCGAGGTTAAGGATTACGAAGACCTCAAGAAAACCTGCGAAAAGGCAGGCATCGGGCATGATCTGGTCCTGCAATCCGCCTTTGGCGACAGCGGCCACACCACGTTCTTTATCAAATCCGAGGCAGACTTCCGCCGCCATGAATCCGAGATCGTCGGCGAAGGCGAGATCAAGATCATGAAGCGCATTGATTGCCGCGGTTCCGCGATCGAGGCCTGCGCCACTTCGGAAGGGACGATCGTTGGTCCGTTGATGACGGAACTTGTTGGTTTCAAAGACCTGACGCCCTATCGCGGCGGCTGGTGTGGCAATGAAATCCTGTCCACGGCTTTCCCGCCCAAGGTCCGCCAAAAGGCCCGTGAACTGACGTTCAAATTCGGTGAACAACTGCGCAAAGAAGGCTACCGTGGTTACTTTGAGCTGGATTTCCTGATCGACAAAAAGACCGGTGACATCTGGTTGGGCGAATTGAACCCGCGCATTACCGGTGCGTCATCCATGACCAACCACGCGGCATTTGCCCATGCGGATGCGCCGTTGTTCTTGTTCCACCTGCTTGAGTTCTCTAAGAAGAAATTCAAACTGGACACGACAGAGCTGAACAATCGCTGGGCCGACCCGGACATGATCGATAGCTGGTCGCAGATGGTCATCAAACACACTGAGGACAGCGTTGATATCTGTACCGAAGCGCCTGAAACCGGCATCTACAAAATGCTCGAAGATGGCCGCGTTGTGTTTGACCGTTTCGACTATCACCGTCGTGCGGTTGAATCCGAAAACGAAGCGTTCTTCTTGCGCATCCTCCAGCCGGGTGATTACCGCTATGAAGGGGCCGACATCGGTATTCTTGTGACCCGTGGCCGGTCGATGACCAAAGCATTCCAGTTGAATGATCGCGCGAAAAAGTGGATCCACGGTATCAAGCAGTCGGTCAACGGACGCCCCTTGCCTGTTGCAGAAGCAGGGCCAGCGATGTCTGATCCGGCGTTCAAAATCCTCTAAGGCTTGAGAGGCCAGCACATGCTTTGGCGTGCCATATCAGAAGAATTGCCCGGTCCGAAATGGGCCGGGCTTTTCGCCGAATACTGGCCTCACTACCGTAAATGGTGGCTGAAGGAGGGTGAAGCTGCGCGCCCAACCTATGCCGAATGTGTGCGCGCGCTTAAAAAGCACATGCCCGAAATCATCCCCTTGTACGAAGACCTGTGCGAAAAGGCCGGCGGCAGTGATTTGGCGGCGCGGTTCCTAAGCTTCTATTGCCCGCCCCCTTATCTGTCAGGTTGTAGTCAAGCGGTCTGGGGCGGCAAAGAACCGGTTCTTGTGCGAAACTATGACTATAACACCAACGCTTTTGACAGCCTGCTGCTGCATACCGGCTGGCAGGGGCGCAAGGTGATGGGCACGTCTGACGGGCTATTCGGGCTGGTCGACGGGGTGAATGACGCAGGCTTGTCGATTTCGCTGACCTTTGGCGGCAGGCGGGTTGTGGGCATCGGTTTTGGCGTGCCGCTGATCCTGCGCTATGTCCTGCAAACCTGCGAGACAGCGGAACAGGCGGGCAAAGTTTTGGCGCGTGTGCCGACCCACATGAGCTATAATGTCACCGTCCTGGACCGCAAACGCAAATATCTGACCGCGTTCATGGCACCTGACCGCGAGACGATTATCACCAATGCGGCGGTGGCCACCAACCATCAGGAAACTGTCGAATGGATCAGCCATGCGCGCTTTACTGCCACGGTGGAACGTGAACGCTATTTGCTGCAACGCCTGCGTTTCCACCGCGACCCCGAGGAAAAATTCATCGGGACGTTTCTGAAGCCACCGCTGTATTCGCACCAGTTCAGCGCCGGTTTCGGCACGCTTTACACTGCTGTTTACCGCCCGCGCAAACGCGAGATGGAACTGCGCTGGCCGGGGACTGTCTGGTCCCACACGATTGATAAGTTTGAGGAAGGGTCGCGCAATGTGTTGCTGCCCGGTGCTGCCTAAACCCTTAGCCAAGGAAACTCACATGTCGCATATTTTCCCCCGCCACACCCGCAACCTGCCGCCCGTCGCCGTAAGCGGCGAGGGATGTTACCTGACCGATGCCAGCGGCAAGCAATATCTGGACGCCTCGGGCGGTGCGGCGGTGTCATGTCTTGGCCACGGGGACGTGGCGGTGATCAAGGCGATCAAGAACCAACTTGATCATCTTGCCTATGCGCACACAGGGTTCTTTACGTCCGAACCTGCCGAAACCTTGGCCGATCTGTTGATCGAACATGCACCCGGCGATCTGGACCGCGTGTATCTGGTTTCTGGCGGCTCCGAAGCCGTCGAAGCCGCGTTGAAACTGGCCCGCCAATATCATGTTGAACGCGGCCAGCCCGAACGCGGTCGCATCATCGCCCGCAAGCAAAGCTATCACGGGAATACCATAGGCGCGCTTTCGGCAGGCGGCAATGAATGGCGCCGCGCCCAATTCGCGCCCTTGCTGTTGGACATCAGCCACATTGATCCGTGCTATGAATACCGTCTGAGACATGACGGCGAAACGGCCGAAGAATATGGCCTGCGCGCCGCCAACTTGCTGGAAGAAGAACTGCTTCGGGTTGGCCCCGAAACCGTTATGGCGTTCATCGCAGAACCTGTGGTGGGGGCCACATCCGGCGCGCTGACCGCAGCGCCGGGATATTTCAAACGCATCCGCGAGATCTGCGATCAATACGGCGTGTTGCTGATCTTGGACGAGGTCATGTGCGGCATGGGGCGAACAGGCGCGTTGTTTGCCTGTTCGCAAGAGGACGTGACCCCAGATATCCTGTGCATCGCCAAAGGATTGGGGGGCGGATACCAGCCAATCGGGGCGATGCTGTGTACGGCGCATATCTATCAAGCCATCCAGGACGGCACTGGATTTTTCCAGCACGGGCATACCTATATCGGCCACCCGACGGCGGCAGCGGCCGGTGTTGCCGTGGTGTCCGCCGTGTTGGAGCGCGATTTGCTGTCAAATGTGCAGCGGCAAGGCGACCGGTTGCGCGCCGCGTTGAACACCGCGTTTGGTCAGCATCCGAACGTAGGCGATATTCGCGGACGCGGGTTGTTTGTGGGGGTCGAGATGGTCGCCAACCGAGAAACGAAAGAACCCTTTGACCCGTCACGCGGGATTGCCGCCAAGATCAAGAAACATGCGTTCGAGAATGGCCTGATCTGTTATCCGATGGCCGGCACGATTGACGGCAAGACCGGCGACCACGTCTTGCTGGCCCCGCCGTTCATCATCTCGGATGCGCAAATTGACGAGCTGGTAGAGAAGTTGGGAAAAAGCATCGACCAAGCGCTGCAAACCAATCCATCGCCTACCTGAACGGCCAAGAATAGAAAGCCTTAAAACCGGGGTGAGGGGCGCAATTACATGACTAAACCGTGTAAATTTTTGGATATCACCCGCAAAAATCCTTCTGTATAAGCCCGCTATGAAAGACACAGTTGACCCTGATATCTCACTTCCGCTGACAGAGCTGATCATCTGTCCGCAATGCGATGCCGTCTATCATCTAAAAGAACCGAAACTGGGCGAAAAAGCAGTTTGCCAGCGGTGTCAAACCGTGTTGATCGCGCCGCGACAGCAAGCAGGGCTCAAGATTATCGCGATCGCGTTGGCCACGTTCATCTTGATTATCGGGGCGACGTTCTTTCCGTTTCTGACGATTGATGCGGCGGGTAACAAGAACTCGGTTTCTGTGTTTGATTCAGCTTTGGCATTCTCAAGCGGGCCTTTGGTGCTGCTGGCGCTGGCGACGGCCGGGTTGATTATGGTGGTGCCTTTGATGCGGGCGATGCTGACGCTGTATGTCTTGGTGCCGGTCGTGCTGGATTTGCCCCCTGCGCGGCATGCGATGCAGGCATTTCGCCTTTCCCAAGCATTGCAGCCTTGGTCGATGGCCGAGATTTTCGCGCTAGGTTGTGCGGTGGCGCTGGTCAAGATCGCCGATCTTGCCACAGTTGGTTTTGGTCCTGCGTTCTGGATGTTCGGGGGATTGGTTGTGTTGTTGGTGGCGCAAGATAGTTTTATGTGTAGGTGGTCGGTATGGAATTCCCTGGAACACCCCAAAAAATCCTGAGCGCGCGGGAAATGGGCCTTGTCGCTTGCACGCGGTGCACTCGGGCTTGGCCCTTGGGCACGCAGGTCTGCGGGCGTTGCGGGCACAAGATGGTGTCGCGCGATAGTCATAGCCTGCAAAAAGTGTGGGCCTTCTGGATCGTCGGCCTGATGTGTTATGTTCCGGCGAATATGTATCCGATGCTCAAGACAAAGACGCTGTTTCAGTCCGACGAAAGCACCATTGTCGGCGGGGCGGTTGAATTGGCCCAGCACGGTGCATTCGGGATCGCGTTCATCATTCTTCTGGCGTCTGTTGCGATCCCGCTCGCGAAATTTTGGGCCGTCGCGTACCTTGCGGTCAGCGTTAAAAGGCACGGCGCGGGGGGCAATCATGCACGCCATGTGATGTACGAGATCGTCGAATATATCGGACGATGGTCGATGATTGATATCTTTGTGGTTGCGATTTTGTCCTCGCTCGTGCAACTCGACACCCTCGCTAGTATTAACCCTGGTCCGGCAAGCATGTTTTTTGCTTTGTCGGTGATTTTTACCATGCTTTCGGCGCAGGCGTTCGATTCTCGCTTGATCTGGGATAAGCAGACCAAGGATGGGGATCCATCAAATGACTGAAACGCCACCCGAAGTGTCGGTAAAATCTGCGCGCAGGCTGTTCCTGAGCGGCGCATCTTTTGTCTGGATCATTCCCGTTTTGGCGCTGCTTGCAGCGCTAAGCGTCGCCTGGAGCAGCTATAACGCGCGCGGGCCCGAGATCTATGTCGAATTCGACAAAGGGGCTGGCATCAAAGCCGGAGAAACCGAATTGCGCTACCGTGATGTTACGGTGGGGCGCGTCGAAGAAGTCGGATTCAGCGAAGGGTTGGGGAAGGTCGTGGCCACGATCCGCGTCGACAAAAACGTTGCTCCGTTCATCGACAGCAGCGCTGCGTTCTGGATCGTCCAGCCCGAAGTATCCGCGCAGGGGATCACGGGTCTAAGCACGGTCCTAAGCGGCGTTTACATTGAAGGATCGTGGAATTCCGAAGTGGGAACATTCGCGGACCGCTTTGTCGGATCTGACACTGCACCGCTGATCCGTGCGGGGCAATCCGGCTTGCAGATTGCCTTTCGTACTGTCGGCACCGGCCAGCTGACGGACGATGCACCGATCCTGTATCGCGGCATCGAAGTGGGCCGTCTGGGCAAGGCACAGATCGCACCGCGCGGCAATTTTGCAATCGTCGAGGCGTTGATCTACGAAGAGCACCGCAATCTTGTGAACAGTTCGACCCGCTTTTGGGACACGTCTGGCTTTAGCTTGTCGATCGGGCCGGGCGGGGCCGAGGTGGATTTTGAATCCATTGCAACCCTGATCGGTGGGGGCATCACTTTTGATACTTTTGTGTCGGGGGGCGACCGTGTTCAGGATGGCACCGTCTTTGAGATTTTCCCAAGCAAGGAAGGCGCGCGCAGTTCCGTCTTTAATGCCTCAGAAGTCGACCCGCTAAAGCTTAGCGTGATATTTGAAGACAACGTTTCGGGGCTTGCCGTTGGTGCGCCCGTCGAGCTGAGCGGATTGAATATCGGCGAAGTTGAATCCCTGTCAGGCATTGTGGATTATAACCAGTTCGGCGACAGCCGTGTGCGGTTGAATGCGACGCTGTCGATCCAACCCGCGCGGCTTGGTCTGCCGGGCGAGGTGTCTGCTGCCAGCGCGTTGTCGCTGTTGCAGGATCGTGTTGCAAACGGACTGCGGGCACGGCTTGCCTCTGCCAGTCTGCTGACCGGGGGATTGAAGGTCGAGATGGTCATCGTGCCGGATGCGCCCGCTGCCCGTCTTGCTGCGGTCGGAGACGCATTTCCTGTCATGCCGACCACCAAGAACGAAACATCCGATGCAGCCGCGACGGTCGAGGGCGTATTCACGCGGATAAATAATCTGCCAATCGAAGAGCTGCTGAACAGCGCGATCGGGTTGATGAATTCGGCGCAGATGTTCATCGGCAGTGACGAATTGCAGAAAACCCCCAAGGATGTGCGGACCCTGATCAACGAAGTCACGGGCCTTGTTTCATCGGATTCAGTGAAAAACATCCCCGTGACCCTGAACGCGACGCTGTCGCGTGTCGAAACCCTAGTTGCGACGCTTGAGCAGGAACAGATGGCAAAGCGGTTGCTGGATGCTGTCGATTCCGTTTCGGCAGCAGCTGAATCCTTTAGTACCTCGACCGAAGGTGTACCGGCGCTGATCACCGAAATGCAGGCTGTCGCGGCCAATGCCAGCGAACTGGAATTGCAGCAACTTGTGGACGAACTGACGGCCCTGACCCGATCTGCGGATCAGGTGATTGGTACGCCTGATGCGGTCGCCTTGCCGGGATCGCTGAAAAACGCGCTGGATGAACTGAACTATACCTTGCAGGAACTCCGCGAGGGTGGGGCGATCGAGAACGTGAACCAAACGCTCGCTTCTGCGCGCAATGCCGCGGATAATATCGCCGTTTCCGCGCAAGATCTGCCGCAGATCGTTGATCGCCTGTCCTCGCTGTTCGCGCAGGCAAGCCGGACCATCGAAGGGTTTGACCAAGGCGATCAGATCAGCCGGACCGCGCAGGACACAATGCGCGATATCCAAAAAGCCGCCGATGCGCTTGCATCTTTGGCGCGCACCATTGAACGTAACCCCAATTCGCTTTTGCTGGGACGGTAAAACATGAACATTCTGAAAACGATCGCAACTGTCGGACTGACATTGACGTTGGTTGCCTGTGGATCTGCGGATCGCTTTGCGGTGACGTCGCCTGCGGTAACTGACAAGGTCAGCATTGGATTTGCTGCCGTCGAAGTGCGCGATGTGTCGTTGCCCAGCTATGCGGCGGCCGATGAAATTCACATTCGCAAAAGCAATGGGACTTTGGTCAGTTCGTCAAACCAGCTTTGGGCAGATGCGCCGGGTCGTGCCGTTGCACTGGAACTTAGCGAAAACCTGTCGCGCCTGACAAATCGTCGTGTCGCGTCCGAACCGTGGCCCTTCGAGGCCTATCCCGATGCCCGTCTTGAAGTGCGCTTTAGCGAATTGCTGGCCTCGGATGCGGGCCAGTTCACGGCGTCTGGCCAGTATTTCGTCGCGGTTGCTGATGGCCGGCGCGAACGGTCCGGGCTTTTCGATCTGACGGTTGCCTATGACCCCAAGGGTGGCCCGGCTGCGATTGCTGCCGCACGGGGTCAGTTGATTTTGGATCTGGCCAGCTTTATCGCCCGAGAGGGTCTTAAGTAAAAGCGAAAGATCGCTTGTTTCGGGTTGTTTCAGGGCTGGACAAGCAACTTTCGATTGAGCAAGTACCTGATTGTTCGTTAAAAGTTTACCTTTACGAAAGCCGTGCTTTTGGAGGCACCCAAAAATAGGAGACACTTGGGGAATACGGTGGGAATTTCACCGCTTGTTCGTTAAGGTCTTTGAGAAAGCAAGATCGAGTAAGTCATTTTCTGGCTTCGATAATTGGACAAGCTGAACATGATAAACCAGAGCTCACAAAATTTTGCATCCACCCAAGGGGATGGTGACGAAAGTATCAACATCAGCGCGATGGTCAGCACTCTTTGGCGCGGTAAATGGATTATCGCTCTTGTGACCGCCATCGCCGTGTTTCTGGCGGGGTACTATGCTTATAGTGTTGCTGTTCCGCTGTATCGTTCCACGGCCGTCGTAATTTTGGAAACCCAGCAGGACAAGGTCGTCGACCTGCAAGCGGTTGTTGGCGGATTCTCCGGCGATGCGACGGCGGTGAACACCGAAGTCGAAGTTCTTAGGTCGCGTGGCCTTGCTGGCAAAGTCGTTGATCGGCTAAATCTTATCGAGGACCCTGAATTTAACTCGCGCCTGAGAAAGCCGGGCATGATTGCTGCGCTCAAGGCGCGGGTAAGCAATCTAATTTCTTCTGGTGATGCTCCGACGGCTTTTGCGCCCGAGAGTGAACTGATGCAGACGCGCATTCGCGATAATGTCGTTGCAAGCCTTCTTAGCAAGGTCGGTATCCGAAACATCACAAGAAGTCTGGTTTTCAACGTTACTGTTGAATCTGAATCACCGGTCAAATCTGCGCTGATCGCAGATACATTTGTCGAACTTTACATCCTGAATCAGATCGAAGTTAAATTCGAGGCGACGGAAAAAGCGACAGAATGGCTGAGTAACCGGGTATCCGAACTGCAGATCGAGCTGGAGACAGCAGAAAAGAAAGTGTCTGGTTTTACGGCGCAAACACAGCTTGTGTCGGTAGAGGCACTGCAAGCGCTTGAACGTCAGATCAAGGACCTGAGAGACCGTATTGCAAGTGCAGAGACTGCGAACACCCTGATCGAAGCCCGGCTTGCCACCTTGTTAGAGGCCGAGTCCGATGAAGCAAAGTTGAAGGCTGCCAATGACGCGACATTGGACCGGATCGCAAACGGGGGCCTTGATAGTGAAACGAACCGGAATCTATTCGGATCCCGCTATGCTGCCTTGGTCGAACGTGCCCAAGCCGATTTGCTGCGGTCGAACCAACAGCTCACCGCGCTTCGGACTTCAGAGGAAGACGTTTCAGATCAAGTTGTAAAACAAGGACAGGATTTGATTGCCTTGCAGCAGCTCACCCGCGAGGCAGAGGCGACGCGTTTGCTCTATGAGTATTTCTTGACCCGCCTCAAGGAAACATCAGCCCAAGAGGGTATCCAAAAAGCAGACAGCCGGTTGTTGTCCAAAGCCGTCATTCCGGGGGCCCCGAGCGCGCCGCGCAAAACACGGATCATTGCGATGTGGTTTGTTCTTGGTGCGTTCCTTGGGTCGTGCATCGTGCTGTATCGGGAAATGAAAACAAGCACATTCCGTACAGCCAGTGAGCTTGAGCAGCACACAGGCTATACGGTGATTGGCCAGATTCCCCTGATTCCGTCGCGTGCGCGTCTGGATACACTGTCGTATCTATCAGAAAAACCGACCTCGGCTGCGGCTGAATCCATTCGCAACCTGCGCACGTCCTTGATGCTGTCCAGTGTCGATAAAAAACCGCAGGTTATTCTGTCGACTTCGTCGATCCCCGGCGAGGGCAAGACGACGGTATCGCTGTCACTGGCCAAATTCCTGTCTGGTCTGGGCAAGTCGGTTCTGCTGGTCGAAGGCGATATTCGCCGCAGGACGTTGAATGAATATTTCCCGACATTGCCGAAGACAGGCATCGCATCGGTGCTGAACGGCGATGTAAAGTTTGAGGACGCCATCCATCGGCCCAAAGGGTTCGAGGCTGATATTCTGGCCGGTGAAAAGACAAACGTGAACGCTGCCGATCTGTTTTCATCCGATACGTTCAAGAAGTTCATCGCCGAAATGCGCCAGAAGTACGATTTCATTATCATCGACACCCCGCCAGTGCTGGTTGTCCCTGATGCGCGGATCATTGCAGAAAATGCCGATGCGATTCTGTTTTCGGTGAAATGGGACAGCACCAGCAAAGCGCTGGTCGAAGAATCCATGCGATTCTTCCACAACTCGAACCAGCGCATCACGGGTCTGGTTCTAAGCCAGATCAATGAAAAGGGCATGAAAAGCTACGGGTATGGTGGCGATTCAGGGTCTTTCGCGGCTTATGGTCGTGGCTATTACGACAGCTAAACGTCAAGGGCGGCATCATGATGCTGCCTTGATGTTGCCCCGTTCTTTTCACCTGTTGGCCATACCTCTGCCGCGGTCTTAAGCGATCTTAACCGGAGATTAATCCGAGCGAGGTCACCCTATGCCGCACATTAAAGAGATCATGACAGCCGCAGGCACTTTGGGATGTGCGATCGGCATTGGCTTTGTGATGCAAAGCTCTGATGCAGCGAACGAACGCTATGGTGCTGCATCCGATGCTGCGGTTCAGGAACGCGAACTTCAGGCGCTGGATGCTGATACCACCATGTTGGAAGTCCAGGATATCACGCTGACGTCTGCCGATTTCAGCATTGGTGAATTGGGCAACAGCGTGCGTCTGCCTGAAACGGATATTCAGGTTATCAAGACCGCGGCCCCAGAAATTGCAGCACCCGTTCCGGGTGCCTCTCCTGATGTTGTCGGTGCAGAGTGCGATATCACTGCAAATGCGCGCCCAATGGCGGCGGCGATGGTGAATGTCACGCTTGATGCGCCCTGCCTGCCGAATGAACGGGTCACGGTCCACCACAATGGCATGATCTTTACCCAAACCACGTCGCGCACGGGCGCGCTGGATATTGCTGTGCCAGCGCTTGCCGAAACGGCAGTCTTTGTCTTTGCCTTTGGCAACGGGGATGGCGCAGTGGCCCAAGCCATGGTCGAAGATATTGCCGATTTCAACCGAGTGGTTTTGCAGTGGAAAGGCGATACGGGGTTCCAAATCCATGCACTAGAATTCGGATCGGATTACAATGGCGGCGGTCATGTATGGTCGGGCAAGCCACGCGATATCGCTTCTGCGATCACCGGCGAGGGCGGTTTTATGACCATGAACGGCGACCTTAGTGCCGCAGATCCCCTGCTTGCCGAAGTATATACATTCCCCGCCGCGATGGAGACCGCCGGCGGTGCTGTCGAGCTGAGCGTCGAAACAGAGGTGATCGCTGCAAATTGTGGCCAAGAGATCGAGGCCCGTTCGCTTGAGATGCGCGGCACGAGAGGAACCAAAACCAAGGATTTAAGCCTTGCCGTGCCCGATTGTGATGCGATTGGTAGCTTTCTAGTGTTGAATAATCTGTTGGAAGACCTGAAGGTTGCCAGCAACTAAGGCAACATCTGGGGTCACATGATCACGATACTACGTGCGGCGGTTTGCGCCGCACTTTTCCTGTTTCAGGGTGTGCAGTATGCAGCGGCGCAAGACGTCGCGCTGACCTCGAGGGATGGCAAAATCGAACTCAGCGGTACGCTTCTGGGTTTTGACGGCGTTTTCTATCGTATCGAAACGGAATACGGCGAATTGACCATCGACGGCACGGGCGTTGACTGTGCCGGACCGGGGTGCCCCAACCTCGAGAATTTTGTTGCCGAACTGTGGCTGTCCGGTTCTGCGACGATGGGCAAGATCCTGATGCCTGCGCTGATTGACGCCTTTGCCACCCGCAATGGCTATCGTGCGACGCGTCAGGACGAAGACGAAAATCGCTTTACCTTTGTGCTGGTCGACCAGAAATCCAATAAAACCATTGCGCGGTTCATGTTCCGTGCCAGCAACACCGATGAAGGTTTTGCCGATTTGCTGGCGGACGAGGCCGACATCGTGATGTCTTTGCGCGAAATGCGCCCTGATGAACGGCAGCGCGCCCGCGAGGCGGGGTTGGGTGACATGACTGGCCTGAACCGCAGTCGCGTATTGGCGCTGGATGCTGTTGTGCCTGTGGTGTCAGCGTCTAACCCCGTGCGTGGAATTTCGCCGCTGATGCTGGCGCAGGTCTTTGCGGGGAAAATCACTAACTGGAACGTTTTGGGCGGGCCGGATGCCCCGATTGACCTGCATTTGCCAGATGATAGCAGCGGCCTTGCGCAGGCGATCGCAGATCAGGTGCTGCGCCCGTCAGGCCTAGAGCTGTCCAAAGCCGTCACCCGCCATCCTTTCCCGGCCGATCTGGCCAAGGCCGTGGCCAAGGACCCCTTTGCCATCGGCATCACCAGCTACGCGGAGCGGCGCAATATGGCGATCCTGACCCTGACGGGCACCTGTGGTTTTTCGCTGGACGTATCGCGCCGTGCGATAAAGACCGAAGATTACCCTTTGACCGCGCCGATGTTTTTGTATTTTCCCGCACGGCGCCTGCCGCAAGCTGCGCGTGAATTTCTGGCCTTCACCCGCAGCCCAACCGCACAAATCGTGATCCGCCGCGCAGGTTTTGTTGACCAGACGCCTGAAGAAATACCCGTCGAAGATCAAGGCAACCGTTTTACCAACGCGATCACGGTTGCAGGGGCCGATATCACCCTTGAGGAATTGCAACGCATGACGGCGACGCTCAAGCCGATGGCGCGGCTTTCAACCTCATTCCGCTTCGAGGCCGGGTCGGCCCGTCTGGACGCGCAATCGCGGTCCAACGTGCAGCAGTTGGCCCGCGCGCTTGAGGTTGGCCAATACGACGCGCGTCGTTTGCTGTTTGTGGGGTTCAGCGACGGCGACGGGGCGGCGGATGCCAACCGCGAGATCGCCCTGCGCCGTGCCGAGGCGGTGCGCCGTGCTGTTATTACCGCTGCGGTCACCGTCAATTTGGAGCGCGTGGTGCTGGATGTCGATGCCTTTGGCGAAGCGATGCCCATGGCGTGTGACGACAGCGCCTGGGGCCGGCAAGCCAACCGGAGGGTCGAAGTTTGGGTGCGTTAGACCCTAGCGAAACTGCGGTGGATCGTATTTCAAAAGGACTGGAACGACCAATTCCTCTTCATCGACTAAATGGCGGTTCAGCATGGGCCGGAACGCATCCAATCGACCCTTCATCGCGGCCGTAGTGTCAATGAAACCGGCCTGCTTGCCCTGATATTGCAAGACGGCATTTGCGGTGTCCGCCAGATCCGCCAAAATCCCGTCAAGGCTGTGATGGTCGGCGTCCAGGATATCAAAGCCCCGCGCGGCGCTTTGATCAAGCTGCGACATTACCGGGAAGTACTGTGCATCTT
This sequence comes from Sulfitobacter sp., assembly GCF_041552635.1. GTDB lineage: Bacteria > Pseudomonadota > Alphaproteobacteria > Rhodobacterales > Rhodobacteraceae > Sulfitobacter. Next base: position 37,944 of record NZ_JBFEKM010000013.1, read on the forward strand.
CGATCTGATGATGCCCGTGCAATTGATTAATCAACATTCCGCCAAATCGGCTAAGCTTGCGTTTATAGTCGTCTTGCGCATCGTTCCCGTCTAGCGCTGCTTTGACGTCGGCATCCAATTGATCCAGCAGCTTTCGAAACATCAAATGGCGATCCAGCCAAAAGGCGATCAGATGCGAATAGTTGGCGTTTCTTTCCCAGCCATTGCGGGGATACTCCTTGACCAGACTGCGCATGGCATCCGGCAAACCA